>CBFGZZ010000349.1:0-9416 GCA_965653385.1 uncultured Streptomyces sp. | reverse complement strand
GGCATACGGGAACGGCATGGCCGGGCGGACACCGCGGGGTGTCTCACCCCGGACACGGACACATTGGCGGCCGGTGCGATAGGCGACGGCTCCGGCGTATCGGTCGTCGTCGACCGGGTGGCGGTCCGCCACGGTGAAGACCGACAGAGGGCCCCCCACCACGACGACATTGGCCAGCGTCCGACCGTCCCGCAGAGGGACCATGGCGGTGGCCGTGGTCGCCTGAAGCTCGTGTACCGCGCGCTGGAGTGTCGCGGCGAGCGTTCTGTCCTCGGTGCCGAGAGCCGTCACGGGGCTGGCCGCTCTCACGAGATTTCCCTCGTCTCCCATTGCCGCTCCAGAGGGGCCGATCCGCTCGTTCGAGGCTATACCGCAATGCCAGCGTAGCGCCGAGCACCCGCTCTGACCTCGGTGGATGAATCGCTTTCCACGCACAAAGATGCGCGGACCCGTCGTTGACCGGCCCTCCGCGGCAGGGCCAGGGTGAAGAGGACATCGGATTCCGATCACCTGTTTCCGGTCACCGAACTGCGTGCAGGAGGCCGCGATGCTCCAGACAGAGAGCCGCGAACACAACGAGATCAGGCGGGACGCCGAGGCGGCTGCCGCCGACACCACACCGACGATTGCGCAGCCCCTGCCGGCGATCCACCGTGACGTCTTCTTCCAGCGGTGCCTCTGGTGCGGCACTCCGGCCTACCGGCGGTCGTTCTGCCGGGCTTGCGGGGCCAGTGCGTTCAAACGGGAGCGCAGCACCGGTGCCGGGGTGCTCGTTCGCCGTATCGGCCAGGTTCCGCTCAACACGTGGTACGTCGCGATGGACGAGGGCTTCAACCTGCTCTGCCAGGTCACCAGGACGGAGCCGGTCGTGGTCGCGGTCGGGGCGAGGGTACGAGTCGTGCGGGCCGTGCCTCCCCTCGACCAGGGGCTTCCCCTCGTCGAACTCACCTACCGGGCAACGTCCTTGGACCGCGGGTGGTGACAGCACCCGGCCCGGCCGGAGTCACGGTCGGCCGGGACGATCAAAGAGGAGAGTGCGTGAGCAACCAGCACGACGTGCCGGACGGACGGGCCGACGATCCCGATGCATCGGGAAGGGGTGCGCTGGACGGTCTGCGCATCGCTGACTTCTCCCGGGTTCTCGCCGGGCCCTACGCCACCATGCTCCTCGCCGACCTGGGCGCCGACGTGGTGAAGGTCGAACGGCCGGGCATCGGGGACGACACCCGGGCCTGGCACCCGCCGGCGGACCACGACGGTACGTCGACCTACTTCCTGAGCGTCAACCGCAACAAGAGGTCGGTCGTCCTCGACCTGAACACGGAGGCCGGCCGCGCGCGGGCACGCGCCCTGGTCGCCGAGTCCGACGTGCTGGTGGAGAACTTCCGCCCCGGCACGATGGAGCGGCTGGGCCTTGGCCACAAGGAACTCCGTGCGCTGCACCCGGAGCTGATCTACTGCTCGATCAGCGGTTTCGGCAGCGGCGCGGGCGCGGCGATCCCGGGATACGACCTGCTGGTGCAGGCCGTCGGCGGCCTGATGAGTGTGACCGGGGAGGCGCACGGGGAGCCGGTGAAGGCCGGCGTGGCCCTCGTCGACGTGATCACCGGACTGCATGCCTCGACCGGCATCCTGGCGGCCCTCCGGCACCGGGACGCCACCGGCGAGGGGCAGCTCGTCGAGGTGAATCTGCTCGGGTCGCTGCTCTCGGCCATGGTCAACCAGGCGTCGGCGTTCGCCGTCGCCGGGGTCGTCCCGGGGCGTATGGGTAACGCGCACCCGAGCATCGCCCCGTACGAGACCCTTCCCACCGCCGACCGACCGCTCGCCCTCGCGGTGGGCAACGACCGGCAGTTCGCGGCGCTCGCCGAGGCCGTCGCAGACCCCGGCCTCGCTCTCGACGACCGTTTCCGCACCAACGCCGACCGAGTCGCCCACCGCACCGAGCTCCGGGCCATCCTGACCCAGCGGCTCGGCGTCGCGGGCGCCGACCATTGGTCGACCGTCCTGCTGGCCGCCGGGGTGCCCGCCGGACCTGTCAACACGCTCGACGAGGCCTTCGCCTTCGCCCACAGGCTCGGCCTGCCCGGCATCGTCGACCTCCCCACCGCATCGGACGACGGGGAGGAAGGCAGGCCCTCCCGCCAGGTCGCGCACCCCATCGCGCTGAGCAGGACTCCCGCGCAGTACCGCCTGCCCCCGCCCGCCCTGGGCCGGCACACCGCGGAGATCTTCCACGGCTCGTCCGAGGGGTCCGGTGACACCTCCGCGTGACGTGGCGTACTCACCCGACCGCTCGTAGCGCCGGCACCGTGACCGAACCGACCACCCGATTTCCCATCCCTGATGACAAGGAGCTCCCTATGAACGGCAAGCCGCTGAAGGATCCCCTCGACCTGCTCGACATCGACTCCGTCCTCACCGACGAGGAGCGCGAGATCAAGGCCACCGTCGCCAAGTTCCTCGCCGACCGAGTGCGCCCGCACATCGGCGAGTGGTTCGAGAACGCCCACTTCGCCCGTGAACTCGCCCCTGAGCTCGGCAAGTTGGGCGTGCTCGGCATGCATCTGGAAGGCTACGGCTGCGCCGGTACCAATGCCGTCAGCTATGGTCTGGCCTGCCTGGAGCTGGAGGCGGCCGACTCCGGTTTCCGCAGCTTCGTCTCCGTGCAGGGCTCGCTGTCGATGTTCTCCATCTGGAAGTGGGGCTCCGAGGAGCAGAAGGAGGAGTGGCTGCCCCGGCTGGCCGCCGGTGAGGCGATCGGCTGCTTCGGCCTGACCGAGCCCGACTTCGGCAGCAATCCCGCCGGCATGCGCACCAGGGCCGTCCGTGACGGTGACGACTGGATCCTGAACGGCTCCAAGATGTGGATCACCAATGGCGGCATCGCCGATGTGGCCACCGTCTGGGCGCAGACCGAGGACGGCATCCGCGGCTTCCTCGTGCCGAGCGGCACCCCCGGCTTCACCACACAGGACATCAAGCAGAAGATGTCGCTGCGTGCGTCCGTCACCTCGGAGCTGTACTTCGACAACGTCCGGCTGCCGGACTCCGCAAGGCTGCCGCTCGCCGAGGGCCTGCGCGGCCCCCTGTCCTGCCTCAACGAGGCGCGCTTCGGCATCCTGTTCGGCGCGGTCGGCGCCGCCCGCGACTCGCTCCAGGCGGCCATCGACTACGCCGACTCCCGTGTGCAGTTCGACAAGCCGATCAGCGCCTTCCAGCTCACCCAGAAGAAGCTCGCCGACATGACCGTCTCCCTGGGCGGCGCCGCACTGCTCGCCCTGCACCTGGGCCGTCTGAAGGACCAGCACCGCATCCGGCCCGAGCAGATCAGCGTCGGCAAGCTGAACAACGTCCGGGAGGCGATCGCGATCGCGAGGGAGTGCCGCACCATCCTCGGCGCCGGCGGCATCTCCCTGGAGTACTCGCCGCTGCGCCACGCCAACAACCTGGAGTCCGTCCTCACCTACGAAGGCACTGGCGAGATGCACACCCTGGTCGTCGGTCAGGCGATCACCGGCTATCCGGCGTTCCGCTGACCACCGAAGCACGAAGGAAGACGACCGTGAACATCGTCGTACTCGTCAAGCAGGTCCCGGACACCGCCGCCGAACGCACCCTGTCCGAGGCCGACCACGCCCTTGACCGTGAGAACGCCGATCTCGTCCTGGACGAGATCAACGAGCGGGCCGCGGAGGAGGCCCTCAGGCTCAAGGAGGCGGTGGGCGCCGAGATCACCGTCGTGTCCATGGGACCCGACACCGCGCTCGACGCCATCCGCAAGGTCCTGGCCATGGGCGCCGATCGAGGCATCCACATCTGTGACGACAGGCTTCAGGGCGCCGATGTCGTAACCACCGCGAAGGTGCTGGCGGCCGCCGTGCGGACGGTGGAGGACGTCGCCCTGGTGCTCGCGGGCAACGCGACGACCGACGGACAGGCGAGCGCGGTCCCCGCCGTCGTCGCGGACCTGCTCGGCCTGCCGCAGCTGACGCACGCGCGGGAGCTGACCGTGGACACGGGACGGGTGCGCGCGGAGCGCGAGACCGACAACGGTGAGGCCACGCTCGACGCACCGCTGCCCGCGCTCGTAAGCGTCACCGAGAAGATCAACGAACCGCGCTACCCCTCCTTCAAGGGGATCATGGCCGCCAAGAAGAAGCCGGTCGAAACGGTCGACCTCGACGACCTGTTCCCCGACGCGGACGGTGCCGGGTTCCTCCTGACCCGCACCCGTGTGTTGGAGGCCGTGCCGCGTCCGGCGCGGGCCGCCGGGATCCGTGTCATGGACGACGGCTCGGCGGGCCGGCAGCTCGTCGAATACCTGATCGCCCAGAAGCTCGTCTGAACCGCCCCTCCCCAGCAGCACGACAGAAGCAGGCACCCATGCCCGATGTCCTCGTCCTCGTCGACCACGACGGGGAACGCGTCCACAAGTCCACCTACGAACTCCTCGCCGCCGCAAGCCGGTTGGGCGACCCGGCCGCAGTCGTCGTCGGAAGCCCCGGCACTGCGGCACGCCTCAAGCCGTCCCTCGCCCGCCATGGCGCCACGATCGTCTACGCGGCCGAATCCGCCGAAGCGGACGAGTTTCTCGCCACGCCGGCCGTCGACGCCCTGGAACTCGCGGTGCGGTCGGCCTCCCCGGCCGCCGTTCTCGTCTCCGCGACGCCCGACGGCAAGGAGGTGGCCGGGCGACTCGCCGCGCGGGTGGACGGCGGGCTGCTTGTCGACGCGGTCGACGTGGACTCGTCCGGCGTGGCCACCCAGGTCGTCTTCGGCGGTGCGTACACCGTGCGCGCCCAGGTCACCCACGGTCTGCCGGTGATCGCGGTGCGGCCGGGCTCCATCGAGCCGGGGGAGCGGCCCGTGGAGCCCGGGATGCGGGAGCTCGCCCTGCCGCCGGTCGACCCTGCGGCGTCCGCCCGCGTCACCGCCCGTCGCGCAGTGGTCGCGGGTGACCGGCCGGAGCTCACCGAGGCGACCGTCGTCGTCTCCGGCGGGCGCGGTGTCGGCGGGGCGGACGGCTTCAGGGTGGTCGAGGACCTGGCCGACGCCCTGGGTGCAGCGGTGGGTGCCTCACGCGCCGCGGTCGATGCCGGCTACTACCCGCACCAGTTCCAGGTGGGGCAGACCGGCAAGTCGGTCGCCCCGCAGCTGTACATCGCCCTGGGCATCTCAGGGGCCATCCAGCACCTCGCCGGGATGCAGACCTCCAAGACGATCATCGCGGTCAACAAGGACCCCGAGGCGCCGATCCTCGACCTCGCCGACTACGCAGTGGTGGGCGACCTGTTCGCCGTGGCCCCCCGGCTGACCCAGGAAGTGGCCGCCCGCCGGGCGTGCGGCAGTTCGTCAGGATCGGGCCGGGCCGTTTCCGGGATCAGTTCGTGATCGACCGCACTTCTGAGCTGGAGGAGGAGATCGTGGCCTCCCGGCTCGCCGAACTCCGTACGAACATCGAGGCCACCTTGCGTGGCATCAAGGCGCTTGCCGAACAAGCCGACTGAGCGCTCGGCCGGCGCCGGGGACTGCGACGCGGAAGGCTCCCGACACCTGTCACAGACACAGAGGTGTCGGGAGCTTTCGCGTCGGCCGCCGAACAGTCACGGCCGGCTCAGCGATGAAACAGCGTGAGCTGGGCAGCTCCTGACGTGCCTCAGGCCGCCCGGTAGTCGGCCGCCCGGTACTCGAAGAACCCCTGCCCCGACTTACGGCCCAGCAGTCCCGATTCGACCATGCGGCGCAGCAGCGGGGGAGGGGCGTACAGCGGTTCCCGGTACTCCTCGTAGAGTGCCTCGCCGATCGCCGCCACGGTGTCCAGCCCGATGAGGTCGGCCAGGCGCAGCGGGCCCATGGGGTGAGCGCAGCCGGCGGTCATCCCCGTGTCGATGTCCTCCGCGGTCGCCGTGCCGGAGCCGACCATGCGTACGGCCGCCAACAGGTAGGGAACCAGCAGGGAGTTCACCACGAAACCGGCCCGGTCCTGCGCGACGATCGTCTGCTTGCCCAGGATCTCGCTCGCGAAGGCACGCACACGCAGTTCCGTTGCCTTCGAGGTGTGCAGAGAGGGGACGACCTCGACGAGCGGCATGACGGGAACCGGGTTGAAGAAGTGCAGGCCGACCACCGCTTCCGGGCGCCCGGCCGCGGCGCCGAGCCGCGCGATGGGGATCGACGAAGTGTTGCTCGCCAGCACGGAAGCCGGGTCCGTGACCGCCTCGCCCAGTTGCCGGAACAGCGCCGTCTTGGCCCGCTCGTCCTCGACGGCCGCCTCGATGACCAGGTCGGCCCCGCACAGGCGGGAGAGGTCGTCGGTGACCGAGATCCCGGCAAGGGCGTGTGCGCGGTCCTCGGGCGCGATGGCGCCGCGCAGCTCCGCCTTCAGCAGGGAGTCCGCCACGCCCGTCAGACCGGCCCGGGCCCTGTCCTCGGTCACGTCGCACAACGTGACGTGCAGTCCTGCCCGGGCGCACACCTCGGTGATGCCCCGGCCCATCTGCCCCGCGCCTACGACGCCCACGTGTTTGATCGATGTCATGTGCTGTTCGCCTGCCTCTGCGTCGGGCGGCCGTCGACCGACGCCGCCGCGGTGGGTGCTGCCGCGTTGAGCGTAGGCCGGAAAACAGCCTCTGACCTGCTTGAACAGTGCGGAATCCGCGTACAAACCTGCGTCGGTTCGAGGCTGACCGGAGCAGGTGACGGACGGCATGCTGACGAGGCGTCAGGCTCGCGCCGGACGCCTGCCGCGGTCGGTGCTTCAGGTGGTGGCCGTGGCGGCGGCGGCTTCCCGGAGGCGGCGGATCACTCCGCGCACCGCGGGCGAGGCCTCCCCCTTGCGATAGGCGCCGACCAGCCGGGTCGTCAGCGCCACGTCCGCCAGCGGCCGGTACGCCACTCCCGGGATCCGTACGCGGCGCAGCGAATCGGGGACGAGGGCCACCGCGAGACCGCCGCCCACCAGCGTCAACGCCGCGATGAAGTCCCGCACCGGGGGAGCGCATCGCGGGCTGAAGCCCCCTTGCTCCGCCACTTCGAGGATCTGGTCACGGCAGCCGTACTCCTCGTCGAAGTGCGGGGCCACGAAGCACTCGTCGCGCAGCCGCGCCGCCGGTACCGCCTCGTACGCCGCCAGTGGCGCGGCGGCCGGCAGCGCGAGAACGACCTGCTCGGTGAGCAGACAGGTGGTCGCGACCTCTGGTGGGTACTCCGGTCGCCAGCGCAGGAAGCCGACGTCGATGTCCCCGCAGGACAGAGCCTCCAGCTGGGCCGGTGTCTCCAGCTCGCGGACCTGCACGGTGAGTTCGGTGCCGGGGGCCGCGCAGCGGGTCAGGACGTCGGTCAGTACGCCGGAGAAGGCGGCCGAGGCGACGTACGCGATCTGGGCGTGCCCCAGTTCCCCGCGCCCGGCACGCCGGCCCACCGACTCGGCCCGTGCGGCCTGTGCGAGGGTGAGCCGCGCCTCTTCGAGGAAGAGGCGCCCGGCGCTGGTCAGGGAGGGCCGGGTGCGCCGTCCGCGGTCGACGAGCCGTACGCCCAGGTGTGACTCCAGGGCTCTGATCTGGGCGCTGAGCGCCGACGGTGCGAGATGCAGCCGGTCCGAGGCCCGCGCGAAGTGCAGTTCCTCCGCGACGACGACGAACGACTCCAGCCAGCGCAGTTCCATCGTCTCCTCCGTCTGCTGGGACACCCCGCGGCGGCGTCAGGGCAGAACAGGGCCGCCGCGGGGTGGGTGTGGGGTGGATCGGCGGGTTCAGGGGATCACGACGTAGTTGCCGAATCCGCCGTCGAGGTCGGCGGCGCGTCCCGAGATCGCCTCGTTGACCTCGGCCAGCGGGAAGGGCTTGGTGATCAGATACGACAGGTCCAGCGTCCTGGTCGCCACCATGTCGGCGACCTCCTGGCCCTGTGCGGTGGTGAACCAGTTGGAGCCGATCAGCTGGACCTGCTCGTCCATGAGCCACTTCACGTCAACGGGCAGCCGGTCGGCCACGCCGCCGACGTTGACCACCCTGCCGCCGCGGCGCACGCCCTGCATGGAGTCCAGCATCGTCTCCACCGGGGCTTTGGCACCGAGCGCGCTGATGACGAAGTCCGCCCCCTCGCCGCCGGTGCGGGACTTCGCCCACTCACCGGTGGACCCTTCGCCCAGCCGCATGACCTCGATCCGGTCCGGGGCCAACTCCTTGACGCGCTTGAGGAGTTCCTCGTTGCGACCCGTGCCGAGGACCCGGGAGACACCGGAAGCCAGCGCGAGGAGCGTGGAGGCGACGCCGAGCGTGCCGGTGATCCCGTCGATCAGCGCGACCTGGCCGGGACCGGCCGCGGCATGCTTGAGGGCTCCGTAGGAGGTGCCGATGTAGCCGAGCTTGCCGGCCTGCTCGAACGTCATGTTGTCGGGGATGTTGACGATCGAGTACTGCGGCGCCGTCATGTATTCGGCGAACCCGCCGTAGGGGTAGAGGTCGAAGATGCGCTGGCCGTCGCGTGACGTGCTGAAGTAGCCGTTCAGGGTGAAGTAGCGGCACCGGCTGAGCTCACCGCCCCGGCACACCTGGCAACTGCCGCAGGATCGCAACGGGCTCACGTAGACCCGGTCGCCGGGCTTGGTGTTGAGCACCGCCTCGCCGACCGCCTCGACCACGCCCGCCGGATCCAGACCGAAGATCGCGGGGAGCTCGGGCAGCGGCTGGTGCGGGTACCAGGTGGGCCAGTTGTTGATCACATTCGCCATGTTCGGCACGATTCCGCATGCCTTCACCCGCACCAGCACGTCGGTCGGCCGCGGCGCGGGCACGTCGATCGTGTCCACCGACATCGGCTCACCGAGTCGGTGCAGTCGAGCAGCGAGCATTTTCGCCATTGAAATACTCCTGAATTTATGGCCGTACGGTGCCGATGGCTACGAATTGATGAACGGGTTCGGGTAGTTGTCCTCAAGGTCGATGTCCAGCAGCCCCATGATGCGGACGCCGGAGTTGTACCAGGCGATGGACAACGACAGTTCGACCATCTGCCGGTCCGTCAGGTGGCGGGCGGCCTCGCGCCATGTCTCCTCGGAGACGTCGATCTGGAGCGTGGACTCCTGGGCGAGGCGCATGACCGCCTTCTCCGTTTCGTCGAACAGGTCGGACGCCTCGAAGTCGGCCACCGCCGCGAGCTGCTGCTCGGTGAGCCCGGCCCCCAGCCCGTGTGACTGGTGGTGCGCGACCTCGTACACGGACCGGGTGGCGTGACCCACGGTCAGGATCGCCAGCTCGCGCAACTTGGGACTGAGATCGGCGGCCCGCAGCGAGTTGGCGTAGGTGAGGAAGGCGTCCAGCTGGGTGGGCGCATTGGTGAGGGCGAGGAAGATGTTCGCCGTCCGCGTCCTCGCGGCTCAGATAGGGAACTCGTGCCATGACGTCTCCTTGGGG
>CBFGZZ010000348.1:0-9428 GCA_965653385.1 uncultured Streptomyces sp. | reverse complement strand
TTCTTCGCCCCCGCCGCCCCTACCCGTCCCATCCCTTGAAGGGGCTCCGCCCCTTCGACCCCGCCAAGGGGCTCCGCCCCCTGGACCCCATCGGCCTGAACGGCCTCGTCCTCAAACGCCGGACGGGCTGAATCCGCGGCACCGCGTAGCGCCGGGCTGCGTGACCCACCCCCGGCCGGGCTGAACCCCTACGTCCGTTACGGTTCACCCCCATGCGCACCATCCTGATCACCGGCCCCGGCGGCAGCGGCCGTACCACTGTCGCGGCCGCCACCGCGCTCGCCGCCGCCCGCGAGGGCACCCGGACCCTCGTCCTGAGTGCCGACCGCACCGACACCCTGGGCGCGGCACTCGGCGCGAGTACGGGACCGGCCCCGAGCGAGGTCGCGGCGAACCTCACCGCGTGGCGGCCCGACGCGGCCACCGGGTTCCGGGACGACCTCGCCGCCTTCCAGGAGCGCGCCTCCTCCGCGCTCGACCTGCTCGGCGCCTCCCGGCTCGACCCGGAAGAGGTCACTCCGCTGCCCGGCGCCGAGGAACTCGCGCTGCTGCGGGCACTGCGGGACGCCGCGCTGGCCGAGGCGCACGACCTCCTCGTCGTCGACCTGCCGGCCACCCCGCACGCCCTCGCCCTGCTCTCCCTCCCCGAAGAGCTGCGCCGCTACCTGCGCCGACTGCTCCCGCCCGAACGGCAGGCGGCCCGCGCGCTGCGGCCCGTGCTGGGGCGGCTGGCCGGGGTTCCGATGCCGGCGGAGTGGCTGTACGAGACCGCGGCACGCTGGGACCTCGACCTCGCCGCCGTCGAGGCCGTCGTCGCCGACCGGGACACCGTCGTACGGCTGGTCGCCGAGCCCGGTCCGGGCGGCGCCGACGCCGTACGGGCCGCCCGGCTCGCCCTCGCCCTGCGGGGACTGCGCCCCGACCTGCTGGTCGCCAACCGGGTCCTGCCGGAGGCGGAGGCGGTACCGGGCAGCTGGCTCGCCGGGCCCGTCGCACAGCAGCGCAAGACCCTGGAGGAGTGGCGGGAGGACGTCAACGACATCCGTGGTGTCGCCCACCTCGGGCGGGACCCGCGCGGCACCCATGACCTCGCCGACCTCGCCGTGCCCGTCGTCAACGACACGTCGTCCACGGTCGAGTGGCCCGTCACCGACCGGCTCGCCGAGGACGGCGTCCTCGTCTGGCACATCCCGCTGCCCGGCGCCGTACGCGATGAACTCGACCTCATCCGGCGCGGCGACGAACTCGTCGTCACCGCGGGGCAGTTCCGGCGTATCGTGCCGCTGCCGTCCGCCCTGCGCAGGTGCCGGGTGGACGGGGCCGGACTGCGCGACGGAGAGCTGCGGATCCGGTTCGCGCCGGACCCGGATCTCTGGCCGGGCGCACGGTGAAGCAGGTACGCCCGTTCGGGTAACGTCGTAGAGACGAACCGTAGTCAGGAGTCCGTCATGAGCGAAGAGCTCCCCCCGTCCGACGCCGGAGAGCACGAGGCGATCGACGAGGCACGGGCGACCGACGCCGACGCCTGGGCGACGGCGTGCGCCGAGGACCTCGCGCAGGAGAAGGAGCGCCGCCGCGCCCAGTACGGTCCGCAGCCGGGCGCCGCCGCAGAGGAACTGCGCAAGCTCGTCGACGCCGTCGCGGACAAGCTGTCCACCCTCCAGTCCCCGCTGCTCGGCGCGGTCGCCGGACCCGCCGCCCAGCAGGTGGTCAAGCAGGTCGTCGAGCAGGCCAAGGCGGCCGTCGAGCCCGTCATAGAGCGCAACCCGGACGTCTTCGACCACCTCGCCGCGGCCGGCAGCGAACTCCTCGCCGCCTACCGCTCCGCGGTCCAGGCCCAGGAACGGCGCTGGACCACCCGGGAGACCGGCGGGCACGACCTGGACGAGCGCCCGGACCGCCCCGACCGAGGCGACGACGCCGGTCCCGGAGAACGCATCGACCTGGACTGATTCCCCCGGATCCAGAACCGTCGGCCGACCCCGTCCGCCGGGCGGACGACGGGGCCCCGACGGCAGGGCCTCGGGTACGGTTGGCCGTAGCGGGGCTCGACCGAAACTGAGGGATTCATGGGACTCACCATCGGCGTCGACATCGGCGGCACGAAGATCGCGGCCGGCGTGGTCGACGAGGAAGGCAACATCCTCTCGACCCACAAGGTGCCGACCCCGGGCACGCCCGAGGCCATCGTGGACGCCATTGCCTCCGCGGTGGAGGGCGCGCGCGCCGGGCACGAGATCGTCGGCGTGGGTATCGGTGCGGCCGGTTACGTCAACCGCCAGCGCTCGGAGGTGTACTTCGCCCCGAACATCGACTGGCGCAACGAGCCGCTGAAGGAGAAGGTCGAGGCCCGCGTCGGTCTCCCGGTCGTCGTGGAGAACGACGCCAACGCCGCCGCCTGGGGCGAGTACAAATTCGGCGCCGGCAAGGGCCACCGCAACGTCATCTGCATCACGCTGGGCACCGGCCTCGGCGGCGGCATCATCATCGGCAACAAGCTGCGCCGCGGCCACTACGGCGTCGCCGCCGAGTTCGGCCACATCCGCATGGTCCCCGACGGCCTGCTGTGCGGCTGCGGCTCGCAGGGCTGCTGGGAGCAGTACGCCTCCGGCCGCGCCCTGGTCAGATACGCCAAGCAGCGCGCCAACGCCACCCCCGAGAACGCCGAGGTCCTGCTCGGCCTGGGCGACGGCACCCCCGACGGCATCGAGGGCAAGCACATCTCCATGGCCGCCCGCCAGGGCGACCCGGTCGCCGTCGACTCCTACCGCGAACTCGCCCGCTGGGCCGGCGCCGGCCTCGCCGACCTGGCCTCTCTCTTCGACCCGTCGGCCTTCATCGTCGGCGGCGGCCTCTCGGACGAGGGCGAACTGGTCCTCGACCCCATCCGCAAGTCCTACAAGCGCTGGCTCGTCGGCGGCAACTGGCGCCCGGTCGCCGACGTCATCGCCGCCCAGCTGGGCAACAAGGCGGGCCTGGTGGGCGCGGCGGACCTTGCCCGGGAGCCCGACCCGATCATGTAGAGGGACGGTGGGGCCAACCCCCTGGGGGCGCGGGGAACTGCGCGATCAGCCACGACGAACCGGCAGTCGCCAACGATCCTCGCGCCCCGACCCATTGGGCGTACATTGATCCACATGGCGCTGCTCCCTGAGTCCCGCACAGACCCCGACGGTTCAGCCCTCATCCGCGTCCTCAGCTACAACATCCGCTCCATGCGCGACGACACAGCCGCCCTGGCCCGTGTCATCACCGCCTGCGACCCCGACCTGGTCCTCATCCAGGAAGCCCCCCGTTTCTTCCGCTGGCGCAAGAAACTCTCCCGCCTGGCCCGCGCGGCGAACCTCGTCATCCTCACCGGCGGCGCCACGGCAGCAGGACCAGCCGTCCTGTGCAACCTGCGGGCCACGGTCGAACGCACGGAGGACGTACTCCTCCCCCTCACCCCCGGCCTCCACAGGCGCGGCTTCGCCACGGCAGTGGTCCGTTTCGGCGCCGCCCGCCTGGGCGTCCTCAGCTGCCATCTGTCCTTGCAGAAGGACGAGCGCCACGAGCAGGGCGGCATGCTGCTCGACCGGCTCGCCGGGATGGGAGTGGAGCACGCCGTCGCGGGCGGCGACCTGAACGAACGCCCCGCCGGCCGCACCTTCCGCCGCATGGCCGACGACCTCCAGGACTGCTGGGCCACCGCTCCCTGGGGCGCCGAGTACACCTCGACCCCGGCCGACCCGCACCAGCGTATCGACGCGATCTTCGCCACCAAGGGCGTCGAGGTGCTCGGCTGCGGAGTGCCCGTGGGCCTCTCCGGCGTGACGGAGACAGACCTGAGGGCGGCCACGGACCACCTTCCGGTCCTGGCCGCCCTCAAAGTACCGGCGTCCTAGAGCGTCCTAGACGACCGCGCCCCGACCGGGATCCTCGTCGTCCTCGTCGTCCGTCCTCATCCGCATCACCAGCGTGGCGAACCCGCCCAGGAACCCGCCGATGCACAGCGTCGCCAGCCACCACGTCATGTCCCAGCCGAGCAGGACGGCGAGCAGCAGCAGGATCGGTCCGCCGATCACCCCGAGCCAGGCGAACTTCGCGGTCGCGTCGGCGGCGGGCAGCGGCGGTGGCTCCGGCGGGACGAAGTGGCCTTCGTCGTCCGCGTCGAAGTCCTCCTCGGAGGGCTCGGGCACGCTGTAGTCGCGCGGGCCGACGCCGGGCGCGAAGGAGACGGAGCTGCCCAGCGGCTTGACCGGCTTGTCCTCCCGGTCGCCCGTGGGCTCGTCGGCCTGCTTGGCCTTCGCGCCGTTGTCGCCCTTCTCGGGCTTCTCGCCCTTCTCGGGCTTGCGATCGCCGTCCGTCCCGTCGTTCGTCGCGCCGTTCGTGCCGTCGTTGGTGTCGGACTCCAGCAGCGCCAGGTCCTCCACCGACTTGAACGGCTTCGAGCCCGGCGGGTCCGGCGGCTCGTCGCCGTATCCGGCGACGATCGCGGCCCAGGCGGCGTCCTCGTCGAACGGGACGTGCTGCTCTTCCGGCTCGCGATCGTCGCGGTCCTCACGCCTCTCGCGGTCGGAGTCGTGCTCAGCCACGTGCAGTCGTCCCTTCTCTGCCGACGCCGGTCACGAGCCGGTCGATGAAGCCGATGCTCTGCTCGAAGATCCGGTCCGCGTCATGGTCCAACGTCGCCACGTGATAGCTCTGTTCCAGCACGATCTCCGTTACGTCCGTGGACGACACCCGACTCAGGATCCGGGCCGAGTCCGCCGCCGGCACCGTGTGGTCCTGGGCGCTGCGCAGAAGCAGCAGCGGCTGGGTGACCTGCGGCAACTCGCCGTCGACCAGCCGGAAGAAGTTGCGCAGCGAGTGGGCCGCGTGCAGCGGCACCCGGTCGTACCCGATCTCGACGCCGCCCTCCTTGGCGATGTCGCTCACGATGCCGGGCGCCGTACGGACGAAGTGGCGGGAGACCGGCAGGGTGTACGCGGACAGGCCGTGCACCTTGTTCGCCGGGTTGACGACCAGCACGCCCGCGACGCCCTCCCCGTGCTTGGCGGCGAGCCGCAGGGCCAGGGTGCCGCCCATGGAGAGGCCGGCCACGAAGACCCGGGCGCAGCGGTCGCGCAGATTGCGCAGCTCGCGGTCCACCTCGGCGTACCAGTCCTGCCAGCCGGTGAGTCGCATGTCCTCCCAGCGCGTGCCGTGGCCGGGCAGCAGCGGCAGCGAGACGGTGTGCCCGTGCTCGGCGAGATACGCCGCCCAGGGACGCAGCGACTGGGGGGAACCGGTGAAGCCGTGGCAGAGGAGGACCCCGGTCTCCCCGCCCTCGCGGCGGTACGGCTCGGCTCCAGGAAGGACCGGCACCTTACGGTCTCCTGTTCGTGAGAAGGACGGACGTTACAGCCAGGTGTGGTTCACCGTACGCGACCGCACTGACACCGACCAGGGTCGTCGGACTCATTGACAGTGCTCCGGGTTAAGGTCTGATCGACAGACACAGGAGGCACTCGGTTGTTGTACGGCGCGATGAAGGTGGCCATCGGGGGACCGTTGAAGGTCGCCTTCCGGCCCTGGGTGGAAGGCCTGGAGAACATTCCGGCCGAGGGCGCCGCGATCCTCGCGAGCAACCACCTCTCGTTTTCCGACTCGTTCTTCCTGCCCGCGGTCCTGGACCGCAAGGTGACCTTCATCGCGAAGGCCGAGTACTTCACGACGCCCGGCGTCAAAGGCCGGATGACGGCCGCGTTCTTCAAGGGCGTCGGCCAGCTGCCCGTCGACCGCTCCGGGGCGCGAGGGGCGGGCGAGGCGGCCATCAAGAGCGGCATAGAGGTGCTGGAGCGCGGTGAGCTGTTCGGTATCTATCCGGAGGGCACGCGCTCGCCCGACGGGCGGCTCTACCGGGGCAAGCCCGGCGGCCTCGCGCGCGTGGCGCTCGCCACCGGAGCGCCGGTCATCCCGGTCGCCATGATCGACACGGAGAAGATCCAGCCGCCCGGCCAGGTCATGCCCAAGCTCATGCGGCCGGGCATCCGGATCGGCGAGCCCCTGGACTTCAGCCGGTACCAGGGCATGGAGCACGACCGCTTCGTGCTCCGCGCGCTGACCGACGAGGTCATGTACGAGATCATGAAGCTCTCCGGCCAGGAGTACGTCGACATGTACGCGACGGCCGCCAAGCGGCAGATCGCGGATGCCGCGAAGGCCGAGAAGGAACAGTCGAAGAAGGAACAGGCGAAGAAGCCGAAGTAGGCGGACGAGGAGCGCTCGGGGCCTGGCAGGGCAGTCCGGGCGGGCGACTCGAAAACATGGGGTGGGGGCAATGGCCAAGCGCGAGCGGGTCATGAGGATGTCGGTCGAGCAGCCGCTGTGGCGGGCGCTCGCCGGCTACCGGGTGCTGACCATGGTGTACGCGATCGGGCTGTTCATCAGCGCCTACGACGAGATCGCCCGCCCCTGGGTGGCCATCGCCTACTACGCCGTACTGGCCGTGTGGACCCTGGCCACCCTGCCCCGGGTGGCGAACGCCGCGAGCTGCACCAAGCGCTTCCTCGCCGCCGACCTCACCATCGCCCTGGCCGGCATCCTGCTCACCCGGCTCGCCGAGACACCCGCGCGGATCGACGCCGGGTCCCCGACCCTGCCGTCCATATGGACCGCGGGCGCCGTGCTCGCGTTCGCCATCAAGGGCGGCTGGCGCTGGGCCGCCTTCGCCTCCACGCTGGTCGCCGCCGCCAACCTGGTCCACCGCTCCGGCGTACCGACCCGCGACACCGTCCACATGGTGCTGCTGGTCTGGATCGCGTCCATCGCCATCGGCTACGTCGTCGAGGTGGCCCGCGCCTCCGAGCGTACCCTGGCCCGAGCCCTGGAGATCGAGGCGGCGACCCGGGAGCGGGAGCGGCTCGCGCGGGACATCCACGACGGCGTGCTCCAGGTGCTGGCGATGGTGCAGCGGCGCGGCGCCGTGATCGGCGGTGAGGCGGCCGAGCTGGGCCGGATGGCCGGCGAGCAGGAGGTCGCGCTGCGCACGCTGGTCTCGGGCGGCCTGGTGCCGGTGTCGCGCGTGTCGGACGACGCCGCCGAGGGGGCCGTCGTGGTCGCCGTGGAGGAGCCCGACGACTCCACCGGTCCCGTCGATCTGCGCGCGCTGCTCGCCCCCTACGCCGGAGCCAAGGTCAGTCTCGCCGAGCCCGGCGCGCCCGTGACGCTGGCCCCGGCCGCCGCGCGGGAGCTGGCCGCGGCCGTGGGCGCGGCCCTGGACAACGTCCGCAAGCACGCGGGGGAGCACGCGCGTGCGTGGATCCTCGTCGAGGACGAGCCCGACGAGGTGATCGTCACCGTACGGGACGACGGACCCGGCATCCCCGAGGGCCGGCTCGCCCAGGCCGAGGGCGAGGGGCGCCTCGGTGTCGCTCTGTCGATCCGGGGGCGGCTGCGGGACCTCGGCGGCAGCGCCGAGCTGATCTCGGTGCCGGGCCAGGGCACCGAAGTGGAACTGAAGGTACCGAAGGCCGACAGCGCTTCACGGGGGAAGGCGGAGCAGCGATGACGGACACCGCGCACGGGCAGGACGGACAGCAGGACCCGATCAAGGTCATGGTGGTCGACGACCACCCCATGTGGCGCGACGCGGTCGCCCGCGACCTGGCGGAGTCCGGTCTCGACGTGGTGGCCACGGCGGGCGACGGCGACCAGGCCGTCCGCCGCGCCAAGGCCGCCGCCCCCGATGTCCTCGTCCTGGACCTCAACCTGCCCGCCAAGCCCGGCGTCCAGGTCTGCAAGGAACTGGTGGCCCACAACCCCGCCCTCCGCGTCCTGGTGCTCTCCGCGAGCGGCGAGCACGCCGACGTCCTGGAGGCCGTGAAGTCGGGCGCCACCGGCTATCTGCTGAAGTCGGCCTCGACGGAGGAACTCCTCGACGCGGTGCGCCGTACGGCCGTCGGCGACCCCGTGTTCACGCCGGGCCTGGCCGGTCTGGTCCTCGGCGAGTACCGCCGCCTCGCCTCCGACCCGGGGCCCGCCGCCCCCGACGCCGACCAGCCGAAGGCCCCGCAGCTCACCGAGCGCGAGACCGAGGTGTTGCGGCTCGTCGCCAAGGGCCTGAGCTACAAGCAGATCGCCGAACGCCTGGTCATCTCCCACCGCACGGTCCAGAACCACGTGCAGAACACCCTCGGCAAACTCCAGCTGCACAACCGCGTGGAGCTGGTGCGGTACGCGATAGAGCGCGGCCTCGACGACGAGTGATCCAACGGCCGTCCGATTGACGGCGCGTAAACCAAACACCCGGCGGTTCACCGGAATTGCCGTTCCGACCCATCCCGTTGTGACCTGGATCACCATTAGCGTGGCCTCACCAGGCAACCGCGGCGAAGGGACATTTCCATGCGGGTCGGAGTACTGACCGGAGGCGGCGACTGCCCCGGTCTCAACGCCGTCATCCGGGCCGTCGTCCGCAAGGGCGTGCAGGAGTACGGCTATGACTTCGTCGGCTTCCGGGACGGCTGGCGAGGTCCGCTCGAGAACGACACCATCCGTCTCGACATCCCCGTCGTGCGCGGCATCCTGCCCCGCGGCGGCACCATCCTCGGCTCCTCGCGCACCAACCCCCTCAAGCAGGAGGACGGCATCCGGCGCATCAAGGAGAACCTCGCCAAGCAGGAGGTCGAGGCGCTCATCGCGATCGGCGGCGAGGACACCCTCGGCGTCGCCGCCCGCCTCTTCGACGAGTACGGCGTGCCCTGCGTCGGCGTACCCAAGACGATCGACAACGACCTGTCCGCCACCGACTACACCTTCGGCTTCGACACCGCCGTCGGTATCGCGACCGAGGCGATCGACCGGCTGCACACCACCGCCGAGTCCCATATGCGCGTCCTGGTCTGCGAGGTGATGGGCCGTCACGCCGGCTGGATCGCCATCCACTCCGGGCTGGCCGGCGGCGCCAACGTCATCCTCATCCCCGAGCAGCGCTTCGACGTCGACAAGGTCTGCGCCTGGATCACCTCCCGCTTCAAGGCGTCGTACGCCCCGATCGTGGTCGTCGCCGAGGGCGCCATGCCGAAGGACGGCGACATGGTCCTCAAGGACGAGTCGCTGGACTCCTTCGGGCACGTCCGGCTCTCCGGGGTCGGCGAATGGCTGGCCAAGGAGATCGAGAAGCGCACCGGCAAGGAGGCCCGTACGACGGTCCTCGGCCACATCCAGCGCGGCGGCACCCCGAGCGCCTTCGACCGCTGGCTCGCCACCCGCTTCGGCCTGCACGCCATCGAGGCCGTGCGCGACGGCGACTTCGGCAAGATGGTCGCCCTGCGCGGCACCGACATCGTCCGCGTCCCGATCGGGGAGGCGACGGCCAAGCTGAAGACGGTGGATCCGAAGCTGTACGACGAGGTCGGCGTGTTCTTCGGCTGACGCGGGCCGGGGCAGTCGTCCGGGGGCGGCGG
>CBFGZZ010000347.1:0-9461 GCA_965653385.1 uncultured Streptomyces sp. | reverse complement strand
AGCTCCATCTCCAGCTTGCCCTTGCCGTTGAGCGTGGCGAGGACGAGGTCGGGGTTGTGCACCTCGACACCGGCCGGGGGCGCGATGTCGGCGGCGGTGACCAGACCCGGGCCCTGCTTGCGCAGGTACATCACGACGGGCTCGTCGTGCTCCGAGGAGACGACCAGCTGCTTGATGTTGAGGATCAGGTCGGTGACGTCCTCCTTGACGCCCGGCACGGTGGTGAACTCGTGCAGCACGCCGTCGATGCGGATGGACGTGACCGCCGCACCCGGGATCGAGGACAGGAGGGTCCGGCGGAGGGAGTTTCCGAGGGTGTAACCGAAGCCCGGCTCCAGCGGCTCGATCACGAACCGGGAGCGGAACTCGTCGACGACCTCTTCGGTCAACGAGGGACGCTGAGCGATCAGCATGTGTGGATCAGATCCTTCTCTCGTGGACGCCCGCTATTTGACGCCCGACGGAAACCGCACCTGTGAAAAGTGCGGGTACTGCAAGGGTACGGGCGATACGGCCCCTTTACGGTGCCGTACCGCCCGGCTGTTACATGTGGGGGACAACCCCCACACCCCCGGCCGAAAAGCCCGGAGGCGCAGCAAGCCCTTGAAGCGCCGGTGTCAGACGCGACGACGCTTCGGCGGGCGGCAGCCGTTGTGCGGGGTCGGGGTGACGTCCTGGATGGAGCCGACCTCGAGGCCCGTGGCCTGGAGCGAACGGATCGCGGTCTCACGACCGGAACCCGGACCCTTCACGAACACGTCGACCTTGCGCATGCCGTGCTCCTGGGCGCGGCGGGCAGCCGACTCGGCGGCCATCTGCGCGGCGAACGGCGTGGACTTCCGGGAGCCCTTGAAGCCGACGTGGCCGGCGGAGGCCCAGGAGATCACGTTGCCGGACGGGTCCGTGATGGAGACGATCGTGTTGTTGAACGTGCTCTTGATGTGCGCGTGGCCGTGAGCGACGTTCTTCTTTTCCTTGCGGCGCACCTTCTTGGCAGCGCCCTGACGACCCTTGGGGGGCATCTACAAACTCCTACGGGGAGGTGGTCGGTCCTACAGCGAAGACCGCTGATGAAGCGTTGTCCGCTGAGGACTACTTCTTGCCCGGCTTCTTCTTGCCGGCGATGGCGCGACGCGGGCCCTTGCGGGTACGGGCGTTCGTGCTGGTGCGCTGACCGCGGACGGGCAGGCCGCGACGGTGACGCAGACCCTGGTAGCAACCGATCTCGACCTTGCGGCGGATGTCGGCCTGGATCTCACGACGGAGGTCACCCTCGGTCCTGATGTTGTTGTCCACGTACTCGCGGATCGCGACGAGCTGCTCCTCGGAGAGGTCGCGAACGCGGGTGTTCGGGTCGACGCCGGTGGCGGCCAGCGTCTGCTGCGAAAGGGTCCGGCCGATGCCGAACACGTAGGTGAGGGCAACCTCCACGCGCTTGTCGCGCGGGATGTCAACACCGGAAACGCGTGCCATTCAATGGCTCCTGGTGATCTTCGGAGGTCTTCCGCAGAACCGACTCCCAGCCGCCGTACGAGGTACGAACTGAGTCCCCGGCCTCCGAACCGGGGGTGTCAGGCGAACGATCGTTCTCCTGGGTTCTGCGTATGAACATATTCAGCTTGCGTCGCGCGAATCTCTGCGATGGATGCAGAGGGATCGGTCGTGCGTCAGCCCTGGCGCTGCTTGTGGCGCGGGTTCTCGCAGATGACCATGACCCGACCGTGACGGCGGATCACCCTGCACTTGTCGCAGATCTTCTTGACGCTCGGCTTGACCTTCATTGGGTGAGGTTCTCCGGGTCAGTGCCATCGCCCAGGGAGGTCCCGGGGCGCGGGCAAGATCTACTTGTACCGGTAGACGATCCGGCCACGCGTCAGGTCGTACGGAGACAGCTCCACCACGACCCGGTCGTCAGGGAGGATGCGGATGTAGTGCATACGCATCTTGCCGCTGATGTGTGCCAGGACCTGGTGGCCGTTCTGGAGCTCGACCTTGAACATGGCGTTCGGCAGAGACTCGACGACAGTGCCCTCGATCTCGATGGCACCTTGCTTCTTGGCCACGCTTCGCCCTTCGAATCGACTACCTTGATCGACTCCCCTGCGTTCCCTTACGGGCGCATGCGGACATGCGGGTGCACGAGAGCCGACGAGTCAGTCTACGTCAGCACACCCTGAAAGACGAATCGAGAGATCCTGCCCCGACGGGCAGATCTTTAAGCGCCGGGAAAGGCGACGCCGAAGGGGGCGCGGGGAACCGCGCGACGAGCCACGACGCGGCGGCAGCCGCAATACGGCAGGGCCACCCTCCCCGTAGGCGAACTCAGCCCAGGGGATCCGGTGCCGCAACGATCCCCAGCTCCGCCAGCTTCGCCTTGCCCCCGTCGGGAGACGTAAGCACCAGCGGCCCCTCCTCCGTGAGCGCCACCGAGTGCTCCCAGTGGGACGACCACGTGCCGTCGGTCGTGATCACCGTCCAGTCGTCCGAGAGCACCTCGGTCTTGGGCGTCCCCAGCGAGACCATCGGCTCGATCGCGAGGCAGAACCCGGGCACCAGCTTCGGCCCCTTCCCCCGTCGCCGGTCGACGTAGTTCAGCAGATGCGGGTCCATGTGCATCTCGGTACCGATGCCATGACCGCCGTAGTCCTCGACGATCCCGTACTTGCCGCCACCCGGCTTCGGCTGCCGGCGGATGTACGTCTCGATGGCACGGGAGACGTCGACGAGCCGGTTCCCCTGCTTCATCGCCGCGATGCCGGCCCACATCGACTCCTCGGTCACCCGGGAGAGCTCGACCAGCTCCGGGGCGTGGCCGGAGCCCACGAAGGCGGTGTACGCGGCGTCGCCGTGCCAGCCGTCGATGATGGCGCCGCAGTCGATGGAGATGATGTCCCCGTCCTTGAGGACGACGTCCTCGGACGGGATGCCGTGGACGACGACGTCGTTCACGGAGGTGCAGATCGTCGCGGGGAACCCGCCGTAGCCGAGGAAGTTCGACTTCGCACCGTGCTCGGCGAGCACCTTGCGCGCGACCTCGTCCAGGTCCTTGGTGCTGGCCCCGGGTACGGCGGCCTCGCGCGTGGCCGCGTGAATGGCGGCGACGACCAGCCCCGCCTCACGCATCTTGGCGATCTGCTCGGGGGACTTGATCTGCACCATGGGGACGGGCGCCTTTCGTGGGCCGGATAGAGGGGACTGTGTCAACCATAAGGGCGGAGCCTGCGCGCCCCACCCCACGCAGCAGCCGCGGCCCCCTCAAAGGGAGCCGCGGCCTGAGCTACGTACGAGCCGAGAGCGCTGCTACTTGCCGTCCTCGTCACGCTGAAGCGCCTCCATGGCGCGAGCCGTGACCTCTTCGACCTTGCCCAGCGCGGAGATGGTGACGACCAGTCCCTGCGCCTTGTAGTAGTCGATGATCGGCTCGGTCTGCGTGTGGTAGACCTCCAGCCGCTTGCGGACCGTGTCCTCCGAGTCGTCGTCACGCTGGTACAGCTCGCCGCCGCAGGCGTCACAGACGCCCTCGGCCTTCGGCCGGCTGTACGTGACGTGGAAGACGTGGCTGGAGTCCTTGCGGCAGATGCGCCGCCCGGCGATCCGCTTGACGACCTCTTCCTCGGGGACCTCGAGGTCCAGCACCGCGTCCAGCTTCATGCTCTCGGACTGGAGCATCTCGTCGAGCGCCTCGGCCTGGGACACGTTGCGCGGGAAGCCGTCCAGCAGGAAGCCGTTCTCGGCGTCCGGCTTCTCCATGCGGTCCTTGGCCATCCCGATGGTGACCTCGTCCGGCACCAGGTTGCCCGCGTCCATGTAGGACTTCGCGAGTTTCCCGAGTTCCGTCTGCTGGCTGATGTTGGCCCGGAACAGGTCGCCCGTGGAGATGTGCGGGATCGACAGGTTCTTGGCGAGGAACGCGGCCTGCGTTCCCTTACCGGCACCCGGCGGCCCGACGAGGACGATACGCATTAGCGGAGGAACCCTTCGTAATTGCGCTGCTGGAGCTGGCTCTCGATCTGCTTCACCGTCTCGAGACCGACACCCACGATGATCAGGATGCTGGTCCCGCCGAACGGGAAGTTCTGGTTTGCCCCGAAACCAGCCAACGCCATCGTCGGCACGAGAGCGATCAGGCCCAAGTACAGCGAGCCCGGCCAGGTGATCCGGTTGAGCACGTACGAAAGGTACTCAGCGGTCGGTCGGCCAGCCCGGATGCCCGGGATGAAGCCACCATACTTCTTCATGTTGTCCGCGACTTCCTCGGGGTTGAACGAGATGGCCACGTAGAAGAACGCGAAGAAAATGATCAGGAAGAAGTAGAGGACGATGTGCGTCGGAGCGTCCGTCTGCGCGAGGTTCCGCTCGATCCAGGCCTTCCAGCCGGAGGCTCCTCCGGAGAACTGGGCGATCAACGCCGGGATGTAGAGCAGCGACGAGGCAAAGATCACAGGGATGATGCCCGCCTGATTGACCTTCAGCGGAATGTAGGTCGACGTACCGCCGTAGGACCGGCGGCCGATCATCCGCTTCGCGTACTGAACCGGAATACGACGCTGTGCCTGCTCGACGAAGACCACCAGGCCGATCATCACGAGGCCGACGGCGACCACGGTGCCGAACTCGATCCAGCCGCCGGCCAGGGAGCCCTCCTCCTTGATGGCCCACAGCGCGGACGGGAAGGTCGCGGCGATCGAGATGAACATCAGGATCGACATGCCGTTGCCGATGCCGCGGTCGGTGATGAGCTCACCGAGCCACATGACGGTGGCCGTACCGGCGGTCATGGTGATGACCATCACGACGGTGGTGAAGATCGACTGGTCCGGCACGATCTGGTTGGCGACCTGGCAGCGCTGGAAGAGCGCGCCGCTGCGGGCGGTGGCCACCAGGCCGGTGCCCTGGAGGATCGCAAGCGCCACGGTCAGGTACCGCGTGTACTGGGTGATCTTCGCAGTACCGGCCTGACCCTCCTTCTTCAGGGCTTCCAGGCGCGGGATCACTACGGTCAGCAGCTGAAGGATGATGCTCGCCGTGATGTACGGCATGATGCCGAGCGCGAAGATGGTGATCTGAAGCAGAGCGCCGCCGCTGAACATGTTGACCAGACCGAAGAGGCCGGTGTTGGTGCTCGCCTGATCGATACAGACCTGGACGGCCCTGTAGTCGACGCCGGGGATCGGGATATGCGTACCGATCCGGTAGATCACGATGATGCCGAGCGTGAAGAGCAGCTTCTTGCGCAGGTCGGGCGTCTTGAACGCCCGGGCGAACGCGGTGAGCACGGTGCCTCCTGCGACCCCCGCGCTACTGCGTCAAGGGTGACGGTCTTGAGGTTCGACTAATAGGACGACTTATCTAACGGTCAACTGCCGCTCCGAGTGCCTCACAAGAAGCACTCAGTAAAAGTGGGCAGCGCAGGCCACCTTACCGGCGAGACCGCCCCCCTTGGAACGACCAACCGGGGATACCCCATTTGTGGGTATCCCCGGTTGGGATCGCTCAAGTCATCGAGACGCCTGATGCTTTCAGACGAGCTCGGTGACGGTGCCGCCGGCGGCGGTGATCTTCTCCTTGGCGGAGCCGGAGACGGCGTCGACCGTCACCTGCAGCGCCACGGAGATCTCGCCCTGGCCGAGGACCTTGACGAGGCTGTTCTTGCGAACGGCACCCTTGGCCACCAGACCCTCGACGGTGACCTCGCCACCCTCGGGGTAGAGCGCGGCCAGCTTGTCGAGGTTCACGACCTGGTACTCGGTCTTGAACGGGTTCTTGAAGCCCTTCAGCTTCGGAAGGCGCATGTGGAGGGGCATCTGGCCACCCTCGAAGCGCTCCGGAACCTGGTAACGGGCCTTCGTACCCTTGGTACCACGACCGGCCGTCTTACCCTTCGACGCCTCACCACGACCGACACGGGTCTTGGCGGTCTTGGCGCCCGGGGCGGGACGGAGGTTGTGGATCTTGAGCGGGTTCTGCTCCGCCATGATCAGTCGACCTCCTCGACCGTCACGAGGTGGCGGACGGTGTGCACCATGCCGCGGAACTCGGGGCGGTCCTCCTTGACGACCTGCGTGTTGATGCCCTTGAGACCAAGGGAGCGCAGGGTGTCACGGTGGTTCTGCTTGCTGCCGATGTAGGACTTGACCTGCGTAATCTTGAGCTGCGCCATGATTACGCACCCGCCCCGGCACGCGCACGGAGAAGAGCCGCGGGGGCGACGTCCTCGAGCGGCAGACCACGGCGGGCCGCGATCTCCTCGGGACGCTGCAGGCCCTTCAGGGCCTCCACGGTCGCGTGCACGATGTTGATGGCGTTGTCGGAGCCGAGCGACTTCGACAGCACGTCGTGGATACCGGCGCACTCGAGCACGGCACGCACCGGACCACCGGCGATAACACCGGTACCGGGCGACGCGGGCTTGAGCAGCACGACGCCGGCAGCCTTCTCACCCTGGATGGGGTGCGGGATGGTGCCCTGGATGCGGGGGACCTTGAAGAAGTGCTTCTTGGCCTCCTCAACGCCCTTGGCGATGGCGGCCGGCACCTCCTTGGCCTTGCCGTAACCGACACCCACGGTGCCGTCACCGTCGCCCACCACGACCAGCGCGGTGAAGCTGAAGCGACGACCACCCTTCACAACCTTGGCGACGCGGTTGATCGCGACAACGCGCTCAACGTACGCGGTCTTCTCGGCGGCAGCTGCGCCGCCGTCACGGCCCTTCCGGTCCCGCCGCTCGCCGCCACCGGCACCGCCACCGCGGCGCTGGGGTCCAGCCATTGGATTTACCTCTCTCTGTTTCCGCTAGCTACGGAAGCGGCTCAGAACTTGAGCCCGGCTTCGCGGGCGGCGTCCGCCAGAGCGGCGATGCGCCCGGCGTACTGGTTGCCACCACGGTCGAATACGACGGCCTCGACGCCCGCGGCCTTGGCGCGCTCGGCGACCAGGGCGCCGACCTGCTTGGCCTGCGCGGACTTGTCGCCCTCGCCACCGCGGATCGAGGTGTCCAGGGTGGACGCCGACGCAAGGGTGTGACCCTTGATGTCGTCGATCACCTGGGCCACGATGTGGCGGTTCGAGCGGGTAACGACCAGACGAGGACGCTCCGCCGTTCCGTTGATGTGCTTACGGATCCGGATGTGGCGGCGCTTGATCGCGGCGCGCTTGTAGGCGTCGCCCTTAAGGATCTTCTGTCCGTATGCCATGGCTTACTTACCCGCCTTTCCGACCTTGCGGCGGATGACTTCGCCCTCGTACTTGACGCCCTTGGCCTTGTACGGGTCGGGCTTGCGCAGCTTGCGGATGTTGGCCGCAACCTCGCCGACCTTCTGCTTGTCGATGCCCTCGACCGAGAACCGGGTGGGGGCCTCCACCTTGAAGGTGATGCCCTCGGGGGCCTCGACGGTGATCGGGTGGCTGTAGCCCAGAGCGAACTCCAGGTTCGAACCCTTGGCCGTCACGCGGTAACCGACACCGCTGATCTCGAGCTTCTTCACGTAACCCTGGGTCACGCCGGTGATCATGTTCGCCACCAGCGTGCGGGACAGGCCGTGCAGGGCCTTGTTCTGACGCTCGTCGTTGGGGCGGGTCACCGAGAGGGTGCCGTCCTCGCCCTTGGCGATGTCGATCGGCGCTGCGACGGTGTGGGTCAGCGTGCCCTTGGGGCCCTTGACCGAGACCGTACGGCCGTCGATGGTGACGTCCACGCCGGCGGGAACCGCGATGGGGAGCTTGCCGATGCGCGACATAGCTGTTTCCTCCGTTCCCTTCTGCTACCAGACGTAGGCGAGAACTTCTCCGCCTACGCCCTTCTTGCCGGCCTGCTTGTCGGTCAGGAGACCGTGCGACGTGGAGATGATCGCCACGCCGAGGCCACCGAGGACCTTGGGCAGGTTGGTGGACTTCGCGTACACCCGGAGACCGGGCTTGGAGATCCGCTTGATGCCCGCGATGGAGCGCTCACGGTTCGGGCCGAACTTCAGCTCGAGGACGAGGTTCTTGCCGACCTCGGCGTCCTCGACACGCCAGCCCGTGATGAAGCCCTCCTGCTGGAGGATCTCCGCGATGTGCGACTTGATCTTCGAGTGCGGCATCGCCACGGTGTCGTGGTACGCCGAGTTCGCGTTCCGCAGACGCGTAAGCATGTCTGCGATCGGATCAGTCATGGTCATGAATTGGCCTTCGGCCTCTCTCGCCGGGGTTTCCTGGTGCGCCATCCCTCTCCCCGATCCGAGACGGGACGGGTGCGGCGCGGTGGACCTACGGCGTAGTAAGTCGTACGGGCGACCGTCAGGCGCCCAACCCTCCAAGCCTAAGCCATGGAAGGGAGGGCACCTGACACGCCCAGTGCTTACCGAGAGCCCTTGGAATCCCTAAATGGGGGATTACCAGGAGCTCTTGGTCACGCCCGGCAGCTCGCCACGGTGAGCCATCTCACGAAGGCACACGCGGCACAGGCCGAACTTGCGGTACACGGAGTGCGGGCGGCCGCAGCGCTGGCAGCGGGTGTAGCCACGCACACCGAACTTGGGCTTGCGAGCAGCCTTAGCGATCAGAGCCTTCTTCGCCATCTCGCTCACGCCTCCTTGAAGGGGAAGCCGAGGTGACGAAGGAGCGCGCGGCCCTCAGCGTCGTTGGTCGCCGTGGTCACCACGGTGATGTCCATACCCCGGACGCGGTCGATCTTGTCCTGGTCGATCTCGTGGAACATGACCTGCTCCGTGAGACCGAAGGTGTAGTTGCCACGGCCGTCGAACTGCTTGGGGGACAGACCACGGAAGTCGCGGATGCGCGGCAGCGCGAGCGACAGGGTGCGGTCCAGGAACTCCCACATGCGGTCGCCACGGAGCGTGACGTGGGCACCGATCGGCTGGCCCTCACGCAGCTTGAACTGCGCGATGGACTTGCGGGCCTTGGTGACGGCCGGCTTCTGACCGGTGATCGTGGTCAGGTCGCGGATCGCGCCCTCGATCAGCTTCGAGTCACGGGCGGCGTCGCCGACACCCATGTTGACCACGATCTTGACGAGGCCGGGAACCTGCATGACGTTCTCGTACTTGAACTCGTCACGCAGCTTGCCCGCGATCTCCTCGCGGTACTTCGTCTTCAGACGCGGAGTGGTGGTGGTAGCCATCAGATGTCCTCACCCGTCCGCTTGGCAACGCGGATCTTGTTGCCCTCGTCGTCGAAGCGGTAGCCGACACGCGTGACGACCTTGTTGCCGTCCTTCTCAACGACCAGCTGGACGTTGGAGACGTGGATCGGCGCCTCGGTCGTGACGATGCCGCCGGCCTGCGAACCGCGAGCGGTCGGACCGGCCTTGGTGTGCTTCTTGACCCGGTTGACACCCTCGACCAGGACGCGCTCGTCGCGCGGGTAAGCGGCAATGACCTTGCCCTGCTTGCCCTTGTCCTTGCCGGTGATGACCTGGACCAGGTCGCCCTTCTTGATCTTCATGCTTACAGCACCTCCGG
>CBFGZZ010000346.1:0-9528 GCA_965653385.1 uncultured Streptomyces sp. | reverse complement strand
GGGGTCTGGGGCGGAGCCCCAGAAGGATGGGACGGGTAGGGGCGGCGGGGGCGAGAGAAGTCCCGCTGTCACAGGTGATCGACAATCCGCCGGGTCAAGCCTTCCGCAGAGTTACGCTCGTCGTCGTTGACGACTCCGAGGTGGGGGAACACCACAACATGCGAGCCCTGCGGATACTGCTGATAACCGTCGTGATCCTGGGTGGCCTCTTCGTGCTGGCCGACCGGCTCGCCGTGGGGTTCGCCGAGGACGAGGCGGCCGGGAAGCTGCAGACCTCTGAGAACCTGGCCGCCGCACCGGACGTGTCCATCAAGGGCTTTCCGTTCCTGACGCAGGTGGCGAGCGGTTCGCTGGACGACGTCGAGGTCGGGATCAAGGACTACGAGGCGGCCACCGGCACCGACGGCAAGACGATCCGGATCGACGACCTCACGGCGAACATGAAGGGCGTCGAGTTCTCCGGCGACTACAGCTCCGCCACCGCGGCCACCGCAACCGGCACCGCGTCCATCACCTACGCCGAGCTGCTGAAGACCGCCAAGTCCGAGCCCACCGAGGTCGCGCCCGGTGTCACCGCCAGCGTCATCGGACTGTCGGACGGCGGCAACGGCAAGATCAAGGTCGCCGTAGAGGCCACCGTCCTCGGCACCAAGCTCCCGAACCCGGTCTACGTCCTCAGCTCGGTCACCACCGAGGGCGACACCGTGAAGGTGCACGCCGACACCCTGCCCAGCTTCGGCGGCGCCGACATCGCCGAAGACCGGGCCCGTGCCATCACCGACTTCGAGCAGAAGATCGACGGTCTGCCAGGCGGCATCCAGCTCGACAAGGTCCAGGCGGCGAAGAACGGCGTCGAGATCACGGTGAAGGGTTCGAACGTCCGCCTCGCCGGGTAGTACGGCTGCGACCGCCAAGGGCCGCCTCCTGTGCCCCGGCTCCCGCGCCCGGCTCCAGTGCCCGACCGACTGTGTCCAATTGGCGAGACGGCGCCGTCCGCAGCGTAGATGTGACCGCCGCTACACCCGCCCGGAACCCGTGCGGGACCGGACTCGACGCCCTCTCCATCCCGTATCGCGGACAATCTCGTCTCAGCATGCGACACGCCGGTGACACGCCCGCATGTCCGTCCCTACGATCGAGCCCATGAAGCGACAGGCGGATCTCACGAAGCGGCGGGCAGTAGACCTCTGCCGCGTTGCCGCCATGCTCTGTCGCCCCTTCTGAGCGGAAGCTCCGACTTCTGCGTTTCCCCGCTGCCCTGACCAGGGCACAGGTGCGTCGTCTCGGCCCGAGCACGCACCACCCTCGCACTCGCACGCCCCGCCGCAACTGCCCCGGAGGAGAGAAGAGCATGAGCCGCAGCGACGTCCTCGTCGACGCCGACTGGGTCCAGGAGAACCTGGACAACCCCAGCATCGCGATCGTGGAGGTGGACGAGGACACGTCCGCCTACGAGAAGAACCACATCAGGAACGCGATCCGTATCGACTGGACCAAGGACCTCCAGGACCCGGTCCGCCGTGACTTCGTCGACCAGGCGGGCTTCGAGAAGCTCCTGTCGGCCAAGGGCATCGCCAACGACACCCTGGTGATCCTCTACGGCGGCAACAACAACTGGTTCGCGTCGTACGCCTACTGGTACTTCAAGCTCTACGGCCACGAGAACGTCAAGCTTCTCGACGGCGGCCGCAAGAAGTGGGAGCTGGACGCCCGCGAGCTGGTCGAGGAGGTCCCGGAGCGCCCCGAGACCACCTACAAGGCCAAGCCGCAGAACACGGCCATCCGCGCCTTCCGTGACGACGTCGTCGCCGCGATCGGCTCGCAGAACCTGGTCGACGTCCGTTCGCCCGACGAGTTCAGCGGCAAGCTGCTCGCCCCGGCCCACCTCCCGCAGGAGCAGTCGCAGCGTCCGGGCCACGTCCCGTCCGCGCGCAACATCCCGTGGTCGAAGAACGCCAACGACGACGGCACCTTCAAGTCGGACGACGAGCTCAAGGAGCTCTACGCCGAGGAGCAGGTCGACCTGGCGAAGGACACCATCGCCTACTGCCGTATCGGCGAGCGCTCCGCGCTGACCTGGTTCGTCCTGCACGAGCTGCTCGGTGTCGAGAACGTCAAGAACTACGACGGCTCCTGGACCGAGTACGGCTCGCTCGTCGGCGTTCCGATCGAGCTCGGCGCCAACAAGTAAGCAAACCTCTTCCATCCCGACCGGCCTTCGTTTCCGGTCAGACCCCTCTTGGAGAAAGACATGTGTGGAGCGAAGGCCGGCGGCCCCGACGCCTCGACGATCAAGCCCGGTGAGACCACGATCCAGGGCCAGGTGACGAAGGACGGCGAGCCCGTGGTCGGTTACGTCCGACTGCTGGACTCGACCGGCGAGTTCACCGCGGAGGTCCCCACCTCCGCCACGGGCCAGTTCCGCTTCTACGCGGCCGAGGGCACCTGGACCGTACGCGCGCTGGTCCCCGGCGCCACCGCCGACCGCACGGTCGTCGCCCAGCAGGGCGGCCTGGCCGAGGTCGCGATCGCGGTCTGAGACGCACCTGATCGGTCGAAGGGCCGTACCCCGCGGGTTGGACGCCCGGGGTACGGCCCTTCGGTCTGTGCGGACCTACTCTGGACGTATGTACGCACGGCGACGCCACATCTACTTCGCCATGATGGGGACGTGCATCACGCTCTTCGTCCTGGCCTGGGGCGTGGTACGCCTCTGGTCGGTGCCGGCGGCCGTGGGCATGTGTGTGGTCGCCATGGTCATCCCGCCGCTGGCCGCGATGGTCGCCAACCGGCGGGGGCCGGAGGACCGCTGGTGGGACGACCCCTCCGGTGACCCGCAGTCCGACGAGTGGTGGGACGAGCTGGACGGCAAGAAGCGGCCACAGTAGGTGTGCGGCTCCGGTACCCCTGATGTCTCAGTAGACGAGCGCCTGCGTCTCGTCCCCCAGCGCCTCCTGCACGAACACCTGCGCACCCGCGATCCGTACGCCCTCGATGACGTCCTTCTCCGTGATGTCCCGGCGGGCCGCGCACTGGGTGCACAGGGTGAGGCGGCCGCTCGCGAGGATCGCGTCGATCAGGTCGGGGAGCGGGGCCGCGTGGGGGAGCTCGAACTCGGCGGCGCGGCCCGGCAGGGCGAACCACGCGGACTCGCCGGTCAGCCATACGGAGACGTCGACTCCGCTGGCCACGGCCACCGCCGCGACCGTGAACGCCTGTGAGCAGCGTTCGGGGGCATCGGCCCCCGCCGTCACCTTGATCACCAGCTTCTTCGCCATGGCCGAATCGTAATCAACTCCCTTACAACCTGAAGCGTTGGCCATGGGTCTCCTGTGCGCGCGCATACGGAATGCGCACTTCACGTTCCGTGGGGGAGACGTCTTGGACGTACCTGAAGAGTTGGATGTGCCTGAAGGGGTGGGGGAGGCAGCGCCCGGCCCGCTGCCCCAGTCGGAGCCCGAGCCCCGGCCCAGGCCTCGGCCGCGTGGGCGTACGGCGCTGCTGATCGCCGGAGCCGTCGTGCTCGGGCTCGTCGCCGGGACCTGCGCCGGTTACCTGGTGCAGGCCGAACGCCGGCCCACGAAGCTGCCGCCCCTGTCCCAGCCCGTGGTCGAGCGGGCCAAGGGCGTGGCCGAGCCGCTGTCCGCCGCCGAGGACCGCCGGGTGAGGACCGCCGGTGATCTGCGCGAGCTGCTGCTCCAGCGGCCCAAGGGCGCGCGGGATCCCCTGATCCCGGCAGGCAGCGACGGCTGGTTGGACCTCGCCGACTATGCGGGTGGCTACGAGGAGCCGGGCGAGATGTTCAGTGACCTCGTCGACGACGAGTTCCGCCGGGCCGCCGTCACGGGCTGGCGGGTGGGCACCACCCACAACGTCGAGATCGAGCTGGCGCAGTTCCGCCAGGAGGAGGCCCTGGCGGCCGGCACCCATGCCGAGACCGCGTACTACTGGGCCGAGGAGAAGACCGACACCCGCAGCTGGCCCGTCCCCGGCACGGGTGACGGCATGGCGTACGTGCACGACACCCCGGAGCGGAACGCCGGCTACCTCCCGGTGTACTCGGCCGAGGCCCACGCCTGGCGCGGCGACATCGTGATGCACGTCTGGGTCTTCGACACCAAGCCGATCTCCAAGGAGAAGATCATGGATCTCGCCGAGCGGCAGATGGAGCGGCTGTGACCGAGACACCTGAGAGCCCCCAGCCCTCCGAGCGGAAGCGGCCGCGCCCCTCGCGTCTCGCCGCCCTCGCCGGGACCGTCCTGCTGGTCGGTGCCGTCGTCGCCGGTGCCGGCTACACCGTGGTCACCGTCCAGAACGCCGACCGCGACCCGGGCCGCCCGACCTGGAAGTTCTCCGAGCCGTCCGCGGCCGCCGGCAAGGCGGCACAGGCGGCGGAGGCGGTCCCGGGGCTGCGCGGGCTGCTGCTGCCGTACGGGGAGAACAGCTACACCCGCGGCCCCGATCTCGGAGAGTTCGGCTCCGACGCCGAGCTCAGCGGCCGTCAGGCCACCGCCCTGCGCAAGGAGTCGCTCAAGGACCTCCCCCGCACCCAGCGCCGGCAGCTGGAGAAGGAGATCGACAAGCAGAGCGTCAAGGGCATGGTGATGCGCAGCTACTTCTACGCGACCCGCCGTGCGATCAACTTCGGCGAGGCGTTCTCCGTCAGCGTCGCCATCGCGCGGATGGAGAGCCGTGCCGCCGCACGGGACATCGCGACGTCCCAGAACGAGTTCTTCTCCGACCTCGGCGTCTTCCGCAAGGGGCCGAAGATCGAGGGGCACAAGAACGCCAAGTGCTTCCTGACGCCCAAGGGCGAGGACCAGCAGCTCGACCGGGTGTTCTGCGCGGCCTACTCGGGAGACGTCCTGATCAGCTTCACGGCTGCGGGCAGCCGACCGGTCGACATGGCCGGCATCGGGGTGTTCGTCACCCGACAGCTCGACCGCATCGACGAACCGGGGAAGGCCGTATGACCGAGCAGCAGCACACGACGACGGCGCCCTCGACCGACACACCGCCGCAGCCGGACGGCGATCCGGTCGCTCCCCCCGTTCCCCCCGTTCCCCCGGCAAAGAAGGACCGCCGTGTCCTGCGCGCCGCCCTGCGTTGGACCGCGGCCGTCGTCGTCTTCGCCGCCGTCGGTGCCTCCACCGCGTACGGCATCACGCGCATGGAACGTACGGAGGTGCCCGGTCTCGCGACCGAGACGGACGGACGCTGGACGTACCCGGAGATCACCAGGCCACCGCTGCCCGCCGGCAGCCCGGAGCCGTTCGCCGAGGAGAACCCGGCCTCCCTCCACCACGCTGACCTGCGCGAGCTGCTGCTGCCGGCGCCCACGGGGGCCGAGGCGGACAAGAAGCTGAGCGGGCGCGACGGCTGGCTGGCGACGAAGGACTTCCTGGCGGCGTACGAACAGGAGGAGGACCGGGACGACCTCCGCCAGCTGCTCACGGACCATGCCCTGCGGCACATCGCGGCCCGCGGCTGGACCACGCCGGACGGTACGCACACCCGGATCTACCTGCTGCAGTTCGAGACCGGTCAGGTGGCCGACGTGCTCCAGCAGGACCACCTCACCAACTTCGACTCGCCCACCTACGCCCTGCGCGGCGCCGACCAGGTGCACACGGACGAGGACTTCTCCACCGACGCCGAGGTGGTCGAGGTACGGCACTACGCCTACGTCGAGGCCAAGCCCTACGGCGCCGAGCAGGTCCGGCAGGCGTACCTCGTCTCGGGTGACGTCCTGGGGCTGGTCGTGCAGTCCCGCGAGGGCGGTGCCGCGGCCGTCCCCTTCCAGCAGACGGTGGTGCTCCAGAGCCAGCTGCTCGGCTGAGCCCGCGAGGGCGCACCTCACACAGAGGGCCCGGCCCCGGCCGCGTAAGCTGGGGCCCGGCCCTGTGTACCCAAAGCATTCCCCGCGCTCAATCGAGGAGCACCCCGTGGAGATCTTCTTCGAAGCCCTGCTGGTCCTGGTCTGCGTCGGCGTTCTCGCCTTCGCCGGGCTGACCGTGAAGAAGCTGTACCAGGGCCAGCGCTGACCCACACCTAGGAACTTCCCCTCATGATCGAGATCCCGTCCGACCTCCACAAGGACCTCGTCCCCCTCGCCTTCCTGCTCGGCAACTGGGCGGGCGCGGGCGTACACGACTTCCCCGGCTCCGAGAAGTGCAACTTCGGGCAGGAGGTCGCCTTCACGCACGACGGCCGGGACTTCCTGGAGTACCGCTCGCACACCTGGGTGCTGGACAACGACGGCAACAAGGTGAGGCCCCTGGAATCCGAGCACGGCTTCTGGCGCATCGACGCCGACCGCAAGGTCGAGGTCACGATGGTCCGCCACGACGGCGTCGTCGAGGTCTGGTACGGCGAGCTCGCCGCCAAGAAGCCCCAGATCGACCTGGTCACGGACGCGGTGGCCCGCACGGCCGCCTCCGGGCCCTACACCGGCGGCAAGCGCCTGTACGGCTACGTCAAGAGCGACCTGATGTGGGTCGGCGAGAAGCAGACCCCCGAGGTCGAGCTGCGCCCCTACATGTCGGCGCACCTGAAGAAGGTCGTCACCCCGGAGGAGGTCGAGCGCTGGGCCAAGGCCCTGCCCGACGACATGCCGGACGACGGCATCGCCTTCTTCAAGTAGGCGGGCTCGTTCCGTAGGCATTCCTTCGAGTGGCTCTAGACTTTCCGGTGTGGTGAGCACCGACTGGAAGAGCGACCTCAGGCAGCGCGGCTACCGGCTGACGCCGCAGCGTCAGCTTGTCCTCGAAGCCGTGGACACCCTTGAGCACGCGACCCCCGACGACATCCTCGTGGAAGTGAGGAAGACGGCGTCGGGGGTCAACATCTCCACCGTGTACCGGACCCTGGAGCTCCTCGAGGAACTCGGGCTGGTCAGCCACGCCCACCTCGGGCACGGTGCGCCGACGTATCACCTCGCCGACCGCCACCACCACCTCCACCTGGTCTGCCGGGACTGCGAGAGCGTCATCGAGGCGGACGTCCAGGTGGCCGCCGAGTTCACCGCCAAGCTGAGCCGGACCTTCGGCTTCGAGACCGACATGAAGCACTTCGCGATCTTCGGCCGCTGCAAGGACTGCTCCCTGAAGAGTTCAACTACCGAGTCGTAGGCTTAGGCATATGAAGAGCCCCCTGCTGACCCTGCCCGGCGCTGTACCCGCCGAGGGCGTGGACGAAGGCGTCGCCGCGCACTACGGCGATCTGTTCCGCGAGCAGCGCGCGCTCGCCGACGGCTCCGGTTTCGTCGACCTCTCGCACCGCGGAGTCGTCGCCGTCACCGGCCAGGACCGGCTGAGCTGGCTGCATCTGCTGCTCACCCAGCACGTCAGCGACCTCCCGGTGGGCCAGGCCACCGAGGCGCTGATCCTCTCCGCGAACGGACACATCGAGCACGCGCTGTATCTCGTCGACGACGGCACGACGGTCTGGGCCCATGTCGAGCCCGGCACCCAGGACGCGCTGATCGCGTACCTGGAGTCGATGAAGTTCTTCTACCAGGTCGAAGTCGCCGACCGGACCGCCGAGTTCGCGGTCGTCCATCTGCCCGCCGGGTCCATCGCCGAGGTCCCCGAGGGCGCCGTCGTACGCGAGACGGCGTACGGCCGTGATCTGTTCCTCCCGCGCGCCGACCTGGAGTCGTACGCCGAGAAGGCGGGCCCGGCGGCCGGCATCCTCGCCCACGAGGCACTGCGCGTCGAGCACCACCGCCCGCGCCTCGGCTTCGAGACCGACCACCGCACCATCCCGCACGAGCTGGGCTGGATCGGCACCGCGGTGCACCTGCAGAAGGGCTGCTACCGAGGCCAGGAGACGGTCGCCCGGGTCCAGAACCTCGGCAAGCCGCCGCGCCGCCTGGTCTTCCTGCACCTGGACGGCAGCGAGGTCCACCTGCCCGCTCACGGCACGGAGCTCCGTCCGGCCGACGAGGGCCCCGACGGCCGCAAGATCGGCTTCATCACCACGTCGGTACGCCACCACGAGCTGGGCCCGGTCGCGCTGGCGCTGGTCAAGCGGAACGTGCCGGTGGACGCGAGGCTCCTGGCCGGAGAGACGGCGGCCGCGCAGGAAGTGGTCGTCGAGCCGTAGCCGGGCGACCGGGGCCGCGTAGTGGCCTAGATCTCCAGGAGCACGGTGAACGGACCGTCGTTCGTCAGGCCCACCCGCATCTTGGCACCGAACCGGCCCGTCGCCACCGTCGCGCCCAGGGCGCGGAGCCGGGCGACGACCTCGTCGACGAGCGGCTCGGCGACATCGCCGGGCGCGGCGGCGTTCCAGGTGGGCCGGCGTCCCTTGCGGGCGTCGCCGTAGAGGGTGAACTGGCTGATGACGAGGAGCGGGGCGTCGATGTCGCTGCACGACTTCTCGTCGTTCAGCATGCGGATCGACCAGAGCTTGCGGGCGAGTTGGGCCGCCTTCTCCTTGGTGTCCTCGTGCGTGACTCCGACGAGCACGCACAGCCCTTCGCCCACGATCTCGCCGACGGTCTCGTCGTCCACGACGACACTCGCGCCGTCCACCCTCTGCACCACAGCTCGCATGCGGCCATCATGCCGGGTGCGGGGAGAGCCGCAGGTAAAGGGGCCTACGCGGGGCTTCTTTGGGGGACTGTTTTTTGATCCTTAAGCCCCCATCTGGGGCTGTTCGTGGGCACTCGGTCACATAGGGGCCACTTGGGATGGCACCATGCTTCCACACGCCGGTCGAGGGGACGGTAGAGGCATATGAGCACACCGAGTACCGGGCAGCCTCCTGGGGCTGTCGTGTTGAGCCACGCGGGCCAGCCTGCCGGGCTGAGGCCGCCCACACAGCGCACCGCCGACGATCCGGGCCCGGGGGCGGATCCACGGCTGCCCGCCGATCCGCCCGAGCCCGATCTGACCGTGCTCAGTCTTCCCGAACTGCGCACCCTGCGGCGGGACGCGCAGCGGGACGAGGCGGACCTGAGTTATGTACGTCGGCTGCTGCAAGGGCGGATCGACATCCTGCGGGCGGAACTCGCGCGGCGCTCTCCCGCGGGCGCCGCGTCCGTCGTGGAGCGCCTCTCGGAGATCCTCACCGACGCCCCGGCCCGCCACCGCTCCTCCGCCCGCCACGTCACGCTGGGCACCCCGCAGAGCGAGGAGTACCGGCTGCTGGCGGCCGAGATGCTGGCGGAGGTCGAACTGTCGGACCTGGAGGCACGGACGGACGTCGAGCTGAACGCCGCGATGGCGAGGCTCGTGGGGTACGAGCAGCAGGTGTCCCGACGCCGACAGCGCTTGCAGCGGACGGCGGACGAGTGCGGGGCGGAGATCACGCGGCGGTACCGGGACGGTGAGGCTGTGGTGGACGACCTGCTGACCTAGGGGGTGTGTCGCGCAGTTCCCCGCGCTCCTTCAGGTCCTTCAGCCCGTCCGGCGTTTGAGGACGAGGCCCTCGGGTCGATGGCGGGGGTCTGGGGCGGCAGCCCCAGCGGGGTGGAAGGGGCGGAGCCCCTTCGAGGGATGGGACGGGTAGGGGCGGCGGGGG
>CBFGZZ010000345.1:0-9564 GCA_965653385.1 uncultured Streptomyces sp. | reverse complement strand
CTCGCCTTCCACGCCAGCCGTCTCGGCTGGCTGGCCATGTCACCGCTGCTGGCGACCGAGAGCGCGATCCTGCTGATCGTGATACTGATGTCCATCATCGGCGGCCGCGTGATCCCGCCGTTCACCACCAACGCCATCGGCGTGTGCCTGTCGCTGGCCGGCCTGCGGCGGGTGATGGAACGGGCCGTGTGGCCACGGGGGTGGCCGTTTCCGACAGGGCGGTCGAGGCGGCGCTGTGCGGCGGACGCGCTTGCACGGCAGGGAGCGGAGTCGGCCGTGTCGCCAGGGGATCGGCCCTTTCCGGCACCGCAGCCGACGGGGCGCTGTCGGGGAGCGCGGCCACGGCAGGTGGCGGGGCCGGCCACGTCGCCTCGGGGCCGGCCGCTTCCGGCGCGGCAGTAGCAGTTCCCCTGACGTGCATGTGGCTCTTGGCCAGCGCGATCGGCCTCGCGTCGGCGAAGACCTCGTCCAGGTCGAGCGACACGCCCAGCTCCTCCTCCAGCGCCGAGACGAGTTCCACCGCGCCCACGGAGGTGCCCCCGGCGTCGAAGAAGTCGGCGTCGGGCGCCAGGTGTCCCGCGGGGACGTGGCGGCCCGCGACGGCCGCGATGGCGGTGGCGAGCTCGTCGGCGTCATGTGCCGCCGGGGAGCTCTCGACGGACGCGGCCGAACCCGTGACCTTGGCCAGCAGGTCGGAGACGGTCATGCCGACGCCGCCGCGCTCGATCGCCTCCGCGGTCGCCCGCTGGTCGGCGCCTGCCGACACGTTCTCGTTCACCTCACGCATGGGAGCCCTTCACGGTGTCGCCCTGCCCTTTCCTCGTTGCTGTCCGCGTCTCTCGTACCGTCACGGTCGTCGCCAGGAGCGGAACGTCCGAAGGTGTTCCGGCGTGACCACGGTCTCCAGCCGGTCGTCGTCCTGGTCTCCGCCGCCCAGCGCCGACAGCAGGCGTCGGGCCGGGGTGTTGCGCGCGGTGCGTTCCGCCGTGAGGCGGACCTTCGCGCAGTCCAGCTCCTCGGCACGGTCGGCCAGCCAGCCCAGCAGGCGTTCCTCGACGCCGCGGCCGAGTGCGCGGCAGCTCATCAGCCAGGCCAGGACGTCGAGCCGGTCGCCCTCGCGGTGTACGGCCAGGAGGCCTATCTGGCCGTAGTCGCCGAAGCGGTCCCGGGCGGTGGCCGTCCAGACCTCGCCGTGATCGCGCCAGCGGGCGACGTCGCCGCCGTCAGCCGAGCGTGCGCGGAGCGTGAACTGGTTGGTGCGGCGCACGAGTTGCTCCGCCCGCTGCACGTCGGCCTCGGACAGCGCCCGGACGTCCACCTCCAGCTCCAGCTGTCCCAGGAACTCCTCGAAACCGGCCTCCGCGCGGACGGCGTCCCGCTCGCGTTCCTGCTCGTAGAACCGCGCTCGCAGCGCGTCCTCGGCGGTGGCGGCCGCGGGGACCAGCGGCCACAACCGGCCCAGGAACTCCGTCAGTTCGTCCGCCGGCGGGCAGGTCACCGACAGCACCTGCGGGAGCGCGGCGCGCATCTTGGCGATCTCGGCCGGGTTGTCGTCGAGGAACAGGAAGCTGTCCAGGCCGAGGTCGAGCGTGTCGGCGACATCGGCGAGGCGGGCCGGCTTCGGGTGCCAGGCCGCGGAGATCACGCTGAAGTGTTCCGCCTTCAGCGGGCTGTCCGGGCGGTCCAGTACGGCGCGGACGACGTCCTCGTCATTGTTGCTGACCAGCACCAGCAGCGCGCCGGCCGCCCGCCAGTGCAGCAGCCTGCGGGCGAGCAGGGAGCGCGGACCGGTCAGGTCCACGGCCCCGGGGCCGATCTCCCCGGCGACGCCGCCCCACAGGGTCTCGTCGCCGTCGACCGCGATCACCTTGGGCACCGGACGGCGTGCGGCGCGGACGGCCTCGGCGAGGCGGAGGGCCACGGCCGCCTGGAAGGGGGCTGTGAAGGGGAGGTGGGCCAGGTGTTCGGTGCGTTCGTCGAAGCGATCCGCGACGGGGTGGTGGCGGGTCCAGTCGTCGGGGCCGAGGACGGCGATACCGGGCACGTCGGCCAGCTCGGCGGCGACCTCCTGTTCCCAGCGGCGCAGGCGGTCCTCCTCCTGTGCGGTGGGCAGGAAGCCGACGATGAGCGGCTTGCGGGTGCGCTTCGCCACCGCACGCAGTGCCTGCGGGTAGGCGGTGCGCAGTTCGGCGAGCAGCGTGTCGTCGACCGGTCCGAAGCGCTGCAGGTCCGTGGCCCGCAGCAGGACGACGCCGGCCGTCGTGGCCGGGTCGGCGAACACCCCGGACGGGTCGCGCAGGCCCGCCAGGACGTGGTGGTACGGGGCCTCGGCGACGGTGGTCGGGCTGTCCGGTGCCGCCGCGGCGAGGGCCGTCTCGCACATCACGGGCAGATTGCCCAGCGCGAAGGTGGCGGCGAGGGCGAGCCTGTCGGCCTTGGCCCGGGCCGGAGCGGCGGCCGGAGCAGCAGCGGCCCGTGCGGGAATGCGCGCCGGGCCCGTCGGGTCGTCGGCCGTCTCCGCCAGCAGCCGCAGTAGCTCCTCCCCCAGCTCGGCGACCTCAGCCGCGTCCAGGATGTCGAGGTTGTGGTCGAGGCGGATACGGCCCGCGTCCGGGGTCATGGTGATCATCAGGTCGAGGTCGGAGTAGCCCGTCCCGGCCGGAAGCACCTCCAGGGCGGTCAGTCCGCGCGCGGCGCGTACGTAGTTGAAGTACACCTCCACCAGCGGCGCGTTCGCCCGGTACAGGCCCTGCCGGGCCAGCGCGGGCAGCACGTCGGAGAACATGGCGCCCTTGGTCAGCACCCGCTCCAGCCGCCCGTCGGTGCGGCGCAGCACATCCTCGACGCGCTCCGCCGGGTTCGCCTCGGCGGGGAAGGGCACCGGCACGCCGAAGAAGCCCACCGCGTCGTAGGCGTCGGCGTGGATGCGGGTGTCCACGGGCACGGCGAGGACGAAGCGGTCGCGCTCGCGCTTCCTGGCCAGGAGGACGGTGAGGGTGCCGAGGCAGAAGGCGGCGGGTGTCACGGCCAGGCGGCTCGCGGCGCTGGAGATCCGGTCCATGAGGCCGTCGGGGATCGGCAGGGTGACGCTGCCGGCCCGGTAGGAGCGGGTCCGCGGGCGCGGTCGGCTCAGGGTCAGGTCGAGGCGTGCGCTGCCCCGGAAGGCCTCGCGCCAGTCGTCCGCGTCGGCCGGCCCGTTGACCTGCCCGTCGGAGCCGCCGGTCTGGCCACCGGTCTGCTGGGCCTCGATCAGCAGATGGATGTCGCGGTTGGCGATGGTGTCGTCGAGCGCGTCACCGGAGAGCTCGGCGTCGATCTCGCCCGCCACCAGCAGCAGCGACTGGAGATCGCTGACCGCGTGGTGGGCGCCGTAGACCAGGATCTGGCCGCGCTCTGCGCCGTCCAGCAGCTCGAAACGCCACAGGGGCGCGGCGGTCAGATCGAACGGCGGTTCCAGAAGCCCGCGCAGCCGGTCGGCGGCGTCCAGAGCCGTGTCCGGCGCAACGACCGTCCACCGCAGCGGCGTTTCCGGCAGTTCGCGGTCCACCCTCAGCTGCCGTCCGCCCTCGTCGGCGGTGACGACGGCGGTGCGCAGGGCGGCGTGGCGTGCGGTGAGGCGGTCGAGGATGCCCGTGAGGGTCTCGCGGGTGGTCGGGGTGGTGAGGCGTACGGCGAGGCCGACGGCGTGGGCCGCGTCGGGCATGCCCGGCCCGGCGCTGCGCAGCAGGCGTACGACATCGCGGGTCACGGGGTGCGGTTCGGTCGCCGGTACCTCGGCGGTGTACTGCGGCTCGTGCGGTGTCGTGGTGTCCCGTTCGGGCAGCGCGGTGCTCAGAGCCTGGGCGAGGCCGCGGATGTCGGCGGCCGAGAAGACGGTGGCGGCGGGGAGCTCGACGCCGAGCTCGCGGGCGAAGGCGTTGCGCAGCCGCACCAGCATGAGGGAGTCGAGGCCGAGTTCCTTCAGGGCCGTGGTCGCGGACACCTGGACCGCCCCGCCGGAGACCTCGCCGACCCGGGCGCGCACGTATGCCTCAAGGCGTACGGCGCGTTCGGTGTCGGTCGTCGCCGCGAACACGTTCTTGACGAGGTCGTCCGTGTCGGGCGTGCCGGTGGGGGCGGTGACCAGGTCGGCCAGGACCGGGCGGGTACGGGCGGCGTCGGGGTCGAGGGCCAGCAGGTCCCAGTCCAGGGCCATGGGGGCGAGCTGGCGGCGGGAGGTCGTCAGCACCCGCTCGAACAGCTCACCGCCGTCCTGCGCGGAGAAGGCGAGCAGTCCGGAACGGGCCGTCTCGGCCTCCCGTACGCCGGACGCGGACACCATGCCGACGCCGGCCCAGGCGCCCCAGTCGAGGCTCAGCGCGCGGCGGTCCCGCAGGGAGAGGTGATGCGCCCAGGCGTCGAGGAAGGCGTTGGCCGCGGCATAGGGGCTCTGTCCGGCCGAGCCGAGCAGGCCCGCCGCCGAGGCGAACAGGACGAAGTCCTCGGCGTCCGGGGTCAGTTCGGTGAGCAGGGCGGTGCCCAGGACCTTGGGTCCGAGGACGCGCAGGACGCGCTCGCCGGCCAGGCCCGCGATCGTGGCGTCGTCGAGGACGCCGGCCGCGTGGACGACGCCGGTGATCGGGCCGAGTTCGTGGCGTACGGCGTCCAGCGCGGCCGCCAGTCCCGCGCGGTCGGCGACGTCGGCGCGGGCCAGGTGCACGGTGACGCCCCGCTCTTCGAGCCCCCGGATCCAGTCCAGGGCGTCCGCGTTCGGTGCGCTCCGGCTCATGAGGGCCAGCCGACGGGCTCCCCGGCGGGCCAGTCGCTCGGCGACGACCCGGCCGAGACCGCCCAGACCACCGGTGATGAGATACGCACCGTCCGGGGAGGTCGCGCCTCGCCCGGAGTCGTCCGGGCGGGTGCGGGTCAGCCGGGGTACGAGGCGTGCGTCGTCCCGCAGTGCGACGAGCCGTTCGTCGTCGGCGTGCCACAGCTGGGTCCACAGGGCGTCGGCGCCGTCCGTGGGCGGGAGGTCGACGAGGGTGGTCCTCAGCTCGGGGTGTTCCTGTGCGAGGGCGAGACCGAAGCCCCAGGCGAGCGCCTGCTGAGGGTGCGTCACCTGAGCGCTGTCACCGGCGGCTTGGCTCCCCCGGGCGACGACGAAGAGGCGGGGCGCCTGTGCCCGGTCGGCGAGTGCTCGCACCAGGTGCATGGTACTGAGGCAGCACAGCCGGGCCGCCTCCTCGGCCGTACGTCCGTCCTCGATCGCGGGGGCGTCGAGCGCGGAGAGCTGCACGACCCGCTGGGGAGTTTCGTGGGCGAAGGCCTCGTCGAGCAGGCGCGCCAGCTGGCCCGGGTCGGCCGTGTCGAGAACGTACCGGCCGGGGCCCTCGGCGGCGAACTCCTCGCCCCTGCGGGCGATCACGCAGGGCACGGAGGTGCCGAGTCGCTCGGCCAGATCGGCGGCCACGCCCGACTCGTCGGCCAGGACGAGCCAGCTGCCCGGTGCGGGCGGCTGGTCGGCGGGCGGGCGCGGCCGCCAGCGGGTCTCGAACAGCGCTCCGTCCAGCGGTGAGAGCGCGGCCAGTCGGAACTCCTCGGCCTCCAGCAGCAGTTGGTCCTCCTCGTCGTACAGGCGAAGGTCCAGGGTGGCGGTGTCGCCGGACACGGACCGCAGCTCGCAGGTCACCCAGGCGGGGGCGGTGCGCAGCCCTGTGTGGCGCAGGCGTCCGACCCCGGCGGGCACGAACGCCCGTCCCTGGGGTGCGTCAGCGGGCAGTGCGGCCGTGTGGAAGGCGGCGTCGAGGACGGCCGGGTGGAGCAGATGGCCGGCGGCGGGCCGGTCGGCCAGGCGGGCGACCGCGGCGGTGTGGGAGCGGCGGCCGGACTCCAGGCCGCGGAAGGCGGGTCCGTACTCGATGCCGAGGGCGGCGAGGGTGCCGTAGACGGTCGGGAGGTCGGCGGGCTCCGTGCACCGGGCGCGCAGTGTGGCCGGCTGCTCGGTCGGGTCGGCTGTGGTTTCGGCGGGGGTGACGGCGATACGGCCGTCTACGTGCCGTTCCCAGCGGGCGCGCTGTCCGTCGGTGTCCCGGGCCGAGGAGATCGTGAAGTCCCGGACGCCGTCGACGGCCGGCTTCAGGACGAGTTGCAGGCGTGTCGGCCGGGACTCGTCCAGGCGCAGCGGCTGGAGGAGGCCGACGTCGCGGAGCCGTACCTCGCCGCCGCCCTGCACGGTGGCGGCGGCCTCCAGCGCCATGCCCAGGAAGGCGGCGCCAGGCAGCCAGACCTCTCCGGTGACCCGGTGGTCCGCCAGATAGGCGAAGCGGCTGTCGCGCAGGTCCACCTCGGTCTGGAAGAGGTGCCGGTCGGCGTCGTCGCTGGCCTCGACATGCGTGGCCAGCAGCGGTGAGGCGCCGGTCGCGGTGGCCGGGGCGGGGGCTAGCCAGTGGCGTTCGCGGGCGAAGGCGTAGGTCGGCAGGTCGACGCGGCGGCCGGCCGGGAACAGCGCGGACCAGTCGGGCGTGTGCCCGGCCGTGTACAACTCGCCCAGCCTGCACAGCAGTACGTTCCGCCCGCCCCGCCGGCGGCGCAGCGAGCCGATGCTCACCGCGTCGATTCCGGCCTCGGCCGCCACGGCCTCGATGGACGACCCGAGCGTGGGGTGCGGGCTGAGCTCGACGAAGTAGCGGTATCCGTCGTCCAGCATGCGGCGGATGGTGTCCGCGAAGCGGACCGGTTCGCTGAGGTTGGCGTACCAGTAGGCGGGGTCCAGACGGTCTCCGGGCACGGGCTCCGCCAGCACGGTCGAGTACAGCGGCACCGCGGTCCGCGACCCTCGGATGCCGGGGAGGCGGTCGAGCAGGTCCTGGCGGAGCGGGGCCATGAGCGGGGTGTGGGAGGCGAACGGGGTCGACAGCGGCCGGGCCTCGATCCCCTGCTCGTCGAGGCCGCGGCGCAGCTCGTCCAGCGCGTCGGCCGCACCGGAGACGGCTGTGGAGTGGGGGCCGTTGACGGCCGCGACGAACAACCGGCCGGCGTAGGGCGTGAGGAGTTCCTCGACCCGTGGGCGCGGCAGGTCCAGGGACAGCATGCCGCCCTTGCCCGCGACCGGTACGACCGCCCGGGCGCGCCCGGTCACCACCTTCACGGCGTCGTCCAGGGTGAGCGCGCCCGCGCTGTACGCGGCGGCGACCTCACCCAGGCTGTGCCCGGTCACGGCGTCCGGGGTGACGCCGAGCGAGCGCCAGGCGGCCGTCAGTGCCGAGTTCACGGCGAACAGCGTCGGCTGGAGATATTCGGTGCGCTCCAGCGGGGAGAACTCCTCCGGCGCCCGCAGCGCGTTGAGCACCGACCAGCCGGCCTGCCGCTCCACCGCCTCGTCGATCCGGGTCAGCTCCTCGTGGAACGCCTGCGACTCGGCCATCAGGTCCAGGCCCATGCCGGGCCATTGGCCGCCGTGCCCGGCGTGGACGAAGGCGACCTTGCCCGTCTGCTCCTCCCGGGGTGACGGCAGCGGGAGCCGGCCCGCCGCCAACTCACCTAGGACGGAGCGCAGTTCGTCGCGGTTCTCGGCCAGGATCGCGGTGCGTCGCTCGAAGTGGCTGCGGTGGTGGGCCAGGGTGTGGGCGGTGTCCGACAGCGCGGTATCGGCGTCGGAGTCGACGGCTGCCAGGTGGTGGGCCAGTGCGGCGGCCTGTCCGCGCAGGCCCGGCTCGCTGCGGCCGGACAGGACGAACAGCCGCTTGCCCGGGAGGACTTCGGCCGACCGCTCGGCGGTCTGCGGACCCGCCTCCTCGACGATCACATGCGCGTTGGTGCCGCTGATCCCGAAGGCGCTCACGCCCGCACGTCGGATCCGCCGCGCCGACGCGGGCCAGGCGGTCTCCTCGCGCAGCAGGTGCAGTCCGCTGTCCGCCCAGTCGACGTGGCGGCTCGGGGTGTCGGCGTGCAGGGTGCGTGGGAGGGTCTCGTGGCGCAGCGATTGCACGACCTTGATCAGGCCGAGCACACCCGAAGCCGCCTGCGCGTGCCCGATGTTGGACTTCAGTGAGCCCAGGTGGAGCGGGCGGCCCCCGGGGCGCGAGGCGCCGAAGACCTCCGCGAGGGCGTTCGCCTCGATGGGGTCGCCGAGGGTCGTGCCGGTGCCGTGCGCCTCGACGTGGTCGAGGTCGGCGGGCGTGAGTCCGGACCGCTCCAGTGCCCGTCGGATCACCTGCTCCTGAGCGGGGCCGTTGGGCGCGGACAGCCCCTGGCTGCGGCCGTCCTGGTTGACGGCGGTGCCGCGCAGGACGGCCAGCACCGGGTCGCCGTCGCGCCGGGCGTCGCTCAGTCGTTTCAGCACGACCATGCCGGCGCCCTCCGCCCAGATGGCGCCGTCGGCGCCGTCGGAGAAGGAGCGGCAGCGGCCCGTCGGCGACAGGCCGCGCAGCCGGCTGAACTCGACGAAGGTCTGCGGCGTGACCATCAGGGTGACACCGCCGGCGAGCGCCAGATCGCACTCCCCCGCGCGCAGCGCCTGGGCCGCGAGATGCACGGCCACCAGCGACGACGAGCACGCGGTGTCCACGGTGAGCGCGGGGCCGTTCAGTCCGAGGGTGTACGCGAGCCGGCCCGAGGCCACGCTCAGCGCGGAGCCCGTGCCGACGTAGCCGTCCAGCTGGTCGAGCCGGGTGCCGGACAGGTAGTCGCTGCCGAACATGCCGACGTAGACACCGGTGGTGCTGCCCGCCAGGTCGGCGGGCACGATCCCGGCGCGCTCCAGCGACTCCCAGGCCGTCTCCAGCAGCAGTCGCTGCTGCGGGTCCATGGCCGCCGCCTCCTTCGGGGTGATGCCGAAGAAGGCCGCGTCGAAGGAGTCGATGTCGTCCAGGAAACCGCCCTCGCGGGCGTACGACTTGCCGAGCGCGTCCGGGTCGGGGTCGTACAGCGAATCGACGTCCCACCGACCCGCCGGGAACGGCCCGACCGCGTCCCGTCCCTCCGCGACAAGTCGCCACAGCCCCTCCGGGTCGCTCACGCCGCCGGGCAGCCGGCAGGCCATGGCGACGAGGGCCACCGGCTCGTCCGACGACAGCGCGGGCGCGGGCTTGAGCTCATGGCTCGGGCTGCCTGTTGTCGCGAGGACGCCGGTGAGCAGGTACTCGGCGAGGCGCGTGGGTGTGGGGTGGTCGAAGAGGAGGGTGGCGGGGAGTTTGGTGCCGAGGCGGTTGCTGATGCGGTTGCGCAGGTCGACCGCTGTCACCGAGTCCATGCCGAGGTCGCGCAGCGGCTGGTCGGGGCGGACGGATTCCGCCGAGCGCAGACCGAGGGCGTGGGCGGCCTCCTCGCGTACCAGGGCGAGGACACGTGCGGGACGTTCGGTCTGCGGCAGCCGGGCCAGCCGGTCGGCCAGGGTGCGGCCGCCGGCCTGAGCGGCGCCGTGATCGGCGACGCCCCGGGGACGTTGTTCATGGTCGGCGGCGCCGTCGCACTGCTGTACGGACTTTATCTGTATCTGCAGTAGTACCCGTCACCCCACAACTCGTTACCGCAGCGGATCTTTCCGCGTCGCTGAGACGTAGACCACTCATGCGGCACGGCATTTGA
>CBFGZZ010000344.1:0-9594 GCA_965653385.1 uncultured Streptomyces sp. | reverse complement strand
GGTGGTGGGAGACGGTCGGCTGGGAGACGCCGACGTCGGAGATGTCGCACACGCACGCCTCGCCGCCCGCATGGGACGCCACCGCCGAGAACAGTCGCAGCCGGACCGGATCCGCGAGCGCCTTGAACATCCGGGCGGTCCGCTCGGCCTCCTCGGCGGTGAACGGACGCTCGGTCAGCGGCGGGCAGCAGGGCACCGCAGGCTCCAGGACCTCGGGTTCCAGCAGTGGCAGCGCCTTGGCGTTCGACATGCATCTATGTTGACACACGTCGAACCAATGCGGCCAGGAGCAGGTGACTACCGCACACGCAGGTGCGAGGACAGGCGGCGGGCGACTCGGGTGGCGTCCCGGCCGACGCCACGCAGGGAGTTGGAGGACAGGCTGCGCTGCCATTCCAGGCCGACGTACGCCAGGCCGGGATGGGTGAGTGAGATGCCTTCCCGGTGGAGCGGATGCCCGTGCTCGTCGAGGGCGCCGAGCGGGGTCAGGTAACCGAGGTCGGGCCGGTAGCCGGTGGCCAGCAGGATGGTGTCGACCTCCTCGGCGCTCCCGTCGGCCCAGGTGACCTTGGAGCCGTCGGCGCCGGTGAACACCGGGCGCCGGTCTGGGGCGCCGGTCGCGACGGCTTCTCGGTAGCGGCCGTCATCGAAACGTGCAGGCAAGAACCCTCCACGGCACCCCGGTCCGATTCCGATGCGGAATCCCGTTGATGACCCTGCGGTGGCCGACGCACCGACCGCCGCGTAGCCCGGCCTTCCGCAGTACGGGGCCCTGGACGTGCTCCAGGGTCACCCCTGGCCCGAGCTCACCTGTCGACTCGGCGGGGGTCGGCTGACGCTTGGGCTTGCGCTGGGAAACTGATCGGTTTACTCTACTTGAAACCGATCGGTTTCCCATGTTCTGGAGGTGGTCATGACCGCTGTGAAGGGCGCCAACGTCTTCGTCACCGGCGGCAGCCGCGGCATCGGCAAGGCCCTGGTGGAAGAGCTGTACGCGCGCGGCGCCGGCAAGGTCTACGCCACCGCCCGCGACCCGCGCACCGTGACGCACCCCGACGCGGTCCCGGTGGCGCTGGAGGTCACCGACCCGGCCTCGGTTGCCGCGGCCGCCGCGCAGGCGGGCGACGTCACCGTGCTGATCAACAACGCCGGTGCCTCGGTGGGCGCTTCCTTCCTCGACTCCCCGGTCGACGACATACGCCGGGAGTTCGAGACCAACTTCTACGGCCCGCTCCTCGTCGCCCGGGCCTTCGCGCCGGTCATCGAGCGCAATGGCGGCGGCCACCTCCTCAATGTGCACTCCGTGCTCTCCTGGATCGCGCTCGGCGGCTCCTACAGCGCCTCCAAGGCCGCCCTGTGGTCGCAGACCAACTCCCTGCGCCTGGAGCTGCAGCCGCGCGGCATCGCCGTCACCGGACTGCACGTCGGCTACGTCGACACCGACCTGACGACAGGCATCGACGCCCCCAAGTCCGACCCCCGTGACGTGGCCGCACTCGCCCTCGACGGCATCGAGACCGGCGCCCACGAGGTCCTCGCCGACGACATCTCGCGGCAGGTCAAGGCCGGCCTGGCCGGCGACCTGGCGGGGCTGTATCCCCAGCTCGCCCAGTAGACCTGGCACCCGGCGAGAGACCCTGCCCTGCGCCCGCCCAGAGCAGCGAACGTCAGTTTCCTGAAACCGGAGAGGTCATCAGCAATGAGTGCGAATTCAGAGAATAAGAAGTTTTACGCCCTGAACATGTTTGACGTGGTCGACGTGGAGAAGTACCTGGCGTATTTCAGCCGCTTGCCCGAAGCGGCTCCGCAATATGGTGGTCGAATGGTGGCGTTTGGCCGCTTCCGGGACAACGTAGCCGGTGACCTCACGCCACGGCAGGTTCTGTTCCTCGTTGAATGGGAGTCCGAAGAGGCGTTCAACAGCTTCCGGGACGATCCGGAATTGGCCGACCTGCATCCGCTGCGAGAGAGCGGGACGACGTCCTATATCTGGCAGACTTTCGATGGTTCCGATATGAGTGACCCTGCCGACGTTTCGCTCGACGATGTACTGGCGGTGCTCAAGCCTTAGCCGCGATCTTTCGTGGGGGCCCGCCGAAACGGAGTCGGCGGGCCCTTCGCTTTCCGCGGCTTCGGGCTGATGGTGGGCAGACCGGCGGCCCGGTGGAGAATCCTGCGTCAGCCGGCCAGCTGGTTCATCTTGCGGATCTGCTTGTCGAAGACGGCGGCGGGAGCGAGGCGGCGCAGTACGCGTGCGCGTCCGGCCAAGGGGCCTGCGGTGTAGCGCGGCCTCGGCTTCGGCTCGGTCGCGGCCGCCACGATCGTCTTGGCGACGACAGCGGGGGCGTCGCCGCCCCTGACGGCCTCCGCCATCACGCGGTCGACGGTCTGCCGCTGCTTCGCGTACACGTGCAGGGGGATGTCGGGCTTCGCGCTGTTGGCCTCGAACCCGGTCCTGGCGTAGGCGGGTTCGACGATGAGTGCCCGGACGCCGTGGTCACGGATTTCGTGGTCCAGCGACTCGGTGTAGCCCTCGATCGCGTGCTTGGAGGCGGCGTAGGCGGCCATGTAGGGCTGGGGCAGGAACCCGAGCACGGACGAGATGTTGATGATGCGCCCGCGTCCCCGAGCGCGCATGTGCGGCAGGACTTCGTTCACCATGCGCATGACCCCGAAGACGTTGGTGTCGAAGACGGCCTGGGCCTGTGCGACGGAGGTCTCCTCCGCCGCCCCCATCGAGCCGACGCCGGCGTTGTTGACCAGGACGTCGATCCGCCCGAACCGTTCGCTCACCTCCTGGACCGCGGCGGCGACCGAGGAGTCGCTGACCACGTCGAGGTCGAGGAGCGTCACACCCCCGAGCGGGGTGACGTGTGAGGTGTCGCGGCCTGTGCCGACCACGTGGAAACCCGCTGCGACGAGGGCGAGCGCGGTTTCCTGCCCGATGCCCGATGACGCACCCGTCACGAGTGCCACCGGCCGATCTGTCGTCATCCCGGACTCCCGTTCCCATTCCAGACCGATCGGTTTCCGCTACAGTAAACCGATCGGTTTCCGTGTGCAAGTTCAAGCAGGGGGTGGGGTCATGGGTGGAGTCAGTGCGCAGGAGCGGCGCGAGAACGTCATTCGCGCGGCGATCACCGAGTTCGCGATCGCCGGCTACCGCGGCACCACCACCGCGGCGATCGCCGAGCGGGTCGGCGTCACGCAGCCGTATCTCTTCCGGCTCTTCCCGGACAAGAAGGCGATCTTCGTCGCCGCTCTGGTGCGGAGCGCGGAAGACACTCGCCTGGCTTTCAAGAGGGCGGCCGACGGGGTCGAGGGAGGCGAGCGAGCCCGGCAGGTGCTGGCGGACGCCTATGCGCAGCTGATCTCGACGCGCCCCGAAACGCTCCTGATGCAGATGCAGGGTTATGCCGCCGTGGCGGCCGCCGAGGCGCAGGGCGACGACCTGATCGGAGAGGTCGTCCGGGCCGGCTGGATGAGCATCTGGGAAACCGTGCACCTGTCGCTGGGCGCTGATACCGAGAGGACCGCACGCTTCTTCGCCTGCGGCATGCTCGGCAACACGCTCACTGCCATCGGGCTTCCCGGGGCTGCCAGGCGGTGAGGGGAGGTTCCTGGACGGTGGGGCGTCAGCGCACGCCCGCCGTGTCGAGCAAGGTGGTCACCGTGGGTGCGACGAGCCCGGTCAGGTTGTCGGCCTGAATTCCCGCGCGGGCGCTCGCGCCGTCGAAGACCAGGCTGAGCTGCCGGGCGAGCAGATCGGGATCGCCCGCCCCGCCCTGCTCGGCCTCGGCGCGGAAGAAGGCCGTCAGATTCGCCTTGACCTGGTGGGCCACGCGGCTCGCCGGGTGACTCTGGTCCTTGAGCTCGACCTGCACCGCCAGATACCGACAGCCCCGGAACTCGGGCGCCCCTGCCTGTGATTCCACCTGCTTGAAGATGTGCATGATCCGCTCGCGGGGCGACCGGCCGTCGTCCGTCGCGGGCAGGAGAGTTGCCACGTAGGCGGAGGCGCGCTCCTTCAGGCTCGCTGCCAGGAGCTCGTCCTTGCTCTCGAACAGCTGATACATGGAGCGCTTCGACACCCCCGCCGCCTTGCACAGCGCCTCGACTCCGATGCTGACGCCGTCTCGGTAGGTGAGCGTGGCCGCCGCCTCCAGCAGGCGCTCCCTGGGGCTCAGTTTCACTTCGGTGCTCATACCGTGAGGTTAACCCGGAGCGGGTGAAATGAAAACCGATCGGTTTTCCCGTCGGGCGACGCACGCCGGGGCCACTCCGAGTAATGGCCCGTCTTGGGTGACCTGCCGTCATGCCCGTGCGGCGGTCATCTCCGACGTCGTCTCCGCCGGGATGCGGTGCAGTCCCTTGCGGTCGTAAAGCAGTGACTGCCGCTCATGACGTACGGGTCTCTCGGTCGGTGGACGCGGAACGTTTCGCCGGGGGATGCCAGCCGCCGGTGACTTCCTTGACGGGCTTGTGGGGGAAGCGGCGCCGGGCGTACTCCTGCGCGTGGGAGCCCGGCAGGACGTACAGGGTTTCCTTCTTGTCCCGGAGCGGCCGCAGCACGGTGTCCATGAAGGTCTTGCGGTCGTCCAGGTACGGGCCGAGAACGTCCTCGCCGGCGGGGCAGACGGCGAGGCAGTAGCCGGACTTGTAGCCGGGCGGAGAGCTCAGGCTCTGCCACATGGAGGCGCTCTCGGAGTCGCTGACCCGGGAGCGGTAGTCGGCGGCGTCCTCGCTGTCGGCCACGGTCTGCGCCCAGTCGGTGAACCCGCTCATGAACTCGCGGTAGTTGTGCGTGGTGCAGGCCAGTGCGTCGAAGGCGCCGTCCTTGGCGATGGCGCCGACCGGGCAGGCGGCGACGCACAACTTGCAGTCGATGCAGGGGTTGTAGTCGAGCGCCTGCCCGTACTCGCTGACCTCCGCGTCCACCAGGACTGTCACGAGCAGCACGAAGCTGCCGAACTTCGGGTGGATGACGTTGCGGTGCAGGCCCATCACGCCGAGTCCGGCGGCCACCGCGACCGTCTTGTGTGCCACCACCCAGATCCGCTCGTGGGGGAAGCGGTCCATCTCCTGGGGGAAGCCCACGGAGGGATTGAGCGCGCGGTAACCCGCGTCCTGGAGCGCCTGGGTGACGCCGCGGGCGGCGTGGTTGGCCTGTTCGTCGGTCTGGTGGAACTCCTGGTTGGCCACGCTGCGGGCGGGGGAGCGGCAGTTGTCGCGGTTCATCCGGACCGCCATCGCGATCAGGGTGCGGGTGCCGGGCAGTGCGGACTGTGCGTGCTCGCGCTCGCCGGCCAGGTCCGGATGGTCCAGGCTGACCGCGGCGGCGTCGTCGGCGCCGGCCGCCAGGCACAGCTCGCGCAGCCAGGCCGCGTCGATCACCGCGGGCGGGCGACCTGAGGTGCCGGTCCTGCGCCGGGCGAGTACGGCCCGTACGGAGGGGTGGGCGGCGAGCTTCGCCGGAAGCCTGGGAGGCGGGGCCGTCGGTTGCCCCTCGGCGTTGCGCGCGGCAGTCATCCGTACTCCTCGGGATTCGAGTCACCGGCTCTCCCGCAGCGAGAAACCGATCGGTTTCACCACCGTAAACCGATCGGTTTCTGGACGCAACCCCGTGCGGCGCGCCGCTCCTTCGGGCTGACGGTCAAGTTCCTCCCGGACGTTGGCGTTCCGCGGCTGTCGCCAGGTGAATAGAGATAGATCCCTGCCGTCGTCGGGCTCCCCCCCGGGCGGAACAGTCGTCGGGCTCCCCCTCAAGCGGGACAGGGCAGGGGCGTGACGCCATGGGGGTCGGCCGGTCGCCGGAGGCCGGGTGTCACGCGATGCGTCGTCAGCGCATGTCCGCCGCGTCGAGCAAGGCGGCCACGGTGGGGGCGACGAGCCCGCCCTGCGTGTCGGCTTTGATTCCCGCACGGGCGCTCGCGCCGTCGAAGACCAGGATCAGCTGACGGGCCAGCAGGTCCGGGTCGCTCGCCCCGCCCTGTTCGGCCTCGGCGCGGAAGAAGGCTGTCAGGTTCTCCTTGACCCGATGGGCCACCCGGCTCGCGGGGTGACTCGGGTCCTTGAGCTCGATCTGTACGACGAGGTACCGGCAGCCCTGGAAGCCGGGTGCACCCGCCTGCGCCTCCGCCTGTTCGAAGACGTGCAGGATCCGCTCGCGGGGTGGACGGTTGTCGTCCGCCGCGGGAAGGAGTGCCGCCACGTAGGCGGAGGCGTCTTCCTCCAGGCTCGCCGCCAGCAGTTCGTCTTTGCTCTCGAACAGCTTGTACATGGAGCGCTTTGACACCCCCGCCGCCTTGCACAGCGCGTCGACGCCGATGTTGACGCCGTCTCGGTAGGTGAGTGTGGCCGCTGCCTCCAGCAGTCGCTGTCGGGAGCTTGGCATGGCTTCGGTGGTCATATGGCGAGGTTAACTCGATTCCGGCCCGTTGGAAACCGATCGGTTTACGGGTGGGGTGCGCGAGGAAGCGATAGAAACCAGGCGGCGCCTTGTTGGGGTGGCACCCCCGATGGCCGGCGTGTCCACCGGCCTCGGGAATTCAGCCCACATCGTGCATGCCCTCTACCGGCGATGATCGGAGCGCAGGGCATTTCTCGCCACGTCGGATTCGGGCTCAGTGGGCGATCACAGGCTCGCCCTCCGATGGCGCCAGAGCCGCATTCGGCATCAGGAACGCCGTGAGCACCGCACCGGCCACGAAGATCCCGGCGCCCCACGCCAGGGTGGCCGTGTAGCTCTCGACACCGGCCTGGGCCATGGTCAGTGCGCTGGGCTTGTGGGAGGACAGGTAGTCGGTCGCGGCCGATGAGGCGACGGTGGTCAGCAGTGCCGTGCTGATCGAGCCACCTACCTGCTGGCTGGTGTTGATCAGTGCCGAGGCGACGCCCGCGTCCTCGTGATGCACGCCCGCGGTCGCACCCTGGAACGCGGTGGTCATCACCCCACCGATACCGAGACCCAGCAGGATCATGCCGGGCATGATGTCGGCGACGTAGGCGCTGTTGAGCGTGAGCTGCGTCAGCAGGGCCATACCGGCTGCGGAGACCAGGAAGCTGACGCTGACCACGACCTTCGGGCCGACCTTGGGCAGCAGCAGCGAGGGCACCGTGGTCGACGAGGCGACGATGCCCGCGACCATCGGCAGGAAGGACAGACCGGCCTCGATCGGCGAGTAGCCGATGCTGGCCTCCAGGTAGTAGGTCAGGAACAGGAAGATCGAGAACATCCCCATGCCCAGGACGAACACGGCCAGGAACGAACCGCCTCGGGTCCGGTCCAGCACGACGCGCAGCGGCAGCAGCGGATGCGCGACCCTGAGCTCCAGCCAGGCGAACACCGCGAGCAGCACCACGCCGCTGATCATGGAGCCGAGGGCGACCGGGTCGGTCCAACTGGTGGATTCGACGTGCGCGAAGCCGTAGACGATGCCGAACAGCGCGGCGCTCACCACGACGGTGCCAGGAATGTCGATCTTGGGTCGCTCGGTGACCGCGGGCTTGGCCAGCAACAACAGCGCACCGGCCAGCGCGACGCCCGCGAAAATGACGTTCACGTACATCACCCAGCGCCATGACGCCCATTCGGTGAGCATGCCGCCGAGCAGGAGTCCGACCGCGGCGCCCGCGCCGGACAACGCACTGAAGATGCCGAAGGCCTTCGGCCGTTCGGCCGGGTCGGTGAAGGTCACGCTGAGCAGTGACAGCGCCGCGGGCGCGAGCAGCGCGGCGAAGAGGCCCTGGGCCACGCGTGCCGCGACGAGTATTTCGAAGCTGCCGGCCGCGCCGCCGATGACGGATGCGGCCGCGAAACCGATCAGGCCGGTCACGAAGGTCGTACGTCGTCCGAACAGGTCACCGAGTCGGCCCCCGAGCAGCAGCAGGCTGCCGAACGCCAGGGCGTACCCCGTGATGACCCACTGCCGGCTGCCGTCACTGAAACCGAGGTCATGTTGCGCTTCGGGCAGCGCGATGTTCACGACGGTCGCATCGAGCGTGACCATGAGCTGTGCCACGCCCAGCACGACGAGCACCCACCAGCGCACGGCATGTGAGCCGCGGCGGCCCGAGTCTGTTTTCCCGGAGGCGGGCGCCCCGCGGTCGAAGGTGGTACTCACTTTTCCCCTTAGTCGCTGGTCATGGACCGACCATCGGCCGGAAACCGATCTGTTTCCACCTAGGAAAACAGATCGGTTTCCACGGTGCAAGTGAAGGGGTCGTCTTGACCTGTGGGTGACCTGGCAACGCGCCGGTGCGCCGCGGCGCCGTGATCTCCGTTGCGACCTCAAACGCAAGGCGGGTGAGGACACCCTCATGGCCACGACGGCGCGATCGTGGGCCTCGGCTTCGAGCTCCAACTCGGCGTTGACGGTGAGCGGCACGGGCTTGCGCCCGGAAACCGATCGGTTTACCCTGGCGGAAACCGGTCGGTTTCTCGCCGTGAGGGCAGTCGTGATCGCGCTGAAGGGACGCGAGTGTCCTCTGCGCCGGCGACAGCAGTGGACAGGCGAGGCGCTGGTGGAGGGGTCACCCCAGGCACCTGTCCGCAGTACACACACAAGGAGTCGGCGAAATGCCCAGCCAGGATTCACGCCCCACGATTCACGTTCCCGGCACCACCAGCCACACGATCGCCCCTCACGCAGGACGCCACAGCCGCGAGGGAACGCTGCGCTACCTCAAGGCGGGCGCTGGTGCTCCGCTGGTCCTGGTGCACACCGTGCGCACGCAGGCCGAGCACTTCCGCTCCCTCATCCCGTTGATCTCGGACCAGTACACCGTGTACGCCCTGGATCTGCCGGGGATGGGTTACTCCGAGATCGTGCCCGGTGCGTCGTACGACGAGCCGGCGATGCGTGCGGGCGTGGAACGGCTGCTCACCGAACTCGACCTTGAAGATGTGACGTTGGCAGGAGAGTCGATGGGGGCGGTGCTCGCCCTGACCACCGCGGCCGACCTGCCGGAGCGGGTCCGGCGCGTCGTCGCGGTGAACACGTACGACTTCCGCGGCGGAATCGCCCGGTCCAGCCTCCTCGCCCGTGTGGTGGTCAGCGGTGTTCTCGCCCCGGGGGTGGGCCCGGTGATCGCCGGGGTGGAGCCCAAGCCGGCCCTCCGCAAGATCCTTCAGGGCGGCCTCGGCGACAAGACCGCGCTGCACGAGGACTACGTGGACGAACTCCTCCAGGTGGGCGCCCGACCCGGCTACCCGACCGTCGCCCGGGCCGTCTACCAGTCCCTGCCCAGCCTCATCGTCGCCCGCTCGCGCTACCGCGAGGTCAAGGCGCCCGTCCACCTCGTCTACGGGGAAAGGGACTGGTCCCGGCCCTCGGACCGGGAGGCCAATAGGCAGCTGCTTCCGGCCGCCGACTTCACCCAGGTCCCCAAGGCAGGTCATTTCATCGCCCTGGAACGGCCCGACGTGCTGGCCGAACTGTTGAACGCGGTGGCCTGACCCCGGCGTCCTCGACAACCGCCAGGCCCAAGAGCGCCAGGTTCGGTACGGGCGGGCTGGAGCAGAGCGATCTCGGCCGCGAGGGCGCCGAGGGCTCCTTCTCGGGTGGGTAGTTGGCGCGGATGCCGGCCAGTTGC
>CBFGZZ010000343.1:0-9596 GCA_965653385.1 uncultured Streptomyces sp. | reverse complement strand
ACTGATCGCAGGGGCGGGCGTCGGGTGCGTCCGCTGCGCGGCACCACCTCGACGCTGCGGCGGCGCGGTCGCGTCCGAGAGTGCACGCCGTACGCTCGGCGTTCACCTGGACGATGGCCCTTCCGTGAGCCCGCCCCCGTGCCATGCGCACCACGGTCGGACGCGCCCCGGCGAGGCTCACCCCGGCGTGGTGAAGCGCGTGGGGGAGCGGAACGCACGCGTATGCGGAATCGAGACCCTCCCTTGGCTCTCTCCCCGCAACCTCGCAGCGCCCTTGCGGGTCTAGGAACGCGTCGGCGCCCGGCCGCACGGCGCCGCACCCCCCGGTCAGGGCGGTCGCGCAGGACGCCGTGGCTTCATGGGGTGAAGAGAGGATGCGCGATGCCCGGTCTCAGAGGTTCGTCGGTGATGGCAGCGGTGGGCGGGATCCTGCTGTTGGCGGGGTGCCATGATTCGTCGGCTCCCCACGTCGGCTCGGGCACACCCGCCCGCTCCTCGTCCGAGCCTTCCGCGCATGCCTCTGCGCCGACCGGCACCTCTTCGAGCGGTCCTGCCACCACGACGCCGACGAGTCCTGCCACCACCACACCCACACCGTCACGCACCGCCGCCGCCCCGACCAGGTCCGCCTCCCTCACTCCCGAGGGGGCCCTCCCCACGTCCGCTAGCCACTTCGACTGCCGCAACCTGACCGCCGGCAACGAAGTGAAGGCTGCCGTGACGGAGGCATACCGGCGCGCCTTTCCCCGTTTCCTCCATATTCAGCCGGTGCCGCAGCAGTTCTTCTACGGCCAGTGCGGCGGCGTCCGCTATGCCGCCACCCGATTCGAGCCCACGCCCGGTGCCACGCACGAGGAACTCGTGAGCATGCAGGACGAGGGCGGCGCCACCAAGTACTTCCGCGGCACCTCCCAAGGCGCCTGGACATACCTCACCAGCGATGGCTTCCCCCGTGGTCCACGGGGCTGCGGCGATATCGCGCAGATTCCCGAAGCCCTCTCCGAGATCTGGGGGAACTGCCCGGTCGTGCAGTGAGCGTCGATCACCTGCGATGCTGCTCCCACTCACCGCCTCCCGGACATCTGACTCCCGGGCGGCGTCCCGGCCGAAGAGCCCTTCAGGGGGTCGTGACCGGGGTGGGCGAAGCCGGTGCCTTGCACGACGTTCACTCGGCAGTCAGGCCGCCCGGAGACTTCCGGAGTCCGGCACTGACGGCGGCCCGTGCGCGTGGGCAGACTTCGCGTCAGGGAAGCGGGGAAAGGGGCGGGACGTGGTGGTTTTCCTGTGGTGCTGGATCGGCCTGTTCACGGCGGTGCTGCTGCCCCTCGGCATAGCCATGCTCCGCGGTTGGGCACCGAAGAGGGCGCGCACACGCTGGTCCCCGGCGCGGATCCGAGTGCAGGGGGTCTCCGCGCTCGTGCTGTACGTGGGTGGCCTGGTGCCCGCGGTGGCCGACCTGGCCGGCATGCCCAGTGAGGCCGCCGACATCCTGCTGTCCGCGACCGCACCCCATCTGATGTTCCTGAGCTTCGGACTGCAGGGCGGCGCGGCCCTCTCCGACTGGTTCGGACGGCGGCCGGCGCGAGCGCGTCGGGAACGGCGTCGAACGCCCCCTCACGCGGGCGGCGACTGTCGCGCGTCCTGTCGGAGCTGACTTCGGCCGGTACGGTGTGCGACTCCCCCTAGCCGGCGCGTTCGGCGGTCCAGGTGATGTGCGGGGGCCGGACTCGCGTGCAAAGAGGCCCGCCCTGTGCGTCGGTCAGGCCGAGGCGCCCTACCAGCAGTCCGTCGCGTGCGGCGGTGAGTACATCAGCGGGGATGGCGTCGAGCATGAGTTTGGCGCGGCGGAACATCGTGAAGGTGCCCGAATCGTCGACCGTGCCCCACGACAGGTAGATGAACCGATGGCCCAGACGGTCCTGCACGTAGGGGCCTTTGACCTCGATGCCGGACGGCGAGACGCTCGTGGTGCACTCCAGGGTCCAGGTCGCGGACCGCGCGTCACCGGGCTGCGGTGCGAGGAGTTCGGCCGGACGGTCGCGGCGTTGTACGGCGACATGGACGTTGCGGTATTCAGGAACTTCGCCGTCGACAGGAGCCGGACAGATGAGACCGGGCAAATCGACGGCGTCGATGCGGATGCGCATGCCGGCCATCATCCCGCCAACGCCCTGGCCGGGGCCAGCCGGCCCGAACCTCTGTGGCGGTGAAGAAGCGTCAGCCCCTGCCGCTCGGCCGTGGCGGCCACCAATGGCCTGCTTCGGGGCCTTCCGACACCGCTCCGCTAATATGTTCGAACTCGCGATGGCTTCCTCTATCGCATTTCATCTACCCAATCTCTTGAATAAAACGGTGTAGGCGATTGATATCTAGAGCATCGCGGGTGTTTTCTCGCATAAGCGGCATAACTTCGTTGGTCGCGTGGAGTCATTGGCGCGCGAGACTGTGGGTCGCGGCGGGTGTGGTGGCTCTTGGATTCCTCGTCACGCTGGAGATCGCTGCACGCGGCTACGGTCGGCCGGGGCCGATCACCAACCAGGTGGAGGCCCTGGTCCTTGCCCCGAAACCGGGACCGCTGTACGGCGGTATGGCGTTGATGATGGTGGTGCTCCCTTGGCGGCAGCGGTTCATCGCGGCTGGTGCCGCGATCGGTATCGACCTCGTCTTCCTGCTGGCGCGGTGGGCAGTCGACGCCAGGATGAGCGACGGCCATTCCTTCGGCACCGGTGCGTTGTGGGTGATGTTGGGCTGTGCGGTCATCGCTGTCACGCGCCGCACCGGCCCAGAACGCGTCCTGCTGCTGAAGGGCGTCGGGCTGGGCCTGCTGCTGGTGGCCGGCCGCAAGATCGGCGACACCTGGCTGCTCATCACGTCGAAGACCCGCCCGGTGGTCCTGGATCAGTACGTGGCAACCGCCGATCATGCGCTGGGCAATCCGTCATGGCTGGTCGGCCGGATTGTCAACGCCACCGCCCCGTTCAGCACCCACCTTCTCCACTTGGTCTACGGTCAGCTCGCGGTGGCTGCGGTTGTCGTCGCGCTCTACCAACTGCGTAACGTGGCGGTCGAGCGCCGCTTCCCGAGCCGGCATCTGGTGCGCACCTTCCTGGTGATCGGCCTGCTCGGGCCGGGCATCTACATGATCTTCCCGGTGGTCGGACCGGTCTTCGCCTACGGCCCCGGCGCCTCCGGCACCGGCGGCGTGCACTGGGCGACGGCCAACCTGTGGCCGGACACACTGCCGCCGATCAACACTCCGCACCCGATGCCGTACGACGCGATCACCCCTCGCAACTGCATGCCGAGCCTGCACACAGCGTGGGCCGTCGCGATCTTCATCCATTCCCGCGCGGCCCCACGGATTCTGCGGTTCGCGGGCACGTTCTGGCTGATTGCCACGCTCGCTGCGACGCTGGGATTCGGCTACCACTACGGCGTGGATCTCGTCGCCGGCGTGGTGTTCGCGCTCACCATCGAGGCAGCGCTGCGCTCGCTCGACCGTGGCTGGGACCGGCCAGGAATCCAGCTGGTCATCTACGGCGCCACGGTCTTTGCCGCGCTCTTGTTGTCGTACCGCTATCTGCCGATGGAGATGGCAAGAAATCCGGTGATGGCCGGGTCACTTCTCATTCTGGCGATGACCTCGGTGGTCTATGGATACGGGCGGACCGCCAAACTGCCGAAACCGACGGTCACACCAACGCGGCAACCGGAACCGCAACCTGAACCACTCTGAGCCGCGTTGCATCATGGCGGACGTCCGACGATCGAGCCCACCGCCCCTCCTGGTGCCGCGGTGGGCCGCATGCGTACGCGGGTGTGTCACACCGCGGCGATGCCTTCCATGCCCGACTCGTCGAAGGCGGGCAGTCCCTCAGCCGTGGTGACCTTCGTGAGGGATCCGTTCTTCTCGACACGGAAGCCGTCCACGGTGCCGGAGACGGCGTTCTGGACGTAGACGAACTTCTCGTCCTCGGTCACCGCGAGGTCGATCACCCCCTGCGAGTTGGCGGAGGGCGGGGTGGCGATACCGACGTCGTTGGTCAGGGCGAGCTTGCCGTGCTTGTCCATGCGGTAGCCGCTGACGGTGGAGTTGCCGGTGTTGCCGCCGTAGAAGTAGTTGCCCGCGCGCTCCAGCCAGCACAGGACCTCCTGCCCGTTGGCGAGGGGCTTCTGAAGGACCTTCAGTTTGCCGTCGCGCTTCACCTCGTAGGTGGTGACGGTGGACTTCTCGGCCTCGGCGACCAGCATCCGCTTCCCGGTCCCGTCGAAGCTGATCGCGAACGGGACACCGCCGGCCGACTCGTTGACGACCGGTTCGGCGACGGACGGGAGGCCGTTCCGCTTCATCGGGAAGACCTCGACGGTGTTGTTGCCCTTGGTGGTGACCACCAGGTTGCGGCCGTCCGGAGTGAACTCGACCTCGCCCGGTGAGGTGTCGAAACGTGGCACGTCCTCGTTGTCCAGGCCCAGGGAACGGTGGGAGCCGTGCAGCGGCTTGAGTCCTTTGCCGGTGATCCTGAAGCCTTGGACGGAGCCCTCACCGCCCGCGTTCATGACGTACGCGACCTTGCCGTGCACCGCGATGCTGGAGGGGAACTCCCCGCCGGAGTCCACGACTTGGCGGTCCTTCAGCGTCCGGCCCTCGACGCGGAAGGACGTCACCGTGCCGCTGCCCGCGTTGACCGCCAGCAGCATCCCCGAGGCGTCGTCGTAGACCAGCGATCCCTGGGAGGCGAGCGAGTCGGTGGGGGCGTCGACCTGGTCACCGCCCTTGCCGCCGGCGTCGTAGGTCCCCGCGGGTTCGAGCTTGCCGTCGTCACCCCGCGCGAACACATGGATGGTGTTGCCGTCCAGCTCGTTGCCCTGGACGAAGACGGCGTGGTCAGCACCGGCGCTCCCGGAGTACTGACTGGCCGAGGCCAGGGACACGGCCACCGTGGCCGCCCCGGCGATGGCGAGGGCCCCGCCGCCTATCACGACCCGCCGTGTCCTGGACTTCCCCCGGTGACCCCTGCGGCTGTTGTGCGTGCTCATGTCCCGTCTCCTTCAGTCCGTTGCCCATGGGAACCCGAATCGGTCTCCGTCTCTGCGTACGGGACAAGAGTGACCAGTGGGTGTGGTGGGACGAGGGGGAACGAGCTCCGCGTCAGACTCTTGTAAGCAGTGGCTGTCAGAGCGTCGGCACATGAATCGACGGGCTAGCGGCCTGAAGGGCAAGCCCTGTGCCGTGCGGTGTGCGGTGGCCTGCTGGGCAGCGCACACGGGCTTCTCGGGCGGCGGCACGCTCACCGCGCGGGACGAGCCCGCCGAGCCAGCCCACGCGGCCGGCGCCGGCCGTGGGACCCGGTCGCCCAGGCGAGCAGAGCGAACCCCAGCGCGAAGCCGCACATCGTCCAGACCCCGCGTGGCCAGAAGATGTGGCTGTCGACGAAGGACCAGCCGGCCACGAGCAGCACGGCTGTGCCCGGCAGGACGCGGGCGCCGTGCCGTGGCCACAGCGCCGCCATGGCGGCCACGACCGCGCAGATCAGGGCATAGGCGCCGACCTGTCCGAGGGACTCACCCACCTCGTACAGCGGGCGTTTCAACGGCCCTGGATTCGCGCCCGCGGCGGCGTGCTCGACCGCGGTTCCGGCCGCGATGCCGGCGACGGCGTCGAGCCCGGTGTAGAAGGCCGCGTAGACGAAGGCACCGGCCCAGGCCACGACCGTGGCGGCGCCTTCGAAGCCGGGCCGGGGCCGGTGCCACAGCGGGACCAGGAGACCGAGGGTGAGCAGCGGAAAGAGAGGCAACAGCAGGATGTGCAGGTCCGTCCAGTCCGCCGCCGTCGACGTCGACAGTCCGTGGGGGTGTACGAGGCCCACCGCGGCCAACGCCAGGGGCGCGGCGGTCACCAGGGCGATGCGTATGGAGTTCGCCACGAGAGGGGTCGTCACGAGAGAGGTCGTCACGCGGCGATCGTAGGTGCGGGGCCCCGCGCGGTGTGGGTGCGTAAGGGTTTCGTAAGGCCTCATGAACACGCCACGGGCTCGGCCGGCCGAGGGGTCGGCGGGGTCGTTCACCGCGTGGCAGGCGAAGGTTGCATGACTCGACTCGCAGGCGGACTGATCGGCATCATCGCGACTGCACACTTCGACGCCGTGCCCTATGCACGTAGTCCGCGTCCGCTGTGCGTCAAGTTTCACCCCGGGCCTTGCTGGTCAGCGCACGAGCAGGTCGATCACGCCGGTCAGGTCCTCCTCGCCGCTGCCCTCGGCCAGGCGGCGGCGCATCAGCTCGAAGTAGGGGTTGAGCAGTTCCGGGCTGACACCCTGTTGCTCGGCGGTGCTCAGGAAGGTCGGCGTGCCCGCCACCTGCATGGCGAGGTTGGAGACGACGCCCTTGGTGTAGTCCCCGGTGCGCAGATGGTCGGCGGTCTGGTGAACTGCCGGGGCCATCGCGACGAGCCAGTCGGAGAGCAGCGGGGCGAGCGCCGCGGGGTCGATGTCCTCCTTGCGGATCAGGGCGAAGGCGTGCGCGGCTCCGGCGAACATGCCGTACATGGCGCTGAGCAGGGCCACGTCGTGCAGGGCCGCGAAGCCCGCGTCCTCGCCGACGTAGGTGGTGCCGGCCGGGATGGCCAGGGGCTCCTGGTGCCGCTCGAACAGTTCCCGCGAGCCACTGTAGAAGACGTAGCCGCCGGCTCCCGGGACGCCGATCATGGGGGGGACGGCCATGATCCCGCCGTCCAGGTAGCGGGCGCCACGCTCGCGGGCCCACTCGGAGCGGGCGCGGGCCTGGGCAGGGGTGCTGGTGGTCAGGTTGACCAGGTCCCTGGCGGATAGGTCGGTGCCGGCCAGCACCTCCTCGACCGAGGTGTCGTCCAACAGGCAGACGACGACCAGGGTGTTCGCCGCGACCGCCGCAGCGGCGCTGTCCGCGACCCGTGCCCCCTCGGCGGCGAGTGCCGCGGCGCGGGCCGGGGTGCGGTTCCAGACGGTGAGCGGGTGGCCGGCGGCAAGCCAGGTACGGGCCAGCGCGGTGCCCATCGCGCCAAGGCCCAACAGCGTGACGGAAGTCTTCTCAACAGTGTTCTGTGCCATGCCGATTAGGCTGGTCACAGGCCCGGAGGTAATCAAGTACGCACTTGGTAGTGGGTGGTTACCCCGGGGTGAGCGAGCACGTCAGAGGGGTGGGGCATGACGACGCTGAACCGGCCGGGTGCACCGGACGGACATATCTGCGGGATCGACACCGCGATGGAGGTGATCGGCGGCAAGTGGAAGGTGCTGATCCTCTGGGCGCTCCACGAGCACCCCTGCCGCCGCTTCGGCGAGCTGCGCCGACTGCTTCCCGGCATCACCGAGAAGGTGCTGGCCTCCCACTTGCGTGAGCTGGAAGCGGACGGCGTCGTGCACCGCGTCTCCTACGACGAGGTGCCGCCCCGCGTCGAGTACTCGCTGACCGAGGACGGTATGCGCCTCAACGACGCACTCCGGCCGCTGGCCGCCTGGGGAAGCGAGCGGCCGACCACTCGAGGGCTGGAGGGGAAGGCAGGCTAGGGCTGCGGTGAATCCGCAACCCCCGGGTCCCTGACCTGGGGCTGATCGGATTCGCCCTGAGCCTCTCTCGGTGGTCGAGGCGTTGCGGAGCACTGAAGGCGAGGGCCGGGCGGAGGTGTGCCGTGCAGGAGCAGGCGGGGGAACTCGCATGCGCGCTCGCCTTTGCTCCGTCGACGTCGCTCCGTCGACCTGGAAGGGAGCGCCGCACGCATCAGCCCGCCGCTACGGGGCACTCGGGCACTCGGGCACTCGGGAAGTAGGACCCCGAAACGGGTTCCGCGTCAACCGGCCGCATCGGCCGAACGGAAGATGCGGTCGAGATGGTCGTCCAGGACCGCGGTGGCGGACTCGGGACTGCGCTGACCGACGAGGATGCTGGTGCCGAGCCCCGCGGACATCGCGAGCAGACCCGCCGCCGTCGACTGCGCGTCCACACCGGGCTGCAGCAGATCCGCGACCTGCGCCTGCCGGAGGATGTCGGTCAGGGCACCTTCGGCCGCGTCGGGGTCCTTGATGAAGGGCTGGGCCGCGAGCGCCCGGTCGGTCACGGCCAGAACGGCGTACGAGGTGTAGAGGTGGTGGAAGACACGGCTCTCCTCGTCGGTCGGCAGCGCCGTCATCAGCAGCGCCTCGACCATCGCGCGCGGCCCCGGCCCGTCCCCGGCGGCTCGGATGCGGGCGGCGAGCCGTTCCCCGAACTTCCCGGTCAGGTGCTCCAGGCCGAAGAGCAGCAACTTCTCCTTGGTCTCGAAGTAGTACTGCACCAGCCGCAGTGACACGCCTGCCTCGGCTGCCACATCGCGCATCCCCACGGCATGCAGTCCGCGTCGCCCGGCGACCCGGACGAGTGCCTCCGCGATCTCGGTGCGCCGTTCCGCATGGTCCACCCGCTTGGGCATCGGCTGGTTCTCCGCTCATCGTCCGCTGGGCCCGCACCGGGCCTTTTCATGGTACAGCCGTATCAACATTGTGATACGTTCGTACCACGAAACCGAGATCCTCCGGAGGTGGCCGTGTCCGAGACCACTGCCCGCACCCAGGCCGACGTCGGCCGCTATGTGAGCGACGCCTGGCGCGACCGCTACTTCGCCGCCTGTGACGCCGTCTACGCGCTGGGCGCACCCGCCCTGGCGGAGCAGGACGTGGAAACCGCGTTCGGCACCACCCGCGTGTACCTCTACGGGCCCGACGACCCCGCGGCCCGCTCCCGCACCCCGGTCGTCCTGGTGCACGGAGCCGGCTCCTGCTCAGCCATGTGGTACCCGAACACCCCCGACCTCAGCGCCGACCGCCCCGTCTACGCCGTCGACACCCCCGGCGACCCCGGACGCAGCGTGCAGCGCGAGCCGATCCACCAGCCCGAACGGGCCGCACAGTGGCTGGACGAGACGCTCGCCGGGCTCGGGCTCGACCGCGTCCACCTGGTCGGCATCTCCTACGGAGGCTGGCTCGCCCTGAACCAGGCGCACCGCAGGCCGGAACGCCTCGCTTCGGTCACCCTGCTCGACCCGGGCGGCTTGGAGAAGGTGGGGCTGCGCTTCTTCGTCTGGCTCTTCGCCGGCCTCTTCGCGAGCTTCGCACCCAGAACGCTGCGCCCGCGGCTGGCGGCCTGGCTGGAACAACCGGTCCTGGTCATGCCCGAGTTGCGCACGATGATCAGGACCGCCGTCCGCGCCTACCGCATCCGTCGACCGGCACCGCTCCCCCTGTCCGACGCGGAACTGTCCACCATCCGTACGCCGCTCTATCTGGTGCTCGGCAAGCGCAGCCTCCTGCTGCACCCCGAGCGGCAGATGGAGCGCGTTCCACGCCTGATACCGGGCACCCGTGCCGAGATCATCACCGGTACCGGGCACGGACCTCAGATCGACCACGCGCAGGAAATGAACCGCAGGATGCTGAACTTCATGGCCTCCGTCGACTGACAACCACCGAGCCGACGCGGCACTTCCGGGACCTCACCAGGTTTACCAGGGGAACGGCAAGCTGCGTGCTCGCCGACGGGGTCGGTGATGCCGTTGTGCGGGCGGAGGACCCGAGATTGCGGTACCT
>CBFGZZ010000342.1:0-9634 GCA_965653385.1 uncultured Streptomyces sp. | reverse complement strand
GGGGGGGCGGGGGGCGGCCGGAGGAGAGTGGCCAGGCGGCGGGCGAGCAGGGTGATGTCGTACGGGTCGCGGAACGGAACCGGTGTCCGGTCCGCGGGCAGCGCGGCGGTGTACGCGGCGAGCTGGGCGAGGGCGTCCGCGCGCAGCTCCGCGTCCTCTTCGCGCCGGGCCGTGGTCCGGGCCGCTTCGTGGTCGCCGAGCGCGGCATAGGCGAGGGCCGCTCCGCCTCCTGCGCGCGGGCCGCGCGAGGACCGTCGCTCGTCCCCCGACACCACGGCGTCGAGCCGGCCGCGGGCGGCGACCGGGTCCGTCGCGGCGGTCAGCAGGCTGAGCAACACCTCCCCGCTGGAGTGCTGGTTCCCGTCGTGGTCCAGGTCCGCGGCTTCCAGCAGTTTCCTGAGCCGCTCACCGCGTTCGCGATCGTGGCGCCCGACGGCGACGAGAAGGTGTGCGACCGGCACGGGGTCACCGAGCACACCGCGCAGTGCTTCGTCCACCAGGCGGCCCGCCAGTGCGGGGGCGTGCGACCACAGGCCCGCGGCGGCCTCCGCACGGATGTCACCACGGCCATGGGCGGTCAGTGATGCGCGCCTGCGCACGAGGTCCTCGAGTTCCTCCGTGACGCGTTCGGCCGCGCCGGACCACCCCAGCGCCTGGAGGGCAGGGGGCAGCGAGGAGGGCAGCGCCCAGCCGCCCGCGGAGAGCGACATGTCGACGGCTCTCTCGGCGAGCGCCCGCGCCCGGCCGGGATCGCTTTCCACGACGGCCAGTGATACGGCGGCCAGGCCCCAGGCGCGTTCATCGGGCTCGTCGAGCACCGCCAGGAGTCGCTCCGCGTCGTCGGTCCTTCCTGCGGTGGCGAGGGCACCAGCCAGGGCGGCGAGGCGCTCCTGAGCGACCCCGCGAATCGGCGCTGCCGTCGACCGGTGTCCGTGCTCCGCCGTGTGGAGGAGCTCCAGCGACCGCTGCGGGTCGTCGGCGGCGCGGTGACAGGCGAGCGCGGTGAGCGCTTCGGCGGCCTCCCACCATGAAGGGCCGTCCTGCGGTGCGGAGTAGTCCTCGGTGAGCAGTACGGCCACCAACTGCTCGGCGGCACCGGCTTTCGCAAGGAGTGCGACGACTCGCTGCATGGAGTCGTCGACATCCCCGTCGCGGAAGCGGTCGTACCGGGACCGTTCGAGGGCCGCCCAGGCCTCGACCGCCGCCCCCTTGCGGGCCCAGCCTTCGGCCATCACCGCCCAGGTGACCGCTTGCGCCCGCAGCGTGCCGGGGTTGTTGACGGCCTGGGCCTGCGCGAGCCGGTGGGCTTCCGTAATCCGCTCCAGGGCCACGAGGGTGCAGACGTCACCACATGTCGCCTCGTCCTCGTCCTCGTCCTGGTCCTGGTCCTGGTCCTGGTCCTGGTGCAGCGTCGCCATGGCCAGCGCGGCCAGTCGCTCGGCCTCGCGGGGGCGCGTGTCCCGCAGGGCCTCGGCCGCGACCGCGTACAGGTTCTCGAAGTCGCTCGAGTCACGACGCCCGGCGAGCGCGACCACCGAGTCGTAGATCCTCGTCGCGTCCTCGGGGAAGCCGCACGCCGAGCACGACTCGGCGACGCTCGCCAGAGCGCGAACGCGATCCGGAAGGAACTCGATCAGCCCGGCTGACTCCGCCGCCAGCCGGAGCAGGCCGGCCGCGCCCGCCGGGTCGCGGAGCACAGCGGCGGTCATGACCAGGGCTTTGACATAGGTCTTGGCGCTCGGGTCATCGTGGGGTCGGGGCGTTTCCCGGAACGCCTGCGGCACCTCTTCCTCGCGCCCCGCCAGCGCCAGAGCAGTCGCTCGCATTCCACGCGCCACCATGTCAGGCGTGTCGAGGCGGGCGGGCACCGTCCCGGCCACCATCTCCTCCGCCAGCCGCAACCCCTCCGTCGCCAGCCGCACCGCCCGGCTGTCGTCCGCCTCCGCCAGCACGCGGGCCACTCCGAGGACCGCCCGGGCGCGGTCCTCGGGCCGGAAGACGCTGCGGGCCAGGCCGATGGCCTGCCGAACCCGGCCGAGTCGCGCGTGCACGGCCGGGATGTCCGGATGCAGCGACGCGTTGCGCCGGGCCACCAGATCCCCGGCCGCCGCGAGTGCCGCCGGTGACCCGAGGTCGTCGGGGGCGGCCCGCCGAACCGTCTCCCCGGCCGCCGCGATCTCCGCGAGGCACGCCGCATCGCTCCCCGTCGCCTCCCGCAGCCGATCCCGGCGCTTGGGGTCCGTGGCGAGGCCGGTGGCCCGCCCTGTGTCGAGAAGGAACGCGACCAGGCGGCCGTACGGCTGGAGCAGATACAGCGGGGTGCTCTCCGGCCAGCCCCGACGCTCGTACGTCCGCGCCCACGCGTGCAACCGGTCCTGGTACGCGTCCACGTCAGGCCCGAGTTCGTCCTGGGCGGCGACGAGGAGTGTCTCGTGGGCGAAGAGGTAGCCGCGGCTGGTCGTGTACAGCGTCACGTCGGACTCACCGGAGCCTTCGAAGCCGCCGCCCCGCAGCCGCAGGATGCGTCCGAACACACTCCCGAGCCTCTGCCGCACCAGATAACCGGGCTCACCGGTCAGTTCACGCAGGTCCTCGACCGTGAGCGTGCCGCGCGCCGCGGTGAGCAGGCCGACCACGTCGCGCTCCAACTGGTCTCCGGCCAGCGCCTGTTGGAGGTCGTACCTGGCCTCGTGCTCGGTGTGGCGGGCCGCTTCCGAAGTCGCGAGCTCCACGACCGGGCAGTGCCGCAGCGGGTGTCCCCCACCGACGTCCGACGGAATTCCGGGGCTCGGCCTGCTGGTCACCAGGACGCGTACGTTCGCCGGAGGCCGTTCCGGTAGCAGTGAGGCGATGCTGCTCCCGCTGCCACCGGGCACCCGGGACTGGTCCTCGTCCAGGCCGTCGACGACCAGCAGCAGGGTGCCGCCGTCCTCGGCGACCCGTTCCGCCGCCTGGCGCAGCAGCAGCCGGCGTTCGCCGTCACGCGCTGCGGGAGAGCCCGTCGCCGACGGTTCGCGGCCCGCGATCAACGCGAGTTGGTCGATGACCGACGCCGTGTACGCGTCGCCGTCGGACTGGCCGGCGTACCGCGCCGTGATGAAGAACCACACCGGCACGACCCCGCGTGGCGGATGCAGTGCGAACCATGCCGCCAGCGCTGTCTTGCCCGCCCACGGTCGGCCCTGGATCCAGCGGTACGGCTCGGGCCCGCCGCAGAAGGAGACCAGTTCCGCCAGCTCCGTCTGCCGCTCGTCCAGCATCTCGGGTGCGATGTCGGCGAGTTGGGCGCGGTAGATCTCCTGGACGAGGTCGAGGCCGCTCCGGGGCACGGCGGACGGCAGCCCCATGACGTGCCGGCCCAGCAGGGCTCCCAGAGCGGCCCGCTCATTCGCGTTCAGTTGGTCCGTCCACCGGTCCACCCGGCCCGCCGCGATCCGCCCCGTTCCCTCCCTGCGGTGATGCCGGCTGACGACCCCGACCAGGTACCCGCCGCTGAAGACGGCCGCCCCCGACATCCCCTCCCAGGCATCCCGCTCGGGATCCGGGTCCTCGGCGGGCGGCGCGGTGATCCGCAGGTCCAGGGTGCCCTCGCGCCGGTTGGCCAGCACGGCGCACTTCGCGTCCATGTGCTCGGCGTCCCGGAAGGGCCGGCCGGTGGCGTCCGCGCGGAGCTTGAAGCGGGGAAACCCCATCGCGGTACAGCTGAGCACCGCGTCGTGGTCGCTGACCTCGCCGAGGGAGACGGGCCGGAAACCGATCACGGCGCGCTCCGGCAGAGCGCTCTCCGGCAGAGCCAGTACGGCGACGTCGATGCCGTCGTGCCTCCACGCCACCGTCGCGTCGACCGCCCACTCTCCAGGCCGGCCCGCCTCGAATCGGACCCGCACGCCGACGGCACCCTCGACCACATGCGCGGCCGTGAGAACTCTGCCCGCCGCGACGAGATACCCGGAGCCGCGCCGCCCCCTGCCCTTCGGCTCCGGCAGGCTGACGATGATCTCCGCGACCTGCTCCGCCCGCAGCCCTCGCTCAGATCTCGCCGTCAACCGCGTCACCCGCGATCAACGCCGTCTGTGCGGCACCGCCGCCCGGCGGTACCACCTTGGGAGTGAGCGTGAGCGTGACCCGCTGTGTCTCGGCGTGCCCGTACTTGCCGCTCGCCCCGGCGTCCACGACCCACAGCCGCACCTTGGCGTCCCCGCCGCCCTCCCGTGTGACGGCGACCGACGCCTCGACCTCGACGGGACCCAGTTCGAAGCGCAGCATCCTGCCGTCGCCGTCCGCCAGCGCGCTGGTCAGCTGCTCCCGCAACTCACGGATCATGTCGGCCAGTTCGATCACGCGTCCCCCTTGTACAGCGGTGCTCAAATGCTACAAGGCGCCCCGTCACCAGCCACCGGTCACGCCGCGACGAAGCGCCCCGGCCGGATGGGGGGATGACCGGCCGGGGCGCGCGACCCCCGTGTCGTGGTTGCCCGTGGACGGCTCGGGGCTACTCGCCGTACGCCGCGAACGCCTTCGAGAAGGCGAACTTCTCCTGGAGGACCGAGCTGCACGTCGCGTCCGCCGCGGGCTTCTCGCCGCCCGCGCACTGCTGGTCGCGGGTCGCCGACCACATCGACAGCCAACCGAGGCCCTTGGACCGGGCGAACTTCACCAGCTGGGCGGCGTCGTCGACCTTGAAGATCTCGGTGGTGACGTCGTTGACACCGATCATCGGGGTGACGGCGACCGTCTTCCAGGCCGCGCTGTCGGAGAGGCCGAGCACGCTCTTGACCTGGGCCTGGGTGGCGGTGGCCGCCTGTTCGGCGTAGGTGCCCATGTCGCCGCTGTACGCGGGCCCGTAGTCCATCGCCATGATGTTGACGGCGTCGATCCTCACGCCGTTCCGCTCGGCGTCGGCGAGGAGGTCGACGCCGGGCTGGGTCAGACCCTCCGGCATGACGGGGAGGGTGTAGGAGACGTCCAGGTCCGGGTGCTGCCGCTGGAGCTTCGCTATCGCCTGGGCACGGCGGGTGTTGGCCGCCTTGTCCGGCAGGGCGCCGCCCTCGACGTCGAAGTCGACCTTGGTCAGCTTGTACGCGTCCACGACCTTGCCGTACGCCGCCGCCAGCGCGTCCGCCGAGGAGCAGGTCGTCGCCAGCTCGCTGCCGGCCGCGCCGCCGAAGGAGACACGGACGTCGCCGCCCCTGGCGCGCAGGTCGCCGATCTGCGCGGCCACCGCGTCGGTGCCTAGGTCGGTGACGCCGCCCCACTTCGGGGTGCAGCCGCCGCCGTCGGTGATGAAGGCGAGGTTGTAGTTCTTCACGCCGGTGGCCTCGGCGCTCGCCGCCATGTCGAACGCCGGGTAGAGGGAGGTGTCGATGTACGGGGCGAAGCCGGCTGCGGCTCCGGCGCCGGGGGTCTCCGAGGGCTTGGCGGTGGGGGTCGTGGTCGGGGGCTTGCTCTGGGTGGGCGTGGCCGTCGGCTTCGGTGTCGGCGTGGCGGACCCGGTGGACGTGGGGCGCCCGCTCGGCTCGGGTGTCGCGCTGTCGTCCGTTGAGCACTTGGCATCGTCGATCAGACAACTGGCCGGGGCGCCCGTACCGTTGACCACGAAGCCCACCGTCACCGACTCACCGGCCGCGAGCCCGTCCCGGTCCCACTTCGGCGGCGTGACGGTGACGTGCTGCCCGCTCACCTTCGACTCGGCGTTCCACAGGGAGCTCAACTTCGAGCCCGACGGGAGGTCGAACTCCAGCGTCCAGTCCTTCTTGGTCCCGCCGCTGTTGTTGGTGACGACGTACTGCGCCGTGTAACCCGTCGACCAGTCACTGGTCTTCGTGTACGCCGCCCCGATGCCGGCCGCCTGGGCGGTACCCGTGAACAGGATCGCTCCGCCGCCGACCACGGCCGCGGCGACGAGACCGCCGATCGCCTTGTTCCTGCCGCTGACCTTGCGCCGGTGCGTACTCATCACGTGCCTGCCTTCGCTCATCACGGGGGTTCCCGGGGGTGGGGTGCGGCAGCACGCTAGCGATCCGGAATCGGGCAAAAGCCCTGATCCAGACCGGTGTTGCGGACCTTAGGGTGCGCTTAAGGAAGGGATCGGGGACGGTTAAAGGTCGAGACCAATCTGCCGGGGCGGCGTCTTCGGACAGCCCCCCGATGCCCCCTGCGCACGGGCGCCCGGCCGTCCAGCTGGATCCAGATCCGCACCTCGGTCCCGCCCAGCACCGACGACCCGATCCGCACGTCCCCGCCGGTCGACTCCGCGAGCCGCCGCACGATGTCCAGGCCGAGCCCGGTCGAGCCGGCGCTGCCCGAGCCCCGCCCGCGCGCCATCGCCGCCTCGGGGTCGGAGATGCCGGGCCCCGCGTCCGAGACGAGCACGATCACCGCGTCCTCGCCGTTGTGCACGTCGACCGCGAACGCCGTGCCCTCGGACGTGTGCCGGAAGACGTTGCCGAGCAGGGCGTCCAGCGCGGCCGCCAGATCCGCCCGGGCCACGGGTATCCGCACCGGCCGCTCCACGCCGGCCACCCGCACCTTGCGGCCCTCGTCCTCCGCCAGCGCCGACCAGAACGCCATGCGCTCACGCACCACCTCGGCCGCGTCGCACCCGGCCCCCGGACCGGCCGCCACCGTCTGCGGCTTGGCCTCCCGCGCCGTACGGATGATCTTGTCGACCTCGCCCTCCAGCTGGGCGACGGCGGCCCGGGTCTGCTCGGCGGCCGGGCCGTCCCCGAGCGAGGCCGCGTTCAGCCGCAGCACCGTCAGCGGGGTGCGCAGGCGATGGGACAGGTCGGCCGCCAACTCCCGCTCGTTCGCCAGCAGTTGCACCACCTGGTCGGCCATCGAGTTGAACGCCACCGCCGCCAGCCGCAGTTCGTTCGGCCCTTCCTCGGGCACCCGGGCGCCCAGCTTGCCCTCCCCCAGCTCGTGCGCTCCCTCGACCAGGCGCTGCGCGGGCCGCACCATCCGTACCCCCAGCCGGTCCGCGACCGCGACCGATCCGACGATCAGCGCGAGGCCGACCCCGGCGAGCACCGCCCAGGCCGTGGCGAGGCCGTTGGTGACCTCCGCGTCGGGGACGTACACCTCGACGACGGCGATCTCGCCGGAGCTCAGCGCGACCGGCTGGAGCAGCGTGGAGCCGCCGGGGACCTCGCTGGTCGAGGCGCGGCCAAGGCGTCGTACGGTCGCGATGTCGTCGGCGGCGGCGCGCTGCCGGCCGAGGTCGACGGCGGCCGCGTCACCGGAGGCCGGTATGTGCACGGCCATGCCCGCGTCCGATCCGGCCGAGGCGACGACCCGCTCCAGCTGGTCCCGGTCGGTGGTGATGGACAGCGCCGGGGCGACGGCGGCGGCCTCCCGCTCGGCGTTGGAGAAAGCGCGGTCGCGGGCCATCTCCCGGATGACGAGTCCGAGCGGGACGGCGAAGGCGACCACGACCATGGTGGTGACCGCCAGACAGACCTTGACCAGTGCCCACCTCATCGCGGCGGCTCCCCCACGGGTGGTTCCAGCTTCACGCCGACACCCCGCAGGGTGTGCAGATAGCGCGGATTTGCGGCGGTCTCGCCCAGTTTGCGGCGCAGCCAGGACAGATGGACGTCGATGGTCTGGTCGTCGCCGTACGACTGCTGCCACACCTCGGCGAGCAGCTCCTTGCGGGGCACGACGACCCCTGGCCGGCCGGCCAGGAAGGCGAGCAGGTCGAACTCGCGGCGGGTCAGGTCCAGGCCGGCTCCGTCCAACTCGGCCTGGCGGCGCAGCGGATCGACGGTCAGGCCGCCGACGCGCAGCACGCTGGACGGCGCGGCCTCGGCGCTGCCCGACCGGGCCCGGCGCAGGACGGCGGCCATCCGGGCCGACAGGTGTTCCACCGAGAACGGCTTGGTCAGATAGTCGTCCGCCCCGGCGTTCAGCAGCCGGACGATCTCCGCCTCGTCGTCCCGCGCCGTGGCGATGATCACCGGTACGTCCGTGATCCCGCGCAGCATCTTCAGGGCCTCAGAGCCGTCCAGATCGGGCAGACCGAGGTCCAGGATCACGACGTCGAAACGGAAATGGGCGACCTCGCGCAGCGCCTCCAGTGCCGTACCGACGCTGCGTACCGCGTGGGTGGCGTCGGTCAGGTGCCGGATGAGCGCCGAGCGTACGAACTGGTCGTCCTCGACCACGAGCACACTTGCCATGCGCCGCACCGTACGCCATGCGCCCGAGCCCGGTCCGGACCTGTGGACAACTCACCACCTGTGGACAACCGCACCCGTGTGGGCGACTTCACGCCCGCGCACAACGGCGCGACACGCTCGGGACGGGTGAGGCAGGATGGCCCGCGATGCGCAGAGGACTCGTACACGTACTGGCTTGGTCGCTCGCCACGGGCGCGGCGGTCACGCTGTCGTGGTGGGGTGTCCACACGGTGATGGCGGGCACCGTGTACGACCGCCCTCGTGCCCTGCCCATCACGGCCGCCGACGCGACGACGCAGGAGTCGAAGCCGCTGGCGTCGTCCACGAACCGGCCGACCCCGTCGAAGGGTCCGTCGAGCCCCGCGAGCCCTTCGCCGAAGCCGACCGCGAAGCCCCGCACCCCCACCCCCTCGACGGCACCGCCGAAGAACCCCAGCCCCTCCCCCGCCACGTCCGGCCAGGTCAAGAGCTACGACACCGACGGCGGCCGGGTGGTCTTCGACATCGGCGCGAGCGACGCGTCCCTCGTCTCGGCCACGCCGGGTGCGGGCTGGTCGATGCAGGTGTGGAAGACGGAGACGTGGATCCGGGTGGAGTTCAGCGCCGGCGCGGACCGGGTCTCGGTGTTCTGCACCTGGCACGACGGCCCGCCGCGGGTGGAGATCGGGGACTACTGAGTCACCGGCACCCCGTCACCGGAACACCGACGGGGGCGGGGCCGGAGAGGCCACCGCCGCGAGGTCGGTCACGGGCACGGCGCCACCGGTGAAGTCGGTGAGCGCCTTGCCGTGCTCCACGCGCGCGGGGTGCGGGTCGGAGGCGGCGCCGCGGGTCAGTTCGGCGACCGGCAGCGGGCGGTCGGAGGCGACGAGGACGGCGTTGCCGAAGCGCTTGCCGCGCAGTACGGCCGGGTCGGCGACCAGGGCGAGCTCCGCGAACCGGTCGGCGGCGGTGGCGATCTGGCCGCGCAGATGCGCGAGCGGCGGGCCGTCGGCGAGGTTGGCGGCGTACACACCGCCCGGCGCGAGTGCCCTGCGGACGTCGTCGAGGAACTCCGTCGAGGTCAGGTGGGCGGGGGTCCGGGTCCCGCTGAAGACGTCGGCGATGACGAGGTCGGCCCACCCGTCGGGCACCTTGGCGAGCCCGTCCCGCGCGTCCGTCGACCGCACCCTGATCCGGGCACCCGGATCCAACGGCAGTTCCCTGCGTACCAGTTGAACAAGGGCGGCGTCCCGCTCGACGACCTGCTGGGTGGACCGGGGCCGGGTGGCGGCGACATAGCGGGCGAGCGTGAAGGCGCCACCGCCGAGGTGCACGGCCCGTACGGGCCTGCCCGGTGGGGCGACGAGGTCGATGACGTGCCCGAGGCGACGCTGGTACTCGAAGGAGAGGTGGGCCGGGTCGTCCAGGTCGACGTGCGACTGAGGGGCCCCGTCGATGAGGAGGGTCCAGGC
>CBFGZZ010000341.1:0-9653 GCA_965653385.1 uncultured Streptomyces sp. | reverse complement strand
AGCCTTGCATCAGTGACCAAAGGACAGATCATGACCGATACACAGAGCACTGCGGCCGCAGACCACCGCGGGAGCCGCACGACCGATGTGGTGGTGGTCGGTGCGGGGCTGGCCGGTCTGACGGCGGCGCGGGAACTCGTCGCGGCGGGCAAGTCCGTGGCCGTGCTGGAGGCCCGCGACCGGGTCGGCGGCCGACTGCTCAACCACCACCTCGGCGACGGCCAAGTGACCGAGATCGGCGGGCAGTTCGTCGGTCCCACCCAGGACCACATCCTGGCGCTGGCCAAGGAGGTCGGCGTGGCCACCTACCAGGCCGCCGTCCCCGGCGAGACCGTCTACGTCAACGACGGCAAGGCCAAGCGGTTCACGGGTCACACCCCGCCGGACCTGTTCGCCCTGCCCGACATGGGCATCGCCCTGGCCCGCATCGGCCAGGCCGCGGCCAAGGTGGACCCGGCCGCCCCCTGGCGGACCCCCGACGCCCGCGAACTGGACGGCATGACCTACGAGACCTGGCTGCGCAAGGCCGAGATCACCGGCGACGCCGTCGACATGATCAACCTCTTCCTCAACTCCGCCTACGGCGGCGAAGCCCGCGACGCCTCCGCCCTGTTCAGCCTCTGGTACGTCTCCACCTTCGGCAACGAGACGCACCCCGGCACCATGGAACGCGGCACCGGCACCACCGGCGGCGCCCAGGACAGCCGTTTCGTCGGCGGCTCACAACTGGTCGCCCAGCGCCTGGCCGAGGAACTCGACGGCCGCGTCCACCTGTCGGCGCCGGTGCGGCGCATCAGCCAGGACTCCACCGGCGTCACCGTGGTCTGCGACGCCGGCGACTGGCGGGCCGAGCGGGTCATCGTCGCCGTACCGCCACTGGTGGCCTCGCGGATCGTGTGGGACCCGCTCCTGCCCGCACAGCAGGACCAGCTCTTCCAGCGGCTGCCGTTCGGCACCCTGATGAAGTGCGTGGCCGTCTACGACAAGCCGTTCTGGCGGGAGGACGGACTGTCCGGCATGGGTCTGCTGCGCGGCGGCTCCCCCATCCGCGAGATGTTCGACAACACCCCGCCCGACGGCGGACCCGGCGTGCTCATGGGCTTCCTCGGTGGCAAGGAATGGCGCAAGTGGGCCCACCGCCCGGCCGCCGAACGCCGCGGAGCCGTGCTGCGCTGCTTCGCCCAGGTCGTCGGGGACCGCGCCTTCGACACCATCGAGTACGTCGAGCAGGACTGGACCGCCGAGCAGTGGACCCAGGGCGGCCCCACCTCCGTCGCCGCCCCCGGCGTGCTCAGCGACTTCGGCCAGTGGATGGGCCGCCCCCACGGCCGCGTGCACTGGGCGGGCGCCGAGTTCTCCCCCTACTGGAACGGCTACATGGACGGCGCGGTCCGCTCCGGCCGGACGACGGCCGCCGAAGTCCTCGGCCGGGACTGAGCGCAAGAGGCACCCGACAAGAAAGGGAAACCACCTATGAACCACTACGTCGTCACCGAGACCGCCGTCATCGACGCCCCCCTCGGGCGGGTGTGGGACGTCATCTCCCGCACCGACCGGTACGCCGAGTGGGTCGCCGGAGCCATCGAGGTCACCGACCACCACGGCGTCGCCACCGTCGGCAAGACCTACTCCGAGCGAAACCGCACCCTCGGCCCCCTCAAGACCGACTCGGTCTGGACCGTCAGGGAGATCGAACCCCTCAAGCGCCGCGTCGACACCGGCACCGGATTCGCCCCGCTCCAGGACGTCACCAACACCTTCGAGTTCCGCCCGGTCCAAAGCCCGGACGGCCGGGACGCGACCGAGATGCTCTACCGGGTCGAGTACACCATCGGCCTCGGTCCACTGGGCCTGCTCCTCGACTCCATACAGCAGCCCGCGATGCGCGCCAGCATGCGCACTTCCATGGCCAACCTCAACACCCTGCTCCGGTCGGAGGACTCGAGCACCGGTCGACGGTGACGCCGGTCAGCGGTCGCCCGCCCCTCCCCTTCCCGGAGATCCATCCCCTTTCAGAAAACCCGAGGTTCGCATCATGTCCACCACAATGCTGGCCGGACGCCTCCACCTGGACACCCGCACGTTCGCGGTCGAAGAGGTCCCCGTTCCCGTCCCCGGTCCCGGAGAGGTGCTGATCGAGGTCAGGGCCGCCGGAGTGTGCCTGTCCGATGTCCATCTGATCGACGGCAGCCTCACCCCTGCCTTTCCTGTCGAGGCGGTCACCCGTTCGGGCGCGGTCACCCTCGGCCACGAGGTCGCGGGCGTCATCCACGCGCTGGGCCCCGACCTGTTGGGAGACTGGGCCCCCGGCATGCGCGTCGCCCTGCAGGCCGGCCAGGCGTGCGGAGCGTGCGCCGACTGCATGCGCCGCTCCCCCTGTCCACGGCCGCTCACGCGCGGCGTCGACTACGACGGCGGCTGGGCCGAGTACGCCGTCGCCCGGGAGGACACCCTCGCCCCCATCCCCGACCACCTGCCCTTCGACCAGGCCGCCATCATCCCCGACGCGGTCTCCACCCCGTATGCCGCGATCATCGAGAGCGGGGCGGTCCGGCCGGCGCAGTGCGTCGGCGTCTGGGGCGCCGGCGGTCTGGGCGCCCACGGCATCCGGCTCGCCCGCCTGGCCGGCGCCGCGCCCGTCATCGCCGTCGACCCGCTGCCCGAGGCCCGCGAACGGGCCCTCGCCTTCGGCGCCGACCTCGCACTCGACCCCACCGACCCGGAATTCGCCGAAGCCGTGGGCCGGGCCACCGGCGGCCGCGGCCTCGACGCCGCCTTCGATTTCGCGGGTTTCCCAGCGGTCCGCGAGCAGGCTGCCGCGCTCCTGGGCGCCGGCGGTGTCCTCGTCCTGGCCGGCCTCACCCCGGAACCGCTCACCATCACCGACAGCACGTCCTTCAGCTACCGCGGCAACCAGATCCGCGGTCACTACGGCTCCGGACCCGAACACGTGACCCAGCTCATCCGCCTGGCCGCCGCCGGCAGGCTCGACCTGGCGCCCTCCATCACCGATCACATTCCCCTGGCCGAGGCGGCCGACGCCGTCACCCGACTGGAGAAGAAAACCGGCAACCCGATCCGCCTCGTCCTCACCCCGTGAATCGTCGAGGAGTTCAATAAGATGTTCGGGGCGAGCAGATCTGCCGCATGCTGTCCGACTCCGCGGGGTCGCCCGGTTCAATCTCCAGCGTCCGCATTCTGCGACCGACACTATTCGGCCCGTCGAGCACGAGGCCAACTACTACCCTCGCGTTCAGGTGGGCGGACTGTCGCGCGGAAGATTCACCACTCAGTCGATCACTCAGCGAATGACTACGAACGAGTCCGGTCACCAATTCCCGGCCGGTCGATCCTTTCTGGCGATTGAACGTGCCGTTGTGACCGTCCCTTTATCGAATTCTCATACCCAAGTCGACGTCAGCCTTGCTAGATTGAGCCCGCCTCCAAGACGAAGTCGGGCAGTTTTCGCAGCTCATGGAGGCATTCCCCCAAGCCTTGACCAAGGCTTTCTTTGGATGCCTGAAAACCGTTGCGGCTGAGTTTCGCTGCTTCCAGCCACGCTTCATGCCACACCCTTTCGGCATCCACGTCCCCAACTCACTGGAAAGCGCACGCAAGTGATGAGATCCCTTCAGCGTTTCGGTCCCCCACTGGCCGTCTCCGCCATGACGGTCGTGCTGAGCACACCCGGACTGGCCGCCGCCGACGAGACGACCGGCGGCAAGGACACCACGTACTACATCTCGCTCGGCGACTCCCTGACCACCGGCTACCAGCCGGACGTCGACAAGGACACCGACGTCGCCTACACCGACCAGCTCTACGCGCAGCTCAAGCAGCGCACCCCCGGTCTGGAGCACATACGCCTCGGCTGCACCGCCGAGACCACCGAGTCGCTGATCAGCGGCGGCAAGTGCGACTACCCGAACGCCAAGTCCCAGCTGGACGCCGCCCTCAAGGCCATGGCCCAGCACCAGGGCAAGGTCGCCTACGTGACCCTCAGCGTGGGCGCCAACGACATCCTCCTCAACTGCGTCAGCCGCCCGGCCGGCACCCTCGACGCGGCGTGCCTGAACAGCCAGAGCCAGACCATGGCGAAGAACCTCGCCCAGATCGCCGGCGCGCTGCGCAAGGCGGGCACGGACAACACCCAGTTCGTGGGCTCGAATTACCACAACCCGTTCCTGGCCGCCTGGCTGCAGGGCCCCGCGGGGCAGCAGGCCGCCAAGGAGTCGGCATCCCTGGTCGGGGCCGCCAACACGGGGATCACCCAGGTGCTCAAGTCCACCGGCTTCAAGGTGGCGGACGTGGCCGGGACCTTCTCCTCGGACGACTTCACCACCCAGGTGAACGTGCCCGGCGCGGGCGAGGTGCCCGCGAACGTGGCCAAGATCTGCCAGCTGACCTGGGCGTGCACGAAGAAGGACCCGCACCCCAACGCCGACGGCCACAAGGTGATCGCAGGCGCCTTCGCGGCGGAGCTCGCTGCGAACGACGCCCCCGGTGAGGGCGCTTCCCCGGCCCCCAGCGAGCCGGCCACACCTGATGCGGGCGAGTCACCGGCCCCCAGCGAGTCCGCCGCCCCCGGGGCCGGCACCGACTCGGGTGCGAACAGCCCGACCGTCAACGGTGATCTCGCCGAGACCGGCGCGTCGAGCAGCACTCCGGTCCTCGCGGGTGCGGGTCTCGCGGTCGTGGCGGTCGGTGCCGCCGCGATCTACTTCGCGCGCAAGCGCCGTACCGGAGAAGAGAGCTGACGGGTAGTCAGTAGGCAGTCATAGACCACCTCAAGCAGCAGGCCGCTCACGGTGTCGCGGGCGGCCTGCTCGGTTCCCCCCGGCCCCGGACGGTGTGGGATCTCCGCGTACGTGGTGCGGGTGACGATGCCGTGGGCCTCGAACTGGCGCAGCCTGCTGGTCATGGGGTGGGGGCTGATGCCGGGCAGGGAGTGGCGCCTGGCGGGATGAAAAGCCGGGCTCGGCCGAAAGGTACGGGCCCAGGTCGCGTTCCGCGAAGCAGCGCCGATCCGCGTCGGGCGGGTTGTGCTCAGGCGGGCTGGGCGGGGGCCCGTAGTTCGATCTCGTATCCGCCCTGTGGCGTGGGTTCGGCGATGAGGGCGCCGCCGAGCAGTTCGGCGCGTTCTCTCAGGCCGATCAGGCCGTGCCGGGCGCTGGGCAGGGCGACGGACGGGCGGGTGGGGGCGGTGTTGGTGACGGTGACGCCGAAGTGCTGCGTGTCGTGCCACAGGCGTACCTCGGCGCGGGCGCCGGGGGCGTGCTTGCGTACGTTCGTCAGGGCTTCCTGGACCGTGCGGTAGACGGTGCGTTGGGCGGTCGTGCTGATGCCGGGCGGGAGCCCGCCGGTCAGGGTGGTCTCGATACCGCTGTTGGCGATCAGCTGCTGGAGGTCGGCGAGGGTGGGCTGGGGGGCGAGTTCGGTTTCCTTGCCGCCGGAGGCACGCAGCAGGGTGACCATGTGGCGGAGTTCGTCGAGTGTGTTCACGCTCAGGGTGCGGATGGTGCGGGCGGCGTCGCGGGCGTCGGGATCCTTGGCGGCGACCTGTAGGACTCCGGCCTGTACGGCGATGAGGCTGACCTGGTGGGAGACGACGTCGTGCATCTCGCGGGCCAGTTGGGCGCGTTCGCGGGCGAGGACGGTCTGGGCGTGCAGGGCGCGTTCGTGTTCGCGGGCCTCCTTGACCTCGACGAGCTGGCGGGCCACGTCGTGTCCGGCCTGCACGAGCTGACCGCACAGGATCGGGGCGAAGGCCATGGCCAGCGTGTAGACGAACTGGATGAGCGTCCAGGTCCGGTCACCGGAGAACGGGTCGCCGGAAAACGTGTCGGACAGGGGCCAGGCGAGGGTGGTCGCCGCCGCGTTCAGCAGGGCGCAGCCGGCCAGCAGCGGGCGGTTGCGGGTGCGCGCGGCCAGTGTGTACAGCGCGGCGATCGGCGCGACTCCCACGTCCATGAACAGCAGCATGGGCAGTGTCAGCAGGAAGACGGCGAGCGGAAAGCGCCTGCGCAGGAGCAGTCCGGCGCTGCCGAGGGCGGCGCAGGCCCACATGAGGGGTGTCGCCTCGTCGTCGAGGTTGATCCAGGCGTCGAGCGCGGCGAGCACGACGAGGCCCGCGTCGACGACCCAGGGCGGCACCCGCCGCCACAGTGCCCGACCCGCACTCATCGCGCGTCGCCCCGGGCCGTGTCGGCGCCGTCGACGCCGAGCAGTCCGGCCCGCTCCGCGAGGAGCGCCGCCTGGACGCGGCTGGAGACCCGGAGCTTGGTCAGGATCGAGCTGACGTGGTCCTTGACGGTGCCGGCGCTCAGGTGGATGCGGGTGCCGATGTCGGCGTTGGACAGTCCTTCCGCGATCAGGACGAGGACGTCACGTTCGCGGTCGCTGAGCAGATTCACGCGCGCCACGCCCGCGTCCTGGGGCGTGCCCGCCTCCGGATGGCCGCGCAGCCGAGCCCGCGAGGCTTTCGGCGACATGACCACCCCGCCCGCGGCCAGGGTGCGTACGAGTTGGGCGAGTTGTTCGGGCTCGGTGTCCTTGAGCAGGAAGCCCGCGGCTCCCGAGCGCAGCGCGGTCAGGATGTACTCGTCGGTGTCGAAGGTGGTCAGCATGGCCACCGTCGGCGGCTCGGGCAGCGTCTGGAGCTCCCCGAGGACGGTCAGGCCGTCCACGTCCGGCATGCGGATGTCGAGGAGCACGACGTCCGGGTGCTCGCGCCGGATCACGTCGGCGGCCTGCGCTCCTTCCGCGGTCGCCACGACCTGGATGCCGTCGGAGGCGTTCAGGATCATCTGGAAGCCGGACCGCACCAGGGCCTCGTCGTCCACCACCACTACCCGGATCACCGGCGTTCCGCCTCACACTCGTCACACTCGTCTGCTCTGCCCAGCTTTTCGGCGACCCGTACGGTGATCGCCTGCTGTCGACAGTACGTCCGGCACGGCGCGCGACGGTGCGGCCGCCGTGGACACCCGCCACCCGGCGGGCCGGTTCCAGCCGCTCGGGGGTAGTGCTCCGGCCCATCGGCGGGCGGGTGGGCGAGGCTCGGCGGATGGTGTCCATGGTTCTCGTCCGGTGGGATCGGTCCGTGGCCCGCCCGAGTCTGCGGGCCCCATAGCCGATTTCCGTACCGTTCGAGGATCACCCAGCCATGCCCCACTTGTACCTGCGTCAGCCTGTCCGTGCTCTGCGCCGCTGTGCGGCGCGGCCCCATGTGCTGTTCGGAGGCGTGTACGGGGCGGTATTGGCCAGCTCCATGGTGGCCGCCCTGACAGAACAGGGTGAGACGGCGCCCGCCGACCGGTACAGCAGCGCCCAGTGGCTCCTGGTCACGGCCGTCGCATCGGCCTTGGCGCATGGCTACGCGCATCTGATCGCCCAGCGCGGCGACCGGACCCATCATGGTGTGCGCGCCGGGGTGCGGCTGTTGCTGTCCGAGTGGCCGTTGGTGGTGGCGACGGCGCCGACGCTGGTCCTGCTGCTCGGTGCGGCCTGGGGGTGGTGGCCCTCGGCGGGCGTCGAGTACGTGGTCTTCGCCGTGAACGTGGTGCTGCTGTTCGCCTGGGGCTTGGTCGCGGCCCGCGCTGCCGGTCGCACGTGGGGCTCCGCCTTGAGGATCGGCATGGTGGACGCACTGCTCGGGCTTGTGGTCGTGGTGGCCAACGCCGTCATCAAGTAGGGCGGCGGGCCGTCCGGGCCCGCTGACCGGCCGGGGTGCTGGTCCGCCGGTCGGCGGGGTGGTCCCGGCCGGTCGGCGGGGGTGTCACCGCAGGCTGCCGGATGGTCCGCCTCCTGACGACACGGCGAGATTGTCCGTATGACACAGATACAGCCGCCGCAGGAGACTTCGGCTCCGCAGGAGAACTCGCCTCCACCGCCCGCGACCTCGTCCGGGTCCGCCGGGAAGGGCACGGGCGGTCCCTCGATGGGACGTCTGGTCGGGGTGGATCTGGCCCGCGCGCTGGCGGTGTTCGGCATGTACATCGTGCACATCGGCCCGATGCTGGGGAACACGAGCGGCGTCGGTACGTGGGTCCGGTTCCTGGCCGACGGGCACTCGTCGGTCCTGTTCGCCACCCTCGCCGGGTTCTCACTGATGCTGATCGCAGGCCGCTTCGAGCCGAAGACCGGCCTCGCCGGCCGCCAGGCGAAGGCGCGGATCGCGATCCGCGCCGTGATCCTGCTGGTGCTCGGCAGCGTGCTGGCGATGGAGTACGGGGACGTCATCATCCTCGGCTTCTACGGCGTCTACTTCCTTCTCTCCCTGCCCCTGCTGCGGCTGTCCGCCAGGACTCTGGCGATCATCGCCGCAGGACTCGCGCTCGTCACGCCGCAGCTGGCGTTCGTCCTGAGGAAGTGGCTGAGCGGGTCCGTCCTGCCGAGCATCAACGCCCACGACCCGCTCGAGAAGCTCAACGACGTGGGAGTCGTCGACCTGCTGCTCACGGGCCTCTATCCGACGATCACGTGGATGCCGTTCGTGATCGCCGGTATGGCGCTGGCCCGCCTCGACCTGTCCGCCCCCGCCGTCCAGCGGCGCCTTGCCGCGCTCGGTGCCGCCCTCACCGTGGCTGCGTACGGCCTGTCCCTGCTGCTTGCGGGCAAGGACGCGGTGTTCGGCGGGATCGGGGGGTCGTCGAGTGGCTCCGGGTCGTGGTCCGGCGGTTCCGGTTCGTGGTCCGGCGGCTCCGGGGCGGGGTCCGGCGGCAGCGGCTCCAGCGAGCAGCTCGTGTCGTCGGCCTCGGACCTGCTGGGTGCCGGCCCGCACACCGGCACGACGTTCGACATCATCGGCAGCGTGGGCGTGGCGATCCTCGTGATCGTGGGCGCGACGGTGCTCATGGATCGCGTCGTGCGACTGCGCCGCCTGGCGAAGCCGATCATCGCCGTGGGCACCATGTCCCTGACGGCGTACGTCGGCCACTTCCTCGCACAGTCCGCGTGGCCCGCTTCCGGCGCCGGCACCACGAAGTCCTGGGTGCCCGTGCTCCTGTACATCCTCGGGGCGATCGTGTTCGCCGCGATCTGGTCCCGCTTCTTCCGCCGCGGCCCCCTGGAGTATCTCCTGAACGCCGCCACCAAGCCGGCCAAGTACATCCGCTGAGGTCCGGTCGGGGTGGCTCGGCTCCATGCCCCATCCCGACCTGGACAGCCCGCCCGGCCCGCAAGGGGATTCCCCTTGCGGGCTTCGGCGTACCCGGAAACGCACATGGCGCCCCTCATCGGGTGCCACGCGGGGAGGGACAGGGATGAGCGTGGTCGCCCGGGTTGATGGGGTTGTCGGCGAACAGGACGTCGTGGAACCGGCCGTTGCCGTACAGCACGGCGAAGGTGCCGAGGTTGCCACGGGGGCGAAGTCCGAGGGTGCCGAGGAGTTCCGGGCGTGGAGCGGGCTGCCGGCCGATGCCCATGCGCACCAGATCGAGCGGGCGGACGTACGGCCTGTTCAGGGAAACCTGCTGGCCCTTGGCCATGAGCACGGGCCTGGAGACTCCAGGATGAGGTGACGGACTGGGCGGGGAAGCGATTACCCGGTGATACAGCCGCTGTCCTCAGCCTCACGTGTGGTGGGACGGCGGTGTCCGGCAGCAGTCCGGTGCCGCCCCGCAACCCAGCCGGGGTGCCCCCGCCGTGCGGCG
>CBFGZZ010000340.1:0-9655 GCA_965653385.1 uncultured Streptomyces sp. | reverse complement strand
GCCGCGCAGGTCCCCGAGGAGCCCGCCGCCGAAGCCGACGCGATCCCCGACGCTCCCGCCCCGGAGGCGGTGCAGGCCCCCGACGCTCCCACCCCGGAGGCAGTGCAGCCCCCCGACGCCCCCGCCCCTGCGGCAGTGCAGCCCTCCGACGCCCCGGCTCCCGCCCCCGAAGCCGTCCAGGCTCTCGACACAGCCGAGCCCGAGGCCCCCGCACAGGTGGCCGAGCCGTCCGCACCCGAGGTTCCTCAGGCTCCCGAGGCCCCCCAGTTCCCGGAGGCCGCGCAGACCCCCGAGGCCCCCGCCCCGGCTGAAGACCACCTTCAGCCGACCCCGGAAGCCGCCCCCCTCCCGTCCGCATCGGATGTGGCGCAGGTCGACTCCGAGCCCGAGGCCGCACCCGCCCCTGAGCCCGAGCACCTCGCGCCGACCGAGCGGCCCGCGGACGCCGTCGCCGAACCCGCCGACATCGCCCCCGACGTCGTAACGCCCGAAGCGGCCCCGCAACCCCAGGGCGCCGAGCAGCCCGCCCAGCCGGAGAGCGGGCCCGCCGTGCCGGTCGCGCAGCCCGTCGAGGAGCCGCAGGCCCCCGAAGGCGCGGCCGATCCGGATCTCGCGCAGGAGCAGCAGCCGGGCGAGCAGGCCGCTCCGACCCACGCCCCCGGCGTCGACGAGCAGGCGGCGGCCGAGAGTGCCCCCCTCCCCGAAGCGGAAGCACCCGTGGCGGAGCCCACGGCCAGGTTCCCGGAAGCCCCGCAGGCCCCGGAGGCCGGCGCCGAGCCGGCCGTGCCGCCCCAGCCCCTCGCCGCCGCGAACCCGGTCGTACAGGACACCGCGGACGCCCAGCCGATCCCGGCCGAGGCCGCCGAGCCGTTCGTCGCCGAACCCGCCGGCCCGCAGCTCCGGTCCCCGGCCGCCGAGCCGGTGCAGGTCCTCCAGGACCCGGCCGAACCGACCGTCGAGCCCGCGGAGTCCGCCGAGGCCGGGGTCCCCCTGGCCCCGGCGCCCGAGCAGCCGCTGGGCCAGTTCGTCCCGGTCGAGGGTTCGGTGCCGACCACCCCGCACCTCGCTCCCACCCCGCCGCAGCCGCTCGTCCTCCCGGCGGAGGGGGCACCTGCCTCCGCCGCCACCGTCCCCGCACCCCGCGAGGGCGACCCCGGCCTCGTACAGGACGCGGAAGACCTGGACACCCGGGCCGCCGACCAGGAAGACCCGCAGGCCCCGGCAGCCCCTGAAGAAGAGAGCACGGCGGCAGTGGAAGAGGCACGACAGCCCACCGGCCCGGCCGCGCCCGCCTACGACGACGCCGAACGCGCGGCCGTCCTCAAGGTCATGCGCGAGCGCCGCGACATCCGTAACGGCTTCCGCAGCGACCCCATCCCGCACGATGTGCTGCTCCGCGTCCTGGAGGCCGCCCACACCGCGCCCTCCGTGGGGCACTCGCAGCCCTGGGACTTCGTCGTCATCCGGTCCGCCGACACCCGGCGCACCATGCACGAACTGGCGACGCGCCAGCGCGACGCGTACGCCAAGTCGCTGCCCAAGGGCCGGGCGAAGCAGTTCAAGGAACTGAAGATCGAGGCCATCCTCGACACCCCGGTGAACATCGTCGTCACCGCCGACCCGACCCGCGGCGGCCGCCACACCCTCGGCCGGCACACCCAGCCGCAGATGGCGCCGTACTCCGCCGCGCTCGCCGTCGAGAACCTCTGGCTCGCCGCCCGCGCCGAGGGCCTCGGCGTCGGCTGGGTCAGCTTCTTCGACGAGCGGGAGATGGTCCGCACGCTGGGGCTGCCCGAGCACCTCGAGGTCATCGCCTACCTGTGCGTGGGCTACGTCGACGAGTTCCCGGACGAGCCCGAGCTGATGCAGGCCGGCTGGTCCAAGCGCCGCCCGCTGTCCTGGGTCGTGCACGAGGAGACGTACGGCCGCCGCGCCCTGCCCGGTGAGGAGCCGCACGACCTGCTCGCGGAGACCGTCGCCCAGATCCGCCCGCTGGACGCCAAGGCGCTCGGTGAGGCCTGGGAGCGGCAGAAGCGGATGACGAAGCCGGCCGGTGCGCTCGGCATGCTGGAGATCATCTCCGCCCAGCTGTCCGGACTGTCCCGCCAGTGCCCGCCACCGATTCCGGAGCCCGCGGCCGTCGCGATCTTCGCCGGTGACCACGGCGTGCACGCCCAGGGCGTCACCCCCTGGCCGCAGGAGGTGACGGCCCAGATGGTCGCCAACTTCCTCGGCGGCGGCGCGGTCTGCAACGCGTTCGCCGGACAGGTGGGCGCCGAGGTGTGCGTGGTGGACGTGGGCGTTGCCGCCGACCTGCCCGCCACGCCCGGCCTGCTGCCCCGGAAGGTCCGCGCGGGCACCTCCGACATGACCACCGGCCCCGCGATGACCCGCGAGGAGGCCAAGCAGGCCATCGAGGTCGGTATCGAGACCGCCCGCGACCTGGTGGCGGCCGGCAACAAGGCCCTGCTGACCGGCGAGATGGGCATCGCCAACACCACCGCGTCGGCGGCCCTGATCTCCGTCTTCACGGACACCGACCCCGCCGAGGTGACGGGCCGGGGCACTGGCATCAACGACGAGACCCTCGCCCGCAAGACCGAGGTCGTCCGCCGCGCCATCGAGGTCCACCAGCCCGACCCGGCCGACCCCATCGGCGTCCTGGCGGCGATCGGCGGCTTCGAACACGCCGCGCTGGTCGGCCTGCTGCTGGGCGGCGCCTCGCTGCGTACGCCGGTCATCCTGGACGGCGTCAGCGCCGGTGCCGCCGCCCTGGTGGCCCGCGCCATCGCCCCCGAGGTCCTGGCCGCCTGCATCGCCGGACACCGCAGCGCCGAGCCCGGCCATGTGGCCGCCCTGAACAAGCTGGGCCTGCGCCCCCTGGTCGACCTCGACCTGCGCCTGGGCGAGGGCACGGGCGCGCTGCTCGCGCTGCCGCTGGTGCAGAGCACGGCCAGGGCGATGCACGAGGTCGCGACGTTCGACTCCGCGGGCGTCACCGAGAAGTGAGTCCGGGCCGGGGCCGGGGGGATTGCGTTCCTGCGCGTCCCCCGGCCCCGCCGTACGCTGAGCCCACGTCTAAAATCCGCACGTCAGGGCTGCTCCAGCGCCGTAGCACCCATCGCACCGCCAGCACGAGGAGCCGCACCCTCATGGCCGAACACCCCGCCTACCCCGTGGGCCTCCGCCTCACCGGCCGCCGAGTCGTCGTCCTCGGTGGCGGCGAGGTCGCCCAGCGCCGCCTTCCGGCACTCATCGCAGCGGGCGCCGACATCACGCTCGTCTCGCCCGAGGTGACCCCGTCGGTCGAAGCCATGGCGGACGCCGGAGAGCTCACCTGGGAGCGACGCCCCTACGCGGACGGCGACCTCACCGACATCTGGTACGCCCTGATCGCCACCAGCGACCACGACGCGAACACCCGTGCCTCCGCCGAGGCCGAGCGCAACCGCGTGTGGTGCGTCCGCTCCGACGACGCCGACGAGGCCACCGCCTGGACCCCGGCGACCGGCCACAGCGAGGGCGTCACGGTCGCCGTCCTCACCACCGACGCCAAGGGCCGCGACCCCCGCCACACCGCCGCGATCCGCGACGCCGTCGTCGAGGGCCTGCGCGACGGCACCCTCGTCGCCCCGCACCACCGCACCCGCACGCCCGGCGTCGCGCTGGTCGGCGGCGGCCCCGGCGACCCGGACCTGATCACCGTGCGCGGCCGGCGCCTGCTCGCCGCGGCCGACGTGGTCATCACCGACCACCTCGGCCCGCGCGACCTGCTCACGGAGCTGCCCCCGAACGTCGAGGTGATCGACGCGGCGAAGCTGCCCTACGGCCGGTTCATGGCCCAGGAGGCCATCAACAACGCGCTGATCGAGCACGCCAAGCAGGGCAAGTCCGTCGTACGCCTCAAGGGCGGCGACCCCTTCGTCTACGGGCGCGGCATGGAGGAGGTCCAGGCGCTGGCCGAGGCGGGCATCGCCTGCACGGTCGTGCCCGGCATCTCCAGCTCGATCTCGGTGCCGGGCGCCGCCGGGATCCCGGTCACCCACCGGGGGGTCGCGCACGAGTTCACGGTGGTCAGCGGCCACATCGCCCCGGACGACGAGCGCTCCCTGGTCGACTGGCCGTCCCTCGCCAAACTGACCGGCACCCTGGTCATCCTCATGGGCGTCGCCACCATCGCGAAGGTCGCCGAGACCCTCATCGCCCACGGCAAGTCCCCGGACACACCCCTCGCCCTGATCCAGGAGGGCACCACGGCCGCCCAGCGCCGGGTGGACGCGACCCTCGCGACGGCGGGCGAGGCGGTGCTCGCCCACGAGGTGAAGCCGCCGGCGGTCATCGTCATCGGCGAGGTCGTGAACGTAGGACCGAACCCCTCCGCGTAACCGCGGGTAACACAACCCGTTCCAACCGTTGGCACCGTACCCAGGACAAGGCAGTATCACCCTGTGGCCGATCTCATCACCGTCGATGACCCCACCGACCCGCGCCTGCGCGACTACACGGGCCTGACCGACGTCGAACTGCGCCGCAAGCGCGAACCGGCCGAGGGCCTGTTCATCGCCGAGGGCGAGAAGGTCATCAGACGGGCGAAGGAAGCCGGCTACGAGATGCGCTCGATGCTGCTCTCCGCCAAGTGGGTCGACGTCATGCGCGACGTCATCGACGAGCTCCCCGCCCCGGTGTACGCGGTCAGCCCGGACCTCGCCGAGCAGGTCACCGGCTACCACGTACACCGCGGCGCGCTCGCCTCCATGCAGCGCAAGCCGCTCCCGACGGCGACCGAACTGCTGCGGTCCGCCCGCCGGGTGGTCGTCATGGAGTCGGTCAACGACCACACCAACATCGGCGCCATCTTCCGCTCGGCCGCGGCCCTGGGCATGGACGCGGTCCTGCTCTCCCCGGACTGCGCCGACCCCCTGTACCGCCGCAGCGTCAAGGTTTCCATGGGAGCCGTCTTCTCGGTGCCCTACGCCCGCCTCGACACCTGGCCCAAGGGCCTCGAATCGGTCCGCGAGGCCGGCTTCACCCTCCTCGCGCTCACTCCCGACGAGAAGGCCAAGACCCTCGACGAGGCCGCCCCGCACCGGATGGACCGGGTCGCCCTCATGCTCGGCGCCGAGGGCGACGGCCTGACCACCCAGGCCCTGGTCGCCGCCGACGAATGGGTCCGCATCCCGATGGCCCACGGCGTCGACTCCCTCAACGTAGGCGCCGCGGCCGCGGTCGCCTTCTATGCCGTGGCCACCGGCCGCCCCGAGCTCTAGGCCGTACGACGATGGCGCGGCGCGAGGCGATCGTCGCGGTCCTGCTCCGCGCCGACCGACTGCTCGCCGTCCGACGCGGCCCCGCCGTCGCGCGCCCCGGCTACTGGCAGCCGGTCAGCGGCAAGATCGAGCCGGGGGAGACCCAGCGCGAGGCCGTCGTCCGGGAGGCCCGCGAGGAGGTCGGCCTCAGCGTGGTCCCCCTGGCCAAGGTCTGGGAGTCCGAGACGGACGACGGCATCTTCCGCCTCCACTGGTGGACGGCGAACGCCGAGACCGGCGACGTGGTCCCAAACCCCCGCGAGGTCGGCGAGGCCCGCTGGGTCACCCCGGAGGAGTTCCTGTCCCTGGACCCGGTCTTCGAGGGCGACCGCGAGTTCTTCGAACGGATCCTGCCCGGCCTCTGACGTCCGTCAGGCCGGGACACCGCCTACTCGGAGATTTCGAACGTCGACCCGTACGACTCGGAGCCCGGATCCACCTGCTCGTGCTGCGGCCGTACGACGTCTCCGTCGCCGCCGAGACCGCGCTGCGGCCCCTGACAGCCCTGCGCCGCCGCGATGCCCAGCGCCACGAGCAGCGTCACCACGACGAACACGAACAACCGCTGCCGCAGCAGCTGCGGGTTGGCGGGACGGCGGCCGGTGCTCGTGTTCCGCGGTGCCGGACGACCGCCGCCGTTGCGCTGCGCCGGCCGGCCGCCGTTGCCCGCGCGCGGGGGGTTGCGGGAGGCCGGCGTCGACCGGGTCCCGGACCGGGAGGCCGTACCGCTGTTCGCGGCGCTTCCGCCCCTCGCCGGAGGAACCCCGTCGCGCGCCGGACCGGGCCCTCGGGACGCGCCGTGGCCGCGCGGTGGCACGGCGCCGCGCGGCGGGGGAGTGCCCTGCGGCCGACGCTGGGCGCGCTGCGGCTCCGGGTAGGTGTCGGCGAGCCGCCCGGTCAGACGGTCCGCCTCGGCGGAACGCGGCGCGGGCGGGCGTACGTCCCCCAGTCCCTGCGCCTCGCGGGCCGCGATCTCCTTGAGACGCAGCGAGAGCTGCAGGGTGCTGGGCCGTTCCTCCGGGTCCTTCGCCAGACAGGCCCGCACCAGCGGAGCCAATGCGTCCGGTACGCCCTGGAGCTGTGCCTCCTCATGCACGACGCGGTACAGCATCACCTCGGAACTGCCGTGCCCGAAGGGAGAGTCGCCCATCGAGGCGTAGGCCAGCGTGGCGCCGAGCGAGAAGACGTCCGTGGCCGGGGTGACGGCGGCGCCGCGCACCTGCTCCGGGGCGAGGAAGCCCGGGGAGCCGACGGCGGTACCGACGTGCGTGAGGGTGGAGGCCCCCGTCGCCCAGGCGATGCCGAAGTCGATGATCCGCGGGCCCTTGGGGGAGAGGAGGATGTTGGACGGCTTGAGATCCCGGTGCACGACCCCGGCCTCGTGGACGGCGACCAGCCCCTCCGACAGGGCGGCCCCAACGGCGGCGACCTCCGCCGCGCCGAGCGGGCCCTCGTCGGCGACCTTGTCGTGCAGGGACGGGCCGGGCACGTACTGCGTGGCGAACCAGGGGCGCTCCGCTTCCAGGTCCGCGGCCACCAGCCGTGCCGTACAGCCCCCGCGAATCCGCCGGGCCGCCGAGACCTCACGCGCGAACCGCGAGCGGAACTCCTGATCCTCCGCCAGGTCGGGCCGGATCACCTTGAGCGCGACCCGCTGCCCCTTCTTGTCGGAGCCCAGGTAGACGACGCCCATACCGCCCGCGCCGAGCCTTCTGTGAAGCCTGAACGAGCCGACGACGCGCGGGTCCTCGCGCCTCAGGCGCATCATCGCCATGTTCATCCCCGCTGCCCGGTCCGTGTGACGAGCCACAGCTTACGTTTCCACGGGCCGCCGTGCGCAGAGGCCGCGCCCTCTCGGGGCGATGGATTGTCAGTGGTGGGTGGGAGACTTGAAGGGTGGTCAGGGGGCTGGCGAGCAGGGCTACTTCGATGGGCTTTGTCCCCCAACCACCCATCACAGAAGGGGGATTGAGCCCGTGAAGGGTGATCGCGTGGAGATAGTCGTGGATGCGGGAGACACGACGCGCACGTACGAGGTGGTGGCGAGCAGGGCGGGCCGCCGGGTCGAGACGGCGGTGCGCCGAGGTGTCGTGGAAGTGAGCGAAGTCACCCGGAACGGCTCGGTCGTACGTACGGCCCGTTTCATGGCGACCCGCGTCCTGGCGCTGGTCGAGCAGCCGGTGCCGCGTGAAGACAGCTCGGAGAAAGCGGGGCAGAGCGGGCGCCCCCTCCGGGAAGACCCCGAGACCTAGGTCCTCGTCTCCACCCAGGGGAGTACTCCGCAGGTCATGGCTCATCCTCCGGGAGGCCCGCCAATCGGTACGAGGGCATGACGTGCGGGAGGCGCCGGACGCCTAGATTTGAGGTCAAGCGGCGGGTGGCAGCACTCGTCCCCCGAGGTCAGACACCCGCCGCTGCCAACGACATCCGACACAGGTCAGGAGAGGGGCCATGGCCCAGACGGCACCGCGGACAGTGATCCGCATGCAGGAGCGCACGCTGCTGCGCCCCCGTCGCCAGGGCCGTCGCCACCCCTTGGTGGCGACGCTCATGGCCCTTCCCCTGGCGGCCCTTCTCCTCCTCGTCTTCGACGGCTGGGAGACAGTGGCCACACAAGCGTCGTCCGTGGGCGTGATGCTGGGGCGCTGAGCGGCGACCCCAGGCCCGGAAGAGCGGTCCGGGCGGGGACATCCACCCATGAAACCCCGTGGGGACGGGGGTGCGGCGGACGGCACAAATGCCGGCGCAGCTGGGGAGCTGCGCCGGCATTGCTTTTGCCTCCGACGGGGTGCCTCCGGCGGTTGAGTGGGGGTGCCTGCGGCGGCCTGCGCGGGCTGTGGGGGTGCGCGTTGCGCCTACGGGTCGGCTTGGTCGGGACCGCGCCGGGAAGCGCCGCGTACCCTCGGCCCAGATCCCCGCATCCAAGGACGCCCGTGACCTCGAACCCCCTCCTGTCCGACCTCGCTGTACGAGCCGAGGTCGAGGCTCACTCGCGTACCTCTGTCTGTCCTTGCGGAACAACGCTCACGCTCGCTGACCGGGTCGACGCCACCGTCGTTCGTCATGGTGAGACCGTGGCAAAGGCGCACGCCCACGGCATGGGGGTGGGCGAACTGGGCCCCCGCCTTGCCACGGCCGCCGCACTGCCCCACCTGCTCCTCGCCCCGCTCGGCCCGCAGCCCGTCGATCTGCATGGTCGGCTGGTGACCTTCTGGCCGTACGGCACTCCGGTGGATCCCAAGGATCCGGATGCGGCTCCTTGGGAGGCGGCGGCGTCGCTTCTTGCTCGGCTGCACCGAACGGCGGCTCCCGTTGCGCTGCCCGCCATGCGCGGTCCGGTCAAGGCCGCGTCGGCGGTGGCCCGGCTCCGGGCGATGGGTGCCGAGGGGGCGGGTGTCGGTGCCGTTCTGCGTGCTTGGGGAAGCCTTCCCGAGTGGGCGCGTGCCGAGGCCCCGCAGCCCGACACCGCCACGCTCTGCCACGGCGACCTCCACCTCGGCCAGCTCGTGCGTCACCCGGCGCCGCACGGCCCCTGGCTGCTGATCGACGTCGATGATCTCGGCGTGGGCGTGCCGGCCTGGGATCTTGGGCGGCCGGCCGCCTGGTATGCCTGTGGGCTGCTGTCACCCGAGGAATGGGATCGCTTTCTCGTCGCGTACCGCGCGGCCGGGGGCCCGGCCGTTCCCGGGGACGGTGATCCTTGGCCCGCGCTGGACGTGCCGGCCCGTGCCCTCACCGTGCAGACCGCGGCTCGGGCGATCAGCAAGGCCCAGGCCGAGGGCCGTCTCCTGGACGAGGTCGAGCAGGCACTCGTGGACGCATGTGACCGAATGGCTGCCGTCCCCCCTGAGTTGACCCACGGATACGCAAAGTAGTGTGCAACCGACCGCAGCCGGACAGAGTCTGTCCTGGCGATACACGAAGCAGGACCGACCGGCGAGGAGTTGAGCCGACCATGCAGTGTCCGAAGTGCCGAGCCCCGATGCACACCTACAACCGCAACGGTGTCCAGATAGAGCAGTGCAGCGGCTGCCGCGGGATCTTTCTCGACTACGGCGAGCTGGAGTCGCTGACCCGCCTGGAGTCCCAGTGGTCACAGCCGGCCCCGCCCCCTCCGGCCGCACCGCAGGCATATCCGGCCGCCCCCCAGGCGCCGGCCTGGGGCGCACCGCACGGAGGGCACCACGGCGGTCACTACGGCCACAAGCGGCACAAGAGCTTCGGCCACATGCTCTTCTCCAGCTGAGCCGCACCACGACGAAGCCCCCGGTCACAGGACCGGGGGCTTCGATGTGTGGACGATACTGGGATTGAACCAGTGACCTCTTCCGTGTCAGGGAAGCGCTCTC
>CBFGZZ010000339.1:0-9659 GCA_965653385.1 uncultured Streptomyces sp. | reverse complement strand
GGGGACGCAAGGAGTGCTGGGGATGCGAGGAGTGCTGGGGGCGCAAGGAACACTGGGGGTCTCCCCTGGGAGAAGGGCGATGCGGCGGTGGACGGCGAAGGCGGCACCTCGCTCGCCGAGTCAGCCTGGTTTCTGACGCTCTTTTGCACGGCTTGCGGGGCCGGTGTCGGCTGGCTCGTCACCCTCCTCGCCGAATGGCTTGTGAAGCTGCGCTGGGCACCCTTGCAAGGGCCGGCCAAGCTCGTGACGTCCGTGCCGGAGCCCTGGTTGACCATCGGGGGCATCACGGTAGGTGCCGTTCTGGGGCTGGTGGTCGGGTTCGTCGCCGTGCACGAGTCGCTGTCGGTGAGGGTTTCGGCCGACCGTGTGGTCCTCAGCGTCCGGGACTCCTCGCAGGAGTTCGGGCGGGACGAGGTCGCACTGGCGGTACGGGACGGCAAGCAGCTCGTGCTGCTCGGGCCGGACGGTATGGAGATCGCGCGGGAGGGCTGCAATCTGTCCTGGGCGCGGCTGGCCGACGCCTTCGCCGGGCACGGCTATCGGTGGGCGGATGAGGATCCGTATCGGGACGAGTTCCGGCGCTGGGTTCCCGGGATGCCCGGGCTGCCCGACGGGGCGGACGCGTTGCTGCGAGCCCGCGAGGTGGCCCGGAAGAAGGAGGGGGGCTCCGAGGACGCCCGGGAACTGCGCGGGGAACTGCTGAGGCTCGGCGTCGTCGTACGTGACGAGAAGAAGCGGCAGTATTGGCGCGGGCCGCTGCGGCCCTGAAGTGCTGCGGCTCTGAAGTACGGGTTCGGGGAGGTTCCGGGGAGCGGGGCTCGGGCGCCGTATCGGCTGAGAGGATTGCGTCGACCGTAGTGGAAGAAGGGGATGAGCATGATCGTGCTCGCGCTGGTCGGTGTTCTCGTGCTCACCGTCGGGGGATGCGTCTGTGTCGTGTGGGCGTCCCGGGGCGGGCCCCGCTGGGTACGCGCGGTGGCCGCGGTGACCTTGGGTATGGGCAAGTTGGTGCGGGGGTCGGGGCGTTCTCGTCAGAGCTCGGGCACGGATCTCTCCGTCTTGGGTGGATCGGACTCGGGGTCGGGGTCGGGGTCGAGTTCCGACTCCAACTGAACTCTTACGGCCGCCGGTCTCCCGGGCGCAACGCGGACGCGGGCCACGCCGGCGGTTAGCACTCGGCGCGGCCCGCGTGCCGTCGTGACCCTCGTGGGTCAGTCGGTCGTCTTCGTCGCGGTCAGGGCCCGCAGTTGTTTCCGGGGGTCCCGGGCGTGGGCTGGGGGGTGGGCTCGGGGTCCGTGTTCACCGGCGGGGTCTGCGGTGCGTCCGGCCCCAGCGGGGCCTCTGGTGTCTCATCAACCGGCGCTGGCTCTACGGGAGTTGGCGCCGACGGCTCTGGCGTTGGCGAGGGCGTTGGCGAGGGCGAGGGCGACGGTGTCTGTGGCGCCTCCACCTCAGGTACTTCCGGGTCACCCGGCGGCACCGGAGCCTCCGGCGGCACCGACCCCTCCGACGACACCGGGCCCTCCGACGGTGCCGGGCCCTCCGACGGTGCCGGAGCCTCCGGCTCCGGGTACTCCGCCCCTGACCCCGAATCACCCGGATACTCCGGCTCACCCGGACCGCCCGACCCCGCCCCGGGAGTCTCGGCCCCCGGCTCAACAGGGCTCGGCGCAGGCTCATCGACGGTCGGCGCCCCACCCGCAGTCGGCGACCCACCCGCAGCCGGCATCCCCTCCGCAGCCGGCGGCTCATCACCCGACAGCTCACCCTCAGGCCGGTTGACCAGCACCTCGGCCCCGTCGTCCGTCCGGCTCTGCTCGGCCTGCGTCACCTTGGGTACCCCGGCCGAGCTGTCCCGGTCCGGCTCCCCCGGCATCCGCTCCCCCGCCCCGGGCCCCTGCGACGGCTGAGCAACCGGCGCATCCGCCAGGGGCAACCGGGGCGGAGTGGATGTCGGTGTGGAGCCGCCCGCGCCCAGGGCGAGGACCATCGCGAGGGCCATACCGGTGACCGTCGCGCCGGCCGCGACGGCGGCCGGCACCTTCGCGGTGCCCGCCCCACCGCCGGTCACCGCCTGGCGGGCGGCGTGCAGTGCGGCGCCGACCTGGCCGCTCAGGGCGGCCGTCGCGCCCGCCGACCCGGTGGCCAGCGGCAGCAGGAACTTGCCCGCGGCGCCCAGGCCGAAGACCAGCAGGGCCGGGCCGACCAGCGCGGGCAGCCGGTCGTTGGCGCGCATGAGTACCGCGAGCCGGCCGCGGCATTCGGCGCAGGCGTCCACATGGGCGAGCAGGCGTTCCGACTGGCGCGGGGTCGCGTTGCCGCGGACGTACGCCGGCATGCGCACCCAGTGGACCTCGCACGCGGGGTCGTCGGGGGCGCCCGTCTGGGAGCGGAGGAAGGCCTGCCGCATGCCTTCTCGGGCGCGGTGCAGGAGTACGGCCGTCGCCCCCTCCTTGGCGCCGATGCGCCGCCCGACCGTCTCCAGCGGCTGCCCCTCCGCCTCCGCGAGCCACAGGGCCTGCACCCAGCGTTCGGGCAGTTGGCCCAGCACGCGCACCAACAGGTCGACCGAGGAGACCTGTTCGGCCGGGTCCGTCATGCCCTCGGCGTGGGCGGCGGTCCCGTCCCGCTCGGCGACCTGAGGGTCGTGGTGCGGGGTCTCGCGCGCCTCGCCGCCGGCCGTCGCCGCCAGGTGCCGGACCGTCGTCATCAGGTACGCAGGTACGTTCTCGATCTCGTGCCCCGCCGACAGCCGCCGCCAGACGCGGAAGTGCGCCTCGGCGACCAGGTCCTCGGCCGCCCAGGAGTTGTTGCGGGTGAGCGAGCGCGCGAACGCGACCAGGCGCGGCTGGTGTTCCTCGTAGATACGGGCGTACGAGGCGGTGGCGGACACGGGAGGTGTCGCCTGGGCGGGCACCTTGGCGGAACCGTCGGACATGGCTGGAACGCTCCGGTTGCCTGCTGGGCTGAAGGGCGCGGACGGGTTTGTCAGCGTAGATGACTAAAATCTCAAGTAAATGGTTCGCGTGAGGTAGATCACAGGCATGTGCGGTTGTTCCGCGTAAGCAACAGGGCTGCCGCGTGGTCGAGAAGGCGCACAGAGACCGGCAGCAGGCCGACCGCGGGCGGCAGTACGTCGTCCGCCGACCGGCAGTAGACCCCGACCGTGGAGAAGAACGTCCATGCACCCCACCCTCGAACAGTCCGTTCGTGCCCGCCTCGTCACCCCCGGCTCCGCCCAGCTTCCGATCCGCCCCACGCTGCGCTATCTCGCCGCCGAACCCTTCGCCGTGCACATCGACTTCCCGGCGCATGTCTCGGCCGACGAGGACGGGGTCTCCTGGACGTTCGCCCGCTCGCTGCTGGAGGAGGGCCTGGACGCGGCGGCCGGGATCGGGGACGTACGCATACGGCCGTGGGGGCGGTCCCGTACGGTCGTCGAGTTCCACGCGCCGCACGGCATGGCCGTGATCCGGCTCGGGACGGCTTCTCTCCGACGGTTTCTGCAACGGTCGTACGCCGTCGTCGAGCCGGGGAGAGAGGATCTGGGGCCGGAACTCGACCACGGCCTCATGTCCCTGCTGGACGGGGTGTGAGGATCAGTCGGCCGAGCGTCCGTGCTCGACCGCATGTGAGGGCCCGCAGCAAAGAGCTCCCGAAGGCCGGTGAGGCCTTCGGGAGCTCTTCGTCTTCAATGGGTCCGAGTCCGCTGCCGGTTACCCGTCAGATCAGCGGGCTTGGGCGCCGAAGCGGGTGCCCACGTTGGGGAAGCCGCCCGTGCCGGGCTTGTATGTGGTCACCGCGGCGACGGTCCCGCCGTTGACGGTGTTGGACATCGGCAGGGCGTACAGGGCGCCGAGTCCGGGGCCGTAGGGCATGCCGACGTAGAGCTTGGTGCCGGTGTAGTGCATGTTGCGGCCCAGGTACTGGTTGGCGCCCGGAGTGCCGGGAATGCCGTCGCCGTCGCCGGCCTCGATCCAGCGGTCGTTGGCGCCGGCCGCCGCGACGAGGGAGAAGGTGTGGACGGCACCGGCGTTGTCGGTGGTGCCGAGGGCCTCGCCCGGGGTGCCGACCGCGAGACGCATGGTCGCGGTGGTGCCGAACGCGCGGGGCGCGGTGTTGACGGCGGTCAGGGTCTCGCCCATCCGGTCGCCGGCCTCGGACGTGCCGGAGACATCGTCGTCGGCGGTGCCTTGCTTGAGCTCCCGCAGCTCGTCCCAGGCGCCCGCGGCGGTGACCCGGCCGACGACGACACGGCCGGCGTCGGCGCGGTTCTCGGTGCCCACGACCACTGCCTCGCCGGGCGAACCGATCGCCAGGATCGAGTCGGTGGCCGCGGCGGCCCCCGAGGGCCGGAACTCGGTCAGGCTGAGCGCCGCGCCGAAGTCGTCGTTCGCCTCGGCGCCGCCGGAGACGTTCTCGAGGTCCTGGTCCAGGCCGAACAGCGGCTTGGGGTGACCGTCGGCGTGCAGCGTGTGGCTGAAGACCGCAAGGTTGCCCGCGGCGTTGTCACCGCCGATGTTCTCGTTCGGCGCGCCGATGGCGATGTGGTTGGCGTCGGCCGCGACCGAGGCACCGAAGCCGTCGTTCGCCTCGGCGGCACCGGGCACGTCGGTCTTGTCCTGGTGGACCGCGATGTTGGTCGTGCCACGCAGGTAGAAGGCCGCGCCGGCCTTCGCGATGGTGCCGAGCGCCTCGCCGGGCACGCCGATCACGATGTACGGCTCGCCGGCGACGGTGGTGCCGGCGGCGAGCGCGTCACCCATCCGGTCGCCCGTCTCGCTGGCCGCCGCCTTGATCGCGCCGGCACCCGCGCCCTGCTCGAAGTGGGTGCTCGTCACCGGGCCGGTGCCCAGGCCGCCGGCCGCGCCGTAGAGCACATCGACGAAGCCCGCGTCGACGACGGAGCCGACGTCCTCCAGCGTGGTGCCGACGACGAGGTCGGTGTAGCCGTCCTCGTTGTAGTCGACGGTGTCGATCGCGTCGCCGAACGAGTCGCCCTGCTCGGCGTCGCCGGCGACCCAGGCGAGGTCCTGGTTGATCTCCGCGGTGCCCTTGCCGCCGCCGTAGGAGATCCGTACCAGACCGGCGTTGGTCTTGCTGGCGACGGTGCCCGCGGGGTCGGCGATCGCGATGTCCTCGACGCCGTCGCCGTTGAAGTCGGTGATGCGGGTGGCGCCGACCTTGGAGTTCACCCAGGAGGCGAGGTCGTCGACGCGCGCGATGACGCCCGCGGTGCTGGTCTGCGTGGCGTCCGTGCCGTAGCAACCACCCTGGGAGGAGCGGGAGCTGAGCCCCGCGAGCTTGCCGGCGCTGATCGCCGGGCCGCCCGTGTCGCCCATGCACACGGCGGCACCGTCCTTGCCGGTCACATTCGCCGACGTGGCGGCGACGGAGTCGACGGTGTAGGTGCCGGTGTGCAGCTTCAGCGGCGCCCACTCGGTCTTCGTACGGCCGTATCCGGCGAACGTCAGCTCCGCACCGGCCGCGGGCGCGGCGCTCGCGAGGGCGATGGGCGTCACGTTGGTCACGGGCCGGTTCAGCCGGGCGAGCACCACATCGCGGTCGGTACGCGGCACGAGCTCGACGACCCGGCGCTCGGCACCCTGGGTGCCGGCCAGGTCAGCGCGGCCGATCACGGCGGTGGTCTTCTTCTGCGGGGCGCCGGACGGGACCGCGAGCGAGGTGGCCGGGTCGTCGGCGAAGCAACTGGCCGCGGTCAGCAGCCACTCGGTGTCCACGAGAACGGCGGAGCAGCCGCGGTCGTGTTCGCCGATGATGACCTGGGCGGTGTAGGCGTAGGTGGTGTCCGAGTCGGCGACCGGAGTGCCGGTGACAGCGGACGCGGGCACCGCGCACAGCGCGAGCGACCCGGCGGCCAGGACCGTGCCCAGCGCGGCCGGGCGGAGACGTCTGGAGGAATGCATCTGGGTGGTTACCTCAATCACAGGGCGGCGCAGGCTACTTGGTGGTTCTGATCTCGACCAGGACGTGCTCCCGGCCGTCGACGGACTCGCCCACGCCCTCCCAGGTCTCCGCGGGGATGTCGTACTCGACGCGGTCGTCCTCGGCGGTCATTTCGAGGTGGGTGTTGACGGAGTCGTCGGTCCGCACCCCGTGCACGGAGTTGAGCTCCAGGGTCAGGAAGCCCTCATCGCCGGTGACCTTGAAGCACACGTCCTCCCGGTCGCGGGCGAGGAACCTCAGGAGGTTCGCCTCGCTCGCGCAGTCGGCGAGCACGATGTGGCCGTCGCCGCGCTTGAGGAGGATGCCCTGTTGGGCCAGGATCTCGTCGGCCTTCGGGTAGTTGTAGTCCTCGACGGCGTATCCGGGCGCCGCGTCGGCGACGGGCCCGGTGGTGGCGTCGGAGGGCTCGCCCCCGGCCATCACGGCCCATGCCAGGGCACCGGCGGCGGTCGCGGTTCCCAGAACACGCGCCAATGTACTGCGTGGTCTCATCACAGTCCTAGAAGTCGAAAGTCGGCAGGAGCCGACCGGAGGAATTCTCCACCGCCCCTGCGGTTCAAGTTCCTTATGGAAGCGGGGCTTGGCGGGCGCGTCCAATTCAGAAATCGGGCAGAAGTCGGGCATCCCCCGGCTTACTGTCGTGATGTGCGTCACCCGTGGAAATGGTTGTAGTGATCTCGATAAAGAATCAGCATCCGCTCCGTCGGAAATTCGCTCGGCGGACGGCGTCATACCTCGGGAGCGGGAAAGGCGGCGGCCGGGCCGCGGAACAGGTGTTCCGCGGCCCTCGCCGCCGTCAGGCGTAGTGCCGGCGCGCAGGATCTGTCTAAGGTGCGGCCGCTCTGGTGAGCTCCAGGGACGGCGGCCCGTCCGGGTCGGGACGGAACTCCAACGCCTCCCGGCCGCTCGGGTAGAGCTGAATGCCGGAGGTCTTGCCGAGTGCACCGTCATCGACCGTCAGGTAGACGAAGTCGCTGGACGCCTGGCTGTCGCGGAACTCCCAGCGGCCACTGAAGTCGGCGGGGCCGGAGGACCCGTCCGTCGCCAGACCGGTGGCGGAGAACGTCCCGTCGGACTTGAGCCGGAGCTCGCCGCCGGCCTTGTCGTCGCGGTACACGCCGGGCAGTTCGTCGCGGGCGGTCGAGCCCGTACACGCCGAGATGAGTGCCGCAGAAGCGGCCAGGACGGCGACGAGCCACCGCCCACTCGTCCTCTCGCTCATCACGGCCCCAGCGTAACGTTGAACTCGATCACCTGGGTCTTGGGCGACATCGGCCCGGAGTCCCCGACGACCTTGTCGACGAGCGAACCGACGGTGTCGCTCCACCAGTCCGTGTACCCGATGACCGGAGGGTGCGTCGCGGACTCGATGTCCGACTCGTTGAACGCGGTGTACCGCCACACCACGGAGCCGTCCGCGTTCTCCCGGATGGGCGTCATCCGGACGTAGTGCGAGCCCAGGAACGTGTACGCCAGGTTTCCGGTGAGACCGGCCGTGGAGAGCGTCCCGTAGTCCTGGATGTACTTCCCGGCACCGTCGAAGCCACCGAGCTGGTAGTCGTACATGTAGGTATGGCCGAGCTCGTAGTTCCCGCCCTGCGTGCGGGAGGCGAAGAAGGCGATGACCTCCTTCGTGAACTTGTGGTCACGGTAGAGGCCGGTGAACTCGTCGGCCGGACCGAAGCACTGCGACCGGGGGCCCTTCCCGGTCAGCCAACTCCAGCCCAGTTCCCACGGGTTGGTGCTGTTGCCGGACTCGATCGGGTCGCCGAACGGCGTCAGACAGCTCTCGGCGCCTTCCGGAAGGCCGTTCTCCTCGGGATCGATGGGAACGGTCGCGTTGTCCATCGCGTTCTGGATCGCCTCGCGTATCGCCGCCTGGATGACGAGGACCTTGGCCTCGGTCGCGGCTTGAGAGGCAGCGGTGGCGTCCTTGCCCGCGGCGAGCGACGCCTTCCGGGCAGCCGTGGCCGAAGCCGCGGCATCTGCGGCGTAGTTCGCGGCGACGCCGGCGGACTGCACCGCCCGCGTGGCCGCATGGCGCGCCACACTGCTCGCCTTGCGCGCCGCAGCAGCGGCCTGACGTGCGGTTTCGGCGGAGCGCGCGGCGTCGGCCGCGGACCCTTCGGCAGCTTCGGCGTTCTTGCGTGCTTCCTCGGCGGAGAGCTTGGCGTCGGCCGCGTAACCCTTGGCCAGATCGGACCACTCGATCGCCTTGTCGGCGGCGTCGCGTGCGAGGGCCGCCGCCTCGGAGGCCCGTGCCGCGTCCTCCTGGGCTTCCTGGGCGACCTTGGCCGCACCCGCGATCGCCGCACGGATCGCGCTGATGTGAGTGGCGTGATCGTGGTCGATCCGCGCGAACTCGTGCTGCGTGGTGCCGATGAACTGGCGCAGCATGTGCGTGTCGCCCTCGAGCGCGATCTTGGCGGCCGCCTTGACGTAGGGGCCGCCGTTCGCCAGGAGGGTGGTGGCCTTTACCCGGTCGTCCTCGCGGACGGCCGCGGCACGCTCGACGTGCAGGAAGGCGTGCAGGGCTTCGGCGGTGCCGTTCTCCAGCGCGGCCTCGGCCGCACGTCGCACCGCGGGACCGGTGTTGCCGTCGGCCAGGAGCGTGGTCACCTCGACCCGGTTGTCCTCCTTGGCCGCCTCGATCGCCCCGCTCTCCAGGAAGGTCCTGACCTTCGCGGCGTCCTCGGTCTTCAGCGCCTCCACGGCCGCCACGGCCACGTCCTTCGTCGAAATCGCCGCCATTGCCGCGACGTTCTCGACGTTGTCCTGCTGCAGAGCGATGGCGCGGTCGGCGTCGATCCAGTGGACGACGTCCTCGTCCGAGCCGGCCAGCGCGAACTCCGCGGCCTCCCGGGTCCAGGTACCCGCCCGCTCGATGAGCTGGACCGCTGCCTTGCGCCCGGCCGCCACGGCCTCAGCGGTCCTGCCGTCCCGCAGCGCCGCCTCCGCGGAGGCGATGAGCGCGAGCAGTTCTTCGGACAGGCGTGCTTCCTGTGTCCGCTCCCTGTTGAACCGTTCGAGCTGATCCGTCTCCGCGCTCGCCTCGAGCCGCGCCCGCTCGATCGCCTCCTCGGTCTCCTCGGCCAGCCTGGCGATCTCGGCGTCACGAGCCGTCTGCTCGACCGCACGTGCCTTGTCGACGGCGTCCGCGGCCTTGTTCGCCGCCTCGACGGCCGCATTGGCGGCTGTCGTCGACCGGTTGGCGTAGTCGACCGCCTGACCGGCGAAGTTCGCCGCTTCCACAGCGGCCGCGGCCGCCTTCTCGGCGTGATCGGCGGCGCTGTTGGCCGCGTCGCGCGAGGCGCGGGCGGCGGCGGCCGCCTGTCCGGCCAGCGTCCGCGACCTGCCGGCGGCCTGCGTCGCCCTGGCCGCGGCGGCCTCCGCCACGGCGGCTTCCCGCTGCGCGGCGGCGGCCTCGGACTGTGCGGCGCCGGAGGCCACGGCGGCGTCGGCCGACGCCCGAGCGGCGGCGGCGGCGTTGAGCGCCGAGCTGGCGGCGGCCGCGCCCGCGGAATCAGCGGCGTCGGCGGCCATGGCAGCGAGGTCGGCCTTCAGGGCCACGGTGCGCACGACCTTGACCATCGCCGTGGCGGCCTGCGCCCCCCCCCCGGCCGCCTCCGCCCACCCCCCCGGCTTGGAAGCGCCGAGACCGGCACGGTACGCACCGGCCGCCGCGCCGCCCT
>CBFGZZ010000338.1:0-9706 GCA_965653385.1 uncultured Streptomyces sp. | reverse complement strand
GGACGCGGTCGCGGAACCCCGGGGCGAAGCGCTCCAGTTGGCGTTCCAGGGCGTCGGTGAGGTCTCCGGTCCAGCCGTTGGGCACATGGCCGTACGCCCAGAAGACATGCCCCCCCTCGGGGGCCCGGGTGGGGTCGACCACGCTGGGCTGCACCGTGATCATGAACGGCTTGTCGGGCGCCCGGCCCTCCCGGGACGCGGCCCGCAGCGCGGCGCCGATCTCCGCGCTGTTACCGCCGACCTGCACGGTGCCGGCCCGCCGCGCCTCCGGCGAGGTCCACGGCACGGGGCCGTCCAGCGCGTAGTCGATCTTGAAGGCGGCGGCGCCGTAGCGGTAGTTCTCGTAGTAGCGGCCGAAGCCGGCGATGCGGGCCAGCGCGGTGGGTGAGGTGTCGAAGACGTACGCGCGGGCGGGCGGCAGGTCGTCGAGCCGCTTGACCTCGTAGTCGGTGTGGACGGTGCCGCCGAGGTCCTTCAGGTAGGCGGTGAGGGCGTCGGAGATGGACTGGGAGCCGCCGCGGGCCACGGGCCAGCCCCGGGCGTGCGCGGCGAGGGCGAAGACCAGGCCGATGGCACTGGTGGCGAGACCACCCAGCGGGGCGATGACGTGCGCGACGAGGCCGGCGAACAGCGTCCTGGCCCGCTCGTCGCGGAAGCGGCGCGTCAGCCAGGTCGACGGGGGCAGTCCGACGAGGCCGAACCTGGCGAGGGTGACCGGGTCCCGGGGGAGGGCGGTGAGGGGCAGGGACATGAAGTCACGGGCCAGGGTGTCCCACTTGGCGAGGAACGGCTCGACCAGCCTGCGGTACGTGCCCGCGTCGCGCGGACCGAACGACGCGGCGGTCTCGGCGACGGACCGGGAGAGCACTGCGGCGCTGCCGTCGGTGAAGGGATGCGCCATGGGCAGGTCGGCGTGCAGCCACTCCAGGCCGTAGCGGTCGAGTGGCATGGTCCGGAACACGGGCGAGTTGATGCCCAGGGGATGCGCGGCGGAGCACGGGTCGTGCCGGAAGCCGGGCAGGGTCAGCTCCTCGGTGCGGGCTCCGCCGCCGACGGTGTCCCGCGCCTCGAACACGGCCACGGAGAAGCCGCGGCGGGCCAGCTCCACGGCAGCGGTCAGTCCGTTCGGCCCCGCACCCACCACGACCGCATCGAGCATCGACGGCACCTTCGGACTCCTTCGTCAGCCGATGGCCATTGAAGGATCAGGATATGCCGCGGCACTGACAGCGCAGGGGTGCGGTGCCGCACCCGGGGGACGCGGGGCCGTGTCGGTACGGGGCCGGGCCGAGCTGTTGGACGATCAGCGTCCTGCCGACAGCAGTCCCGCGACCCGGCGAGCCGTGGCCGCGTCCCGGGCCGTGGTGAACGGCAGGGCGTTGCCGCCCGTGACGCGGAAGGGCTCGCCCGCGTGGGTCAGGTGGGCGCCGCCCGCCTCCTCGACCAGGAGGATGCCCGCGGCGTGGTCCCAGGCCAGGTCCCAGCTGAACGCGGTCGCGTCCAACTCGCCCCGGGCGACGGCCAGATACTCAAGGCCCGCCGAGCCGCAGGGGCGCGGCCTGACCCCGTCGGTCCACAGGCCCAGCAGCTGGCGCTTCTGTTCGTCGGTGGTGTAGTCCGGGTGGGAGGTCGCGACGTCCAGGTCCCGGCCGGGCTCCGGCGCGCCCGAGCGCAGTCGCACACCGTCCAGGTAGGCACCCTTGCCCCGTACGGCCGTGGCTAGTTGGTCGCGGGCGGGGGCGTAGGTCCAGGAGGCGAGCAGGACGCCGTGCCGTGCGAGCGCCACCAGCGTGCAGAAGCCGGGGTCGCCGTGCACGAACTGGCGGGTGCCGTCGACGGGGTCGACGATCCAGACCGGGGCGTCGCCCTGGAGCGCCTCGTACGACGCCGGGTCGGCGTCCACCGTCTCCTCGCCGACCACGACCGAGCCGGGCAGCAGCGCGCCGAGCACCTCGGTGAGGTACTTCTCGGCGAGCCGGTCGGCGTCGGTCACCAGGTCGTGCGGTCCGGCCTTCTGGTGGACCTCGTGGTCGGCCAGCTGCCGGAAGCGGGGCATGATCTCGGCCGCGGCCGCCTTACGGACCGCTTCTTCCACGTCTGCCGCGTGCTTGCCGAGAAACTCGTCGATGGTTTCGTTTTCTTCGATCACCCCTCCATGAGAGCACGCCCCACTGACAATCCCCGCCCGCCGGGTGGCCGGCGGATGGCCTCGGCGTGAACATGAGGGGCGGATATCAGCAGGTCAGACGTCGAAGGCTCGGCGTCCGGGGCCTGTCCTCAGCGCCCGACCGCGTAGCCCTGCATCCCCCGGGGATTCGCCGCCGCCGACAGCACCCCGGTCTCCGGGTCCCGCGCGACGGCGCACAGCCGCCCCTCCGACCAGGCGTCGCCGACGGTCACCTCATGCCCGCGCCGCCGCAGCTCCTCCACCACCTCGACGGGTGTACGGGACTCCACGGTGACGCTTCCCGGGCGCATCCCGCGCGGGTAGAAGGAGCCGGGGAAGCTGTCGTTGTGCCAGTTCGGGGCGTCGATCGCGCCCTGGAGGTCGAGGCCGCCGCGGACCGGGGCGCGCAGGGCGACCGCGAGGAGGAAGTGCAGCTGCCACTGGTCCTGCTGGTCGCCGCCGGGCGTACCGAAGGCCATGACGGGCACGCCGTCGCGCAGGGCGATCGAGGGTGTGAGCGTCGTACGGGGCCGCCGGCCCGGCGTCAGTGAGTTCGGCAGGCCCTCCTCCAGCCAGGCCATCTGGAGCCGGGTGCCGAGCGGGAAGCCCAGTTCGGGCACGACCGGGTTGGACTGGAGCCAGCCGCCGCTGGGGGTGGCCGCGATCATGTTGCCCCAGCGGTCGACGATGTCGAGGTGGCAGGTGTCGCCCCGGGTGGCGCCGTCGGCGGAGACGTCGGGCTCGCCCGGCACCGGCGACGTCGGGCTCTTGGCGACCGTCGGCTCGCCCACGCCCAGCACGTCGAAGCCGGGTTCGTCGGAGGCCACCACGCGCGCGTGGGCGCACAGCCGCGGGGCGCGTCCGCCCGGGCTGCCGGGGCGCAGCTCGTGGGAGGCCTTCTCGCCGACCAGTTCCCGCCGGGCGGCGTTGTAGCCGTCCGACAGCAGGTCGGCGAGCGGCACCTCGGCCGCGTCGCCGTACCAGGCCTCCCGGTCGGCCATGGCCAGCTTGCAGCCCTCGATCAGCAGATGGACGTACTCGGCGGACCCGTACCGGGGCAACTCGGGCGGAAGCAGCGCGAGCTGCTGGAGGAGGACGGGGCCCTGACTCCAGGGGCCGGCCTTGCACACGGTCCAGCCGTTCCAGTCGTACGTCGTCGGCGCCTCGTAGGTCGCGGACCAGCCGGCGAGGTCGGCGGCCGTGAGCGTGCCGGAGTGCCGCTCGCCGCTGGTGTCCATGGTGGGGCGCTGGGCCTGCCGTACCAGGGCCTCGGCGATGAACCCGGTGCGCCACACCTCCCGCGCGGCCTCGATCTCGGCGACCCGGTCCCCGGCACCGGCGACCTCGTCGAGCAGCCGCCTCCAGGTGGCGGCGAGGGCCGGGTTGCGGAACGGCTCCCCGGGCCGGGGCGCCTTCCCGCCGGGCAGGTACACCTCGGCCGACGAGGTCCACTCGGTCTCGAACAGCTCCCGCACGGTCTCCACGGTCTCGCCCACCCGCTCCACGGGCGCGTGGCCGTGTTCGGCGTAGCCGATGGCGTACTGGAGCACCTCGGCGAGCGACTTTGTGCCGTGGTCCCGCAGCAACAGCATCCAGGCGTCGAACGCGCCGGGCACGGCGGCGGCGAGCGGTCCCGTGCCGGGCACGAGGTCCAGCCCGAGCCCCCGGTAGTGCGCGACGGTCGCCCCCGCCGGTGCCACGCCCTGCCCACACAGCACGCGCACCTCGCCGCCCGCCGGGGCGACGAGGATCGGTACCTCACCGGCCGGTCCGTTGAGATGCGGCTCGACGACGTGCAGCACGAACGCGCCGGCCACGGCGGCGTCGTAGGCGTTGCCCCCGCGCTCCAGCACGGCCATCGCGGACTGCGAGGCGAGCCAGTGGGTGGAGGACACCATGCCGAAGGTGCCCTGGAGGGTGGGGCGGGTCGTGAACATGGGGCCTCTCACCTCGTTGTTTCCGCACGGCGGCCGGATCGGTCGACGCTCAGTATCGGTCCTGGGGAGAATCTGGGGAGTTCGGGCCGGAGGGCTCCTCCGTCGGCTCCCCTAGCAGGCTATCGATCGCTCTGCGCCCCTTCTTCCCCGCCTCCGGCATGAAGTGGGCGTAGTGGTCAAGGGTGATGGTCGGCGAGGAATGCCCCAGCCATTGGGCGAGGGTTACGACGGACTCGCCTGCCTCCAGCACGAGGGGCGCGTAGGCGTGCCTCGGGCACACCCGGCACCCAGTACTGCTCAACGTATTCAGCGAGTGTGACGGAGCCGTCACGTGGATCAACGAACTCCAGCCGTAGATCGTGATCCCGATGGTGAGGGGCGTCGAGGCGGCAGGTGTCCAGCGTGGATCACCTCGCCCGAGGTCGCCCATGCCGTCGCGGGCGTCGGCTCCTTCTCCGTCTACCCGAGTTCACCGCGACGGAGGGCGTCCCTTATCTCGCTGAGCTTCGCGGTCGTTACCGGCGTCCGCTCCTGTGCTTGTTCAGCGAGTCGGAGGGCATCGTCGATCTCGCTGAGCTTCCTGGAGGACAGGACGGCCGCCCGCTCTATCAGGTCGTCCCGGGACACGGTGGTCAGCCACGTGCACGGGGTGAAGCCTGGACGTGGGAACGCGAGCCGCAGCACGCCTTCGAGCGGCAGCCCTTCACCGGCGCCGACCGTCACTTCGATGCCCAGACCGCTGATGTCGAGGCCCGCCGGAGCGACGACCTGCATCACCTGGAACCCGGACGCGTCGTCTCCTGACAGCAGTACGACCAACCTCCGCTCGTCGAACTGGACCCACCAGACTTCGCCACGTTGCACAAGCCCTCCGATACACAGGCCGGCAGGCAGACGCTGCGCGACCTGACGCGGTGTGGAGACGGGTGCGGCCACCGTTGATCATCGGTGTGTGAAGACAAACGGTCCTGCGGTGGCCGCAGGTCACAGCGTAGGCCCTGCCTGCTGCCAGGAGGCGTTCGAGGGCCTGATGAGCCGGATGGCGGGACGCTTCACACGGGTCGCGCAAGAACTGCTGGACCATCGCCGAGTAGGCCGGGGACAGGACCCCGGACGGCATGCGGCACCTGCTCGGGAGGGCGAAGTGGGATGCCGACCAGGTCCGCGACGAGGTGGGTGACCACGTGGTGGAGCATCTGCACGACGACGAGGCGGTGCTGGTGGTCAACGAGACCGGCGACGTGAAGAAAGGCACCGACACCGTTGGAGTCCAGCGGCAGTACACCGGCACCGCGGGCAGGATCGAGAACGCCCAAGTCGCCGTCTATCTACCTGGTCTACGCCGGCCGCCGCGGGCAGGCCGCAGTGGACCGGGAACTCTGTGTTCCGCAGGGCAAGGATGCCGTGAACGAGCAGGCACAGGACCCGGGCCTCTGAGGAGGTCCGGGTCCCTGCAAGGGGCAGTGTCACACGGTGGCACTGTGCGCCAGCGCACGGGCCTTGGCCGCCCACTCCCCCATCCTCGTGATGGCGGAGGTCAATTGCTCCACCGCTGCGGAGATGTCCTTCACCGGCTTGCGGAGGTGTCGGCTCACCCGGACCATGGCGCCCGCCGAGGTGCCGAAGAAGCCCATCTGCACCAGACCGTCCTGCGCGGCCTCGTCCAGGGACATCAGCTGCTCCAGGAACACCTCCGCTCCCTCATCGCGCTCGTCGGGAGGCGTCATCTCGATGAGCCCCAGCGCGGCCCGCACCCCGCTGTCCATGGTTGCCATCCGCTCCACGAACGCGGCGGCGACGACGTTCAGTTCGCCCGCCGGTGCACTGATCGTCTCCGCATACCGGACGACGGCGGCGAGGCGCGCGCTCGCGGGCGCGTTCGCCCGGGCCAGTTCCAGCATCTCGGTGCTGGACTGCTCGGTCAGCGCCCCGATCGTCTCGATCGTCTTCGCGATCGCCTCCAAGTCGGCGGTCATCTCGTCCAGCCCGTCCTCGATGACGGCGAAGTCGTCGAGCAGACCGGGCGGGTCCTCGTCCTCCTCCCTGCCATCGCCGACCTCCTGGCCGGAGCTTGACCCATCACCGGCCTGAAGTCCGCGCAGCACCCGTGCCGGTGTGAGAAGTTCGAAGCCGTCCCGGAGCCCGGCCTCCAGGGCGCTCTCGATCTCCTTGCGCGCTCCGGCCAGATGACTGCGCTTTCGCTGGTAGCGGATCGTCCTGATCGATGCGATGTCGAAGGGCAACTGCCCGGACTCCCCGATGTGGATCGTCGGCTTGCCGGTGATGTGCCGCAGCCCCAGCTCGTACATCACATTGGGGTTGCCGCCGCTTACGTCCGCGACGACCAAGTCGGACTCGACGACATGCCGGCAGATCTGCTCGTTGATGTCACCGGCGTGTGCGATGCCGTCCGCGCGCACGGCGCTGATGCCGTACTTCTCGCAGGCGGGGGCGATCACCTCCTCGAAGATGCCGAGATGGTGCTCGTAGGCCTCACGCTCGGGGCTTCCGTGCGCGGCGTGCGGGTCGCCGATGGGGCCGACGACGAAGCACCTACGGGGCTGGGCGGACTCCTGCCGGAGCGCCTCTGGCGTGTTCATGCGGAAACCTCCGATGCTCGAGAGTGGGTGTCGTGGGGCCGGGCAGCGGGCGCCTCGTCGTCCTCCAGGGGAACGGCGTACACGGGCCGCTCCTCGATCCCGAGGGTGCGTAGCAAGTAGGCGGTGGGGATGCGGTAGCGTCCGCCGACCCTCAACACGGGACACGGGAAGACGCCGAGGCGGATCAGCTTGTACGCCGTCGCGGGACAGATACCGAAGGCGCGTGCGGCTGTGCGCAGGTCAACACTCAGTGGCAGGTCGAGGGCCTCCGCGAAGCCGAGCGGCGGGCCGGACCGCCCGCTCACCGCTGGGCTCCCGCTGGGCGCAGGACCAGCGTGCCGATGAGGTCGGCTTCTTGGTGGCGGCGGGCCCGGAACACCAGGTCGGGCAGGCGGGTCCCGGTCCGCCGGCCGTCTTGCCGAGGGCGCGGCTCAGCGAAGCGGAGTGTGGCGTACAGGCCCTCGCGGCGGGGCGGGGGCGTGATATGCAGTTCCCATCGCTCGGGTGGACGGGGCCGTTTCTGCGGCGGGTCGACGGCATTGCGGGCATCGGCGAAGGCATCGATGTCGACGACGGGGATCTCCCGCGTGACGCGCTTCGCGTAGGCCCACATCCGGTTCACCGCGTCCTTGATCAGGCGGCCGCCCGGGTCCGGGCCGTCCGGGTCCGCCACGTCGAGGGCGGCAAGCACGGCCAGGACGGCCTCCGACTCCAGGTCGGTCCGGCCGACCCGCCGCCAGCGGCGCAGGATCCGGTACAGGTTCCGGTACAGGCCGGGGAGGGCAAGCCAGACGACTAGCAGTCGTCCGGTGCCGTCGCCGTTCCGCGGCTCCCTCATGGCCTCGGTGACGGCCTGTCGCCAGACCGCCGCGCCCAGCGCCGCGTCCCGCCGTGGGCCGTAGAGCGCCCTCCTGCTCTCCTCCGGGGAGAGCAGGAGGGCATGGGCGCCGACGTGCACCGTGAGGCACGGTCGTGTGGCGCCGGGCGATCCGAGGACGCCCTGGTCGATTCGGGCGAAGACGCCCCCGGGTCCGGTCGATGTCATCCCTCCTCCTTTCCGGCCTCGTCGGGCCAGAGGTACGCCAGGGCGGCGGCGACTCGGCCGCAGGCACATGCGAGGTCGACCAGGGCCGATCGCAATGCCTCGTGCCGTGTCATGCGGGCCAGCTGCGCCGTATGGTTCCGGCGCCGGGACCGCGCGGCGGTCGAGGCGGGCGGGTGGAAGTGAATGCCGCCGTACACGGCGTGACCGACATTCACCCCGTAGTCCGCCCACTGGTTGTCGCCCCGCTCGCGCCAGGGCGGGGCCTTGTGGGGGGCCGTCACCGGGCGGGTCCGGAGCCGGCCGGTGGAGGGGGCGCGGGCAGACCGACGGTGAGACCGCCGACGACGTCCCGGCCGACGGCGGCGCCCTGGTGGACATACTGGGACAGGCCCGTCCGGCTCGGGGCGTCGGCATCCGGCGAGGGCTTCTGCGCGTCCGCGACGACCGACCGCACGTCGTCCGGCACGTGGCCCGGCACTCGGATCCAGCCGTAGCCGCCGAACTCCTTCACCCGCACATGGACCCGCACATACTGCGCGGGGTCGAGGTCCCGCCGCCCGGACCGCACAACGTCCTGGTAGAGCCGGTCCGACACGATGACGGCGAGGTCCGCCTCGGTCAGGGCGGTGAGGACGGCTTTGAGCTGGTGCGCGTTGACGTAGCGCGCCACGGCGACCGGGGCCGGGCCGGCGTGGCCGAGCGCTGCGTCCGCGACCACGCCGGCGTCCACGGCCATCCGCAGCCTGACCCGCTGGGCGGCCGGGCGGGCGTTGCGCTCGCCGAGGCGGATCGCGAGATGGTGGATGAAGGGGCCCAGGACGGCGTCTTCCGGCGTTGCCTCGGGCAGGACGGCGAACTCCAGGTCGCCCTGCGGCTGACGCGTCCAGGCCGCCCGGTCCAGCCCGGTCAGCGCCGCAGCCTCGTCCAGCAACCGGACCAGCTCGGACTGGACGGCCGACTGCGTCCGGGTGTCGAGACGGCTGTACTGCTCCACGTCCGCGACCAGACACAGTCGGCGGTGTGTCAGGTCGTCCGGCGGGCGGGGATGGGAGAGCTCTTTCACAACAACTCGCCACCTTCCAGGAGGGGTTGGGCGGGTGCACACGCCAACTGTGGGAGGAAGGGGCGGGAGCGGCTGAGCAAGCCGTATTACTGCGGCTTACTTGCTCCCGGGTGATGGCACGCTCATCCGAGCCGCAGTGCGCAGGCGAGTCATGTCCTCAACGGAGGTCCACCGGGAGCCGGTGGTGATGATCTTGCGCTTCCGCAGTTGAGCGAGAGCCTTGTGAACGGTGTCCGTGGTGGACGCGGTAAGGGCGGCGAACTCCGACTGGGACAAATTCACCTCGATGCGCCTCTTGTTCCAATTGGGTCCCCTGAACGTCTCAGCGGGCCGCCCGTACGACTCCGCGAGTTCGACAAGGACGCGCGCCAACCGAACCAGGACCGGGTAACCGCCGAGTTCGAGCCGTAGGCGGTCGGATCGGCGCAGCCGACCGCAGACCATCTGGACGAGCAGCAGCGACATCTCCGGCTGGGCGAGGAGAAAGGCCTCCAGCTCATGTCTCGGGACGACGGCGGCGACTACGTCGCCGCAGGCGGTGACCGTGGCCGATCGCGGTCCGACACCCATCGCCGCCATCTCGCCCACGACATCCCCGGCGATCCTGATGTCCATGAGCGACACTCGGTCACGGTCCAGCCGGGCGGTCACCTTCACCAAGCCCTCGTGGAGGACCACCAACTCCTGTGTGTCGTCGCCCTCATGGAGGAGTACGTCTCCCACGGCGTAGCGACGTCGACTGCCGAGCTGGGCGAAGGCCGCGCGTGCTTCGGGCGACAATGTGTCAAGGAAGGCCGCGCGGGCGTTGGGGTTCGAGCCGTGCATCATCTGCACAGCACAGCACTCGGTCATCGCGGCCGCGTACGGTTCCGGTCTGTCCACCGGGGCGCCGGA
>CBFGZZ010000337.1:0-9724 GCA_965653385.1 uncultured Streptomyces sp. | reverse complement strand
CTCGCGCATTTATGCCTGGGACATCGTCTCGCCCGGCAAGGTGAAGCACGACCCGAGCCGGTTCGTGGTGGTGCACGCGCCCGTTGTTGCGCAGGGCTAGGGGGTCGAACGGGGCGCCCGGCACTGGCGGTTCTGGTGGGTGCACTGCCAGGCCCGTCCCTCCTGGCGGTCCTGGCTGCGCCCGTACGACGCCGGTGCGGGGATGTACGTCGTCAGGCCGACGCCGGACACGGTGCGCGGCCGCGTCGAGGCGGCGTTTCGCCGGATGCTCACCGACGCCCGCTGGACCGGCACGGACGCGCCGCCCACGACCGCGCCGGGCGACGCGCCCGGGGACAAATCGGTCGCCGTGGCCCACGGCACCGCCGCCCGCGAACTCGCCCTGTGCTCGCTGGAGGAGGTCGTCCTGCTGACCGCCGGCACCGTGCGGGCCCAGCCGCCCCGGCCCGGCATCGACGCCCGGGTGCGCCGGGCGGAGGCGCTGATCGCGGCCGACCCGGCCGCACCGCACACCGTGCGCTCTCTTGCCGAGCAGGTCGCTCTCTCGCCGTCGCGGTTCGCCCACCTCTTCACCCGCCAGATCGGGCAGTCACCGATGCGCGCGCTGCGCGAGGCCCGGCTGCGGCACGCCGCGCGACTGCTGGAGTCCACCGACCTGTCCGTGGAACGCGTGGCGGCCGCCTCCGGGTTCGCCAGTCCTTTTCACTTCAACCGGGTGTTCCGTGAACGGTACGGGAGGCCGCCGGGGGCGTACCGGGGGAGCGGTCCAATGGTTGGCGCATGACTTGTGAAGGCGAGGTGAAGGTCCGTACGTCCGTATGACCAGGCATGAAAGTCGGAGATCGGCCGTTCAATGGTTTGCGCTCGCGCGCGAAGTCGGCTGAGTGGATACCGTTTCCAATTATCTTGCCGAGGTGCCGCAATCGCCTTGCGGGGTTATTGACCAATCGTCAAACAGTGACGGTCGCATACGCAATGCACAAAAACTGGAATCGCTTGTTCTCTGTCCCTGACCTGTGCAAAGGTGTGCCTCGCTCCCCAGTGCCCAGACTTCACGAGAGTCGCGCCCGGAGCATACTCGTTGGTATGGACCTTCAATGCCGAAAGCCCTCCGGAGGAATGCCGTCGTGCCTGACGCAGGCCTGTCGAATTCGCCTGACGACGACCGACTCTTCGATGTGACGGACGCTCAACTGAGCGCCGAACTGAAGAAGTGGACGGGAGTGTCGCCGGCGCTGCACCCCGTCGGTGAACTCCTCGACCGGCACTGGGAAGCGGGCTTCGCCTACGCACGGCTGTGTACCGCCGACGCCCGATCCGCGGGAATGCTCACCACCGCGGCTTTCACCCGGCTTTTCGGCGAAACGCTGCGGCAGACCGGACCGACGGCCGCCTGGCGTCCCCAGCTCCTCGTCACCGTGCGGCGTATCGCCGCGGAATGGGACAACGACCGCAGTCGCGAACTGCTCCACCCCGAGCTGCGGTCCGAGACGGAGGGCGCGGAGCGCGTCGCCGCCCGACTGCTGCCGCCCGCCGACCGACGGCTGCTGTCCGGCGCCTTCCAGCGGCTTCCCCAGGCGGCCCGCTGTCTGCTGTGGCACACCGAGGTCGAGGCCGAACCGCTGGCCGTACCGGCCGGACTCCTCGGCCTCGACGAGGAGTCGGCCCGCATCGAACTGGGCCGGGCCTGCGAGCGGTTGCGCGAGGAGAGTCTCCAGGTCCACGGCGAACTCGCCCCCGAGCACGAGTGCCGGCAGTACCTGCGGATGCTGGACGTCACCTACCGCCGCGGCGGCGTCGACGTCGACCCGGACCTGCGCGAACACCTGAACCGCTGCGGGCACTGCGCCGACACCGCCGCCCAGCTCCTCTTCTTCAACGAAGGGCTCGGCGTCGCACTGGCCGAGGCCGTGCTCGGCTGGGGCGCGAGACCCTACCTGGAGGCGAGAGCACGTCAGGCCGAGGAGCCGGCCGAGGCGAGGACCGAAGCGGCCGCGGCGCCGGTGGCGACAGCGCCGATCGCGGGGGAGTCGTTCTTCGCCGACACCGCCGACACCGCCGACTTCGTCTACCCGGCAGAGGTCCCCGCTCCGCCCGCGTACGCCCCTGCCCCCGGCGGCGAGGAACTCGCCACCGTCGCAGCGACGGCCGCCCCCGCGGCAGCCCCCTTCGCCCCCACGGGCGAGCCCTTCGCCGCCGCGACCGCGGTGTCCGCCTCCTCGCCGAGCGGTCCCCGGGCCGCACGCCGTTCTGCCCGTCGTAGCCCCCGCCGGAGCGACCCCACCACCGCCCCGCAAGCCGGCGAACCCCGCACCTGCACCGGCCGCGCGGCCCTCAAGGCCGCCCGCCGTGCCGCGCGGCGCCGCAACCTCACCGCGGCCGTGGCGACCGTCAGCGCCCTCGTCGTCCTCCCGCTCGTGCTCTGGTCGGTCGGCGGTTCCGAGGACACGCCCGCTCCGGCCACGAACGACCGCCCCACCGGGGCACCCGACTCCGACGCGGGCGCCGCCACCAGCAACCCGTCCTGGGCGGGCGCCGCCGAGGCCGCGAAGGGCGAACTGCGGGGCCGGCTGCACAACATCGGATCCGGGCTCTGCGTCGGCATCGTCGGCGAGAAGGCCGTCAAGGACGCGGAGACCGAACTCACCAAGTGCTCCTCGGCGCCCGGCCAGCAGTGGTCGTACGAGACCGACGGACTCGCGCGCAGCGCCGCGAACCCCGATCTCTGCCTCGACTCCCACCTCGGCTACTCGGTCCGGCTGGCCCCCTGCACGAACGCCGCCGACTCCGAGACCAAGAACGTCCGCTACGACTTCACGCTCCAGGGCACCCTGGTGCCCCGCTTCAACCAGGACCTGGCCCTGAGCCCCGCCGCCACGGACGGCTCGGGCGCTCTCGTCCTCAAGAGCCGCGAGGACGACGACAACGCCCAGCACTGGGTGATCGACACATCGAAGACGGAACCCCAGCTGGAGGTGGTCAACTGGGACACGGAGGCCAAGAAGGCGAAGCCACCGGCCCCGACGCCGACCACCACCCCGGAACCGTCCAAGGCCCCGGCACCCACGCCGACACCGTCCGCGACCCCGTCGACGTCGCAGCCGACGGCCACGAGCCCGACCCCGACCGACGCGTCCTGTTACTACAACCCGTACTCCTGCTCCTGGGGCGGCCAGAACGGCTGGTCCGGTGGAGGGTACGGGTACGGGTACGGAGGCTATGGCGGGGGCTATGGCGGTTACGGCGGCGGTCGCCGCTGACCAGCGGCTCAGCCTCCGGTGCCGGGCTGGACCACGGTCAGCCGGACCGAGGACTCGTTCCCGGCCACCGGCACCTCACCGGCCGTCCACGTCACCTTCAGCGGCTCCCGCTCGTCGGGCGGCGTCACGAGCAGCGCCGCCGGCCGGGCCGTGCGGGCCCCGCTGATCTCGGGACTGGCGAAGGACAGCCCGGCCCAGGCGCTGCGGCCCGGGTTCAGCGTGACGGTCGTCGGTGTGTCGGGGGAGCGCTTCGGGTCGGGGCCGAGCTGCTTGCCGGACGCGTCGACGAAGGCGGCACCCGGGTAGCCGCGGACCGTGCAGGTGCGGTCGGTCTTGTTGGTCAGCACGATCGGGAAGTTGCGCTGCCCGGCCCCCGGGCTCGGGCGTCCGATCGACGCGCGCAACTCGGAGGTGTGACAGCGCGGTGCGGCGCCGCCCGACTGGGTCACCGGGCTCTCGGTTTCGGCGATGCCTGGTCCCGGCGTTCCCGGCCCGTTGGTGGGGCTCCCGGTGTCGGTCGTGGCCGGTCCGGTCGTACGGCTGCTCGGGCCGGCCGGTGTCCGTGCGGCTCCCGTGGAGTCGGCGCCGTCGGCGCACGCGGTCAGCAGGCCCAGCAGCGCGACGGCGGTCACGACGGGAGTCGCCCGGTGTAAGGAGTGGAGTGTCCGTGCACGTCCCATGTCTGTCACGACTCCCCGTTTTCCCGCGGAGTACTCGCCGCGCGTACTCACTCCTCGTCGAGGAGCCCGATCTCGGCCCAGATCGTCTTGCCGTCCGCCGTGTGCCGGCTGCCCCAGCGCTGGGTCAGCTGAGCCACCAGCAGCAGCCCGCGGCCGCCCTCGTCGAAGATCTTGGCGCGGCGCAGATGCGGTGCCGTGTGACTGGTGTCGGACACCTCGCAGATCAGCGTCTGCGCGTCGTGGATCAGCCGGAGCCGGATCGGGTGGATGCCGTAGCGGATGGCGTTGGTGACCAGCTCGCTGACCACCAGCTCGGCGGTGAAGGACGCCTCGGTCAGGTTCCACACGCTGAGCTGTTCCAGGACCTGCTTGCGGATGGGCGCCACGAGCGCCGGATCCGCCGGGATGTCCCAGGTGGCGACCCTGGAGGACGGCAGTCCCTGGGTGCGGGCCAGCAGCAGGGCCACGTCGTCCGCGGCGCCGCCCGGCGGGAGAAGGGCGTGCAGCACACGGTCGCAGGTCTCGTCCAACGAGTCGGAGAACGCCGACAGCGCGTCGCACAGCAGCGCGTGGCTGGCGTCGACGTCACGCTCACGCGTCTCGATCAGCCCGTCGGTGTAGAGCGCGAGCACCGTGCCCTCGCGCAGCTCGACCTCGGCCGACTCGAACGGCAGCCCGCCCAGGCCCAGTGGCGGCCCGGCAGGCACCTCGATCTCGCGGGGCGCGCCGCCGGGCGGCACCATGACGGGCGAGGGGTGCCCGGCCCGGGCCATCGTGCAGCGCCGGGAGACCGGGTCGTACACCGCGTAGAGGCAGGTGGCGCCGACCTCGCCGGAGACACCGTCGGTGCCCGCCTCCTCGGACAGCCGGACGACCAGGTCGTCGAGGTGGGTGAGCAGTTCGTCGGGCGCGAGGTCGATGTCGGCCAGGGTGCGCACGGCCGTACGCAGCCGGCCCATCGTGGCCGAGGCCTGGATGCCGTGTCCGACGACGTCCCCGACGACCATCGCCACCCGCAACCCGGACAGCGGGATCACGTCGAACCAGTCACCGCCCACGCCGGAGCGCGCCGCCGGGAGATAGCGCGAGGCCGCTTCGAGGGCGGCGGTGCGCGGCAGCGTACGGGGCAGCAGGCTGCGCTGTAGGGCGAGGGCGGTCTCGCGTTCGCGGGAGTAGCGGCGGGCGTTGTCGATACAGACGGCCGCGCGGGCCGTGATCTCCTCGGCCAGCAGCACGTCGTCGGGTGTGAACGGCTCGGGGTTCTTGAACCGGGTGAGCACGGCGACGCCCAGGGTGGTGCCGCGGGCCTGGATCGGCACCGACATCGTGGTGTGGATGCCGTACTCCCGGATCCGCTCCGCGCGGGCCGGGTCCCAGGAGAGCCACTGCGCGAGGTCGTCGGTCGCGGTCGAGGCGACGAGCGTGTGGCCCGCCAGCAGCGCGTCCGCCTGCGGCGACGGGGTCGGATAGACGTCCACGTGGCCCGGCTTGACCACGGCTTCGGGGCTGCCGGCGTTGACGGACCGGTGGGCGGTCCGGCGCAGGGTGAGCGGGGCCGCCGGCCGGCCGGTGGGCGCCTCGCCGCCGTGTTCCGGCGGGTCCAGCAGATCCACGCTCATGAAGTCGGCGAGTGCGGGGACACAGATGTCCGCCAGCTCCTGGGCGGTCCGCGTGACATCGAGGGTGGTGCCGATCCGGACGCTGGCCTCGTTCACCAGCTGGAGCCGCTCCTGGGCCAGGTACTGCTCGGTGAAGTCGTGCGCGGCGACCGACACTCCGCGCACCCGTCCCCTGCCGTCGGTGATCGGGGCCATCCGGGCCAGCCAGGCGTGCGTTCTGTCCCCGCCGACCGGCACATACGTGCGTACGTCGGTGCCCCGGCCCGTGGTGAGCACGCGCAGGAGCTGCCGCTCGATGTCGTAACTCTGCGCCCGCCCCGTCAGTTCGGGCGCCCGCAGGCCCCGCACATGCTCCTCGGAGAGGTGGAGCACCTCCGCCATGACGCCGTTCATCCTGCGCAGCCGCAGCCGCTCGTCATAGATCGCGATGGCGCACGGTGAGGCGAGGAGCCCGACCTGGTCCAGCGGATCGTCGGGCAGCCGGGGGCCGTCCCCCTCCAGCGGGGTGACCACGAGCCAGCGGTGGGTGCCCTCGCCCTGGGGGCGCAGCCGGTGGGCGAGCAGCCACACGGCGAGTGTGCCGCCGTCGCGGCGGCGCAGCGTGAGGACGCCGTCCCAGCGGTCACCCTCCGGGGCGCCGCGTCCCCGCTCGTCGGCCAGCAGCTCCGCGGCCGGGCGTCCGACGACCTCGGCGGCCCGGTGGCCCAGCAGTCGCTCGGCGCCCGCGCTCCACTCGACGAGCACGCCGCTGTCGTCGATGACCGCCCGGGCCGTCGCGGCCTCGTCGAACGGATACTCCGGGCTCATGCTCGCCACTCCAACGCGCACACTCACGGTGATCAAGCGTGACACTCGCGCTCAAGCCTAGTGCGTCGGGCCGGTCCGTACCGGAACTCCCTGGCACACTCTTGACTCTTCCGCGCACCTCCCCGTCAGAATCTGTTTGTTCGCGATCAGTTGTGAGTACTTCTGGGCCCTGATGAGGGAGAGTCACCATGACAGTCACTCGAAGATCGTTACTGCTCGCCTCCACGACCGCCCCGGCGACCGGAGCGCTGCTGAGCACCCCGCCGGCACGGGCCGCGGAGCTCGCCGGTACGGCCGGTGCCGCGTCCGGCCGCCGCACGGTCCCGCTGCGCGACGGCTGGCGCTTCGCCCTGGTGAACCCCGGCGGCATCACCGACCCCACCGGGGCCTACGCCGACGCCGCCGAGCCCGGCCACGACGACTCCGGCTGGCGCCAGGTCGCGGTGCCGCACGACTGGAGCATCGAGTTCGCCCCGACCACCGAGCACGGCACCACCAGCGGCACCGGCTTCTTCCTCGGCGGCCTCGGCTGGTACCGCCTCGCCTTCACCCTGCCGCCCGGCCTCGCGGGCAAGCGGATATCGGTGGAGTTCGACGGCGTCTACATGGACTCCTACCTCTACTGCAACGGCACGGAGGTCGGCCGCCACCCCTACGGATACACCGGCTTCGCCTTCGACCTCACCGACCTGGTGCACACCGACGGCGCCACCGAGAACGTGCTCGCGGTCAAGGTGCAGAACCGTCTGCCCAGCAGCCGCTGGTACTCGGGCAGCGGCATCTACCGCGAGGCGCGCCTCGTCGTCACCGAACCGGTGCACGTGGAGCGCTGGGGAACGTACGTCACGACGCCGGAGATCACCGAGGAGCGGGGCGTCGTCCGCGTCCGGACCTCGGTCGTGAACGCCTCCGCCGGCGGCACGGACGTCGAGGTCGTCTCGCGGATCGTCGATCCCCACGGCCGCACGGTCGCCCGGACGTCCTCCACGATCCCCGTCACCGACCGCGCTACCGCCACCCACGAGCTCACGGTCCCAAGGCCCGAGCTGTGGGACTTCGAGACCCCGCACCACCGCTACACCCTGTGCACCGACCTGCGCGTCGGCGGCAGGACGACCGACACCTACCGCACGCCCTTCGGCTTGCGCACCTTCCGTTTCGACCCCGACGACGGCTTCCACCTCAACGGCGTCCCCGCCAAGATCAAGGGCGTCGACCTCCACCACGACCTGGGGGCCCTGGGCGCCGCCGTCAGCATCGACGCGATCCGGCGGCAGATGACCATCATGAAGTCGATGGGCGTCAACGCCTTCCGCACCTCCCACAACCCGCCCTCCCCGGAGATGATCCAGGTCTGCGAGGAGATGGGCATCGTCATGCTGGTGGAGGCCTTCGACTGCTGGCGCTCGCCCAAGACGCGCTACGACTACGGCCGCTTCTTCGACGAGTGGGCCGACAAGGACATCACCGAGATGGTGCTGGCCGCCCGCAACTCGCCCGCCGTTCTCGCCTGGTCGATCGGCAACGAGGTCTCCGAGTTCACCTCGGCCTCCGGCCTCGCCATGGCCGACCGGCTCATCGCCGCCCTCAAGGCCGCCGACGACACCCGCCCGGTCGTCATCGGGTCCCACCGCCACCGCAGCGTGCCCGCCCCCGGCTCACCCGGCGACCTGATCCTGGCCAAGCTCGACGGCCTCGGCCTCAACTACAACACCGCCAAGTCGGTGGACGCCCTGCACGCCCGCTACCCCCACCTGTTCCTCTTCGAGTCCGAGTCCTCCTCCGAGACCTCGACCCGCGGCGCCTACCAGGAGCCCGAGCGCCTCAACACCGGCGAGAACCACACCCCGGGCAAGCGCGCGACCTCCTCGTACGACAACAACCTCGCCTCCTGGACGATGAGCGGCGAGTACGGGCACAAGAAGGACCGGGACCGCAAGTGGTTCGCCGGGCAGTTCCTGTGGTCGGGCATCGACTACATCGGCGAGCCCACGCCGTACGACGTCTTCCCGGTCAAGGCGTCCTTCTTCGGCGCCGTCGACACGGCCGGCTTCCCGAAGGACATGTACCACCTGTTCCGGAGCCAGTGGGTCGACGAACCGATGGTCCATCTGCTGCCGATGACCTGGAACCACCAGGAGGGCGACACGGTCGAGGTGTGGGCGTACTCCAACGTCGACACCGTCGAGCTGTTCCTCAACGGCAGGTCCCTGGGCGCCCGCACCTTCGACACCAAGAAGACCGTCGACGGCCGGACCTACCTGGAGACCACCGAGGCGACCGGCGACGACAAGACCTTCACCGACGGCCCCTACCCCGGCAGCTACACCAGCCCGAACGGCAGCGCGGGCAAACTCCACCTCACCTGGAAGGTGCCGTACCGGCCCGGAGAGCTGAAGGCGGTGGCCCGCAGGGGCGGCAAGGCGGTCGCCACCGACGTACTGCGCACGGCCGGCGCACCGAAGTCCGTACGGCTCACCGCCGACCGCAAGTCCCTTGCCGCTGACGGCCGTTCACTGCTCTTCGTGACCGCCGAGGTCGTCGACTCCCGAGGGACGGTCGTGCCCGGTGCCGAGAATCTGATCACCTTCGACGTGACCGGCGGCTCGCTCGCCGGACTCGACAACGGCCGCGAGGAGAGTGCCGAGCGCTATCAGGCGACCACACGGACGGCCTTCCACGGCAAGGCGCTGGCGATCGTACGGTCCGGCACGAAGGCGGGCACCCTGAAGGTGACCGCACGGGCCGAGGGACTGCGGACGGGCAGCGTGACCGTGCGGACGACCCACGCCCGATCCGCCGCGCTCACGCCGGGTCCGCAGTTCGAGCCCGACTACCCAGCGCCCACGAACTACCCCTGTGCGGACGCCAGTTACTCCGGCCGCCCGGACACCCTCCCCGCCGCCATGCTCGACGGTGACCCGTCCACCGGCTGGTCCAACGGCTTCCTCAAGGCGGCCACGGCCCTGCTGCCGGCCTTCGACGGAGCCCGCCCCGAGGACTGGGTGAGCGTGGACTTCGGCCGGGCGCGGACCTTCGGCCGGGTGGAGGTGTCGTTCACCGTGGACGCGTCCCACACCCTGCCCGCGTCGGTCGCCGCCGAGGTCTGGGACGGCCGACGGTACATGCCGGTCAAGGGCGCGTCCGTGGACTGGGCCACCGCCTCGAACGCACCGACCGTCATCACCTTCGACGCGATACGAGGATCCGGTCTGCGTCTGACCCTGACCAGCGCCCACCCGGGGGAGCCCCGAGGCGCCCTGCGCATCAGCAAGCTGGAGGTACCCGTCACCTGATGGTCGGCCGGTTCGTCCGCGCCCCCAAGGGGCGCGGGGCTGTATCGATTTTCGGCTCCGCC
>CBFGZZ010000336.1:0-9734 GCA_965653385.1 uncultured Streptomyces sp. | reverse complement strand
GGGGACGGAGCCGTCGTCGGGTACCAGGTCGCGCTGGAAGAGCACCGCGTCGTGCCACTGGCCGAGCTTCCAGCCGATCTTCTCGAACGAGCCCGCACGGTGGAAGCCCGCCGCCTCGTGCAGCGCGATGGCCGGGTCGTTCGGCAGCACGATGCTCGCGATGACACGGTGGTACCCGCGGCGCGCGAGCCGCGCGAGGAGCGCGTCGTAGAGGGTGCGGCCGACGCCCTGCCGCTGATGGTCGGCGGCGACGTACACGTTGGTCTCCAGCGTCCACCGGAACGTCGGGCGGTCCGCGAACGGTCTGGCGTACGCGAAACCGGCCACGACGCCGTCCGCCTCGAGGACCAGCCAGGTCTCGCGGCCGAAGAACCGCTCGATCCGGCGCGTCATCTCGCGCGAGTCCGGCGGGCTGGTCTCGAAGGTCGCCGCCGAGTCGGCGACGAACGGGGCGTAGATGGCGGCGCAGGCTGCGGCGTCGTCTGGAGTCGCGACGCGGACGATGCTGTCGGCCGTATTGAGCGCCAGTGCCGCGCGATGCGGCAGCGTGCCGCTGGGCGCCTGGCCCCAGACGGCGTCGACGCGAAAGCCAGACGGATCACGCAGGCGTACGCACAGTCCGCCGCCCGGTGCGGTGAGGGACCCGCATCCACCGCGCCGCCCGCCGGGGTGGGCCCGGCGGACGGCGGGGACAGCGGTCGGTGGTCGGTGGTCGGTGGTCAGCGGTTGGTTCCGGCCATGGCCGGGACCGGCGCCGCGGTGGCGTCGAGGTGGCGCAGGATGTCCTCGACCCGCTGCTTGGCGTCGCCGAAGAGCATCTGGCTGTTCTCGCGGAAGAACAGTGGGTTCTGCACGCCCGCATAACCGGTCGCCATGGAGCGCTTGAAGACGACGACCTGGGCGGCCTGCCACACGTGCAGGACCGGCATTCCGGCGATGGGACTGGCCGGGTCCTCGGCGGCGGACGGGTTGACGGTGTCGTTGGCGCCGATGACCAGGACGACCGAGGTGGCGGCGAAGTCGTCGTTGATCTCGTCCATCTCCAGCACGATGTCGTACGGCACGTTGGCCTCGGCGAGCAGCACGTTCATGTGTCCGGGCAGCCGGCCGGCGACGGGGTGGATGCCGAAGCGCACGTCGATGCCGCGTTCGCGCAGCTTGCGCGCCAACTCCGCGACGGGGTACTGGGCTTGGGCGACCGCCATCCCGTAGCCCGGGGTGATGATCACGGAGGAGGCGTCCTGGAGGAGTTCGGCGGTTTCCTGCGCGCTGATCTCGCGGTGCTCCCCCTGGTCGGCGCCGTCACCCGCCACCGCCGTCTCGCCGCCGAAGCCACCCGCGATCACCGAGAGGAAGGAACGGTTCATCGCCTTGCACATGATGTACGACAGGTAGGCGCCGGAGGAGCCGACCAGCGCGCCGGTGACGATGAGCAGGTTGTTGGCGAGCAGGAACCCCGAGGCGGCCGCGGCCCAGCCGGAGTAGCTGTTGAGCATCGAGACGACCACCGGCATGTCGCCGCCGCCGATGGAGGCGACCAGGTGGGCGCCGAGGGCGAGTGCCACCACGGTGACCGCGATGAGCAGTCCCATGTGGGGGCGGGCGACGAACGCCACGGTGAGCACGGCGAACGCGACGAGCGCGCCCAGGTTGAGGACGTGCCTGCCGGGGAGCATGAGCGGGCGGGACTTGATCCGCGCCGACAGTTTCAGGTAGGCGACGACGGAACCCGTGAAGGTGACGGCGCCGATGAACACCCCGATGAACACCTCGGCGTGGTGGATGCGCAGCAGCGAGCCGGTGATCTCCTGGCCGGTGTGGCCTCCGGCGTCGACGTCGAGGTAGCCGTTCCAGCCGACGAACGCGGCGGCGAGGCCGACGAGGCTGTGCATGATGGCGATCAGCTCGGGCATGCCGGTCATCTCGACGACCCGGGCACGCCACAGTCCGATGCCCGCGCCGACGGCCGTGGCGACGGCGATCAGCACGAGACCGGTGGCGGTGATGCTCCGGGAGGCGAGGCCGACGGTGGCGGCCAGGGCGATGACCATGCCGGCGATGCCCCAGACGACTCCCGAGCGGGAGGTCCGGTGCTGGGAGAGTCCGGCGAGGCTGAGGATGAACAGCAGCGCGGCGACGACGTATGCGGCCTCTGCGGCCGTGGCGGTGGTCATCCGGGATCAGCCCTTCGAGAACATGCCGAGCATACGGCGGGTGACGGCGAATCCGCCGAAGACGTTGATGCTCGCCAGCAGGATCGCGGCGAAGGACAGCACGGTCACCACGGTGTTCCCGTGCCCGATCTGGAGCAGCGCGCCGACCACGACGATCCCGGAGATCGCGTTCGTGACCGACATCAGCGGCGTGTGCAGCGCGTGGTGCACATGGCCGATGACGTAGAAGCCGATGACGATCGCCAGGACGAACACCGTGAAGTGGGCGATCAGTTGGGGCGGCGAGAAGGCGGTCACCAGGAAGAGCGCGAGCGCTCCGGCGCCGACGAGGACGTACGCGGACCGCGCGGGGCGTGCCGGCTTCGCCGGTACGTCGGCGGCAGGGGCGGGTTCGGTGGGTGCGGCGGGGGCGGGCGCGGCGGACACCTGCACCGGTGGCGGTGGCCAGGTCTTCTCGCCCGCGTGGACCACGGTCATCGAGCGCTGCACCACGTCCTCGAAGTCCAGGACGAGCCGGCCGTCCTTGCCGGGGGTGAGCAGTTTCATCAGGTTGACCAGGTTGGTGCCGTACAGCTGCGAGGCCTGGGCGGGGAGCCTGCCGGGCAGGTCGGTGTAGCCGATGATCGTCACGTCGTTGTCGGTGACGACCGCCTTCCCGGCGACCGTTCCCTCGACGTTGCCGCCCTGGGTGGCGGCCATGTCGACGATCACGCTGCCGGGCTTCATACGGGCGACGTCCTCGGCGGTGATCAGCCGCGGTGCCGGGCGGCCCGGGATCAGGGCGGTGGTGATGATGATGTCGACGTCGGCCGCCTGCTCGGCGTACAGCCGGGCGGCGAGCCGGTTGTAGTCGTCCGACGTGGCCTTGGCGTATCCGTCGCCGCTGACCTGCTGTTCGTCCTGCTCGGGCCGCACCTCCAGGAACTCCCCACCCAGCGACCGCACTTGCTCGGCGACCTCGGGCCGGGGATCGGTGGCCCGGACCACGGCGCCGAGGCTGTGGGCCGCGCCGATCGCCGCGAGACCGGCCACTCCGGCGCCCGCCACCAGCACCTTGGCCGGCGGCACCTTCCCGGCCGCGGTGACCTGACCGGTGAAGAAGCGGCCGAAGGCATGCGCCGCCTCGACCACGGCCCGGTAACCGGCGATGTTCGCCATCGAGCTGAGCACGTCCAGGGACTGGGCGCGCGAGATCCGCGGTACGGCGTCCATGGCCAGCACGGTGATCGGCCGCCGGGCCAACTCCTCGACCAGTTCCGGGTGGAGCGCGGGCCCGATGAGCGCGATCAGCGTCGTTCCGTCACACAGCCGGCCGATCTCCTCGCTCGACGGGCCGTTGACCTTCAGCACGACCTCCGCCCGCCAGGGGTCGCCCAGCCGGGCGCCCGCCTCCTCGTAGGCCGCGTCGGAGAAGCGGGACAGCTCCCCCGCCCCCGGTTCCACGACCACGTGGTAGCCCAGCGCGACCAGCCGGGCCACGGTGGCGGGGGTCGCCGCCACCCTGGTCTCGCCCGCGGTGGACTCGGCGGGTATGCCGATGCGCTGGGCTTCCTGTTCCGGTTCCCGTTCCGATGGGGCCATCGTCTTCCTCTCCGATCGGTTCGCCTCCGCCGAAGGTCTGCCCCCTGTGGCCCTTCGGGAAGCCGCGTATCAGACGCGATCAGAAGGGGCGGTGGGCTGCCCGGTGGAGGAGCCCCGCCGCTACCGGAGGACCACCGTGCGCCTGCCCTGGACGAACACCCGGTCCTCGCAGTGCCATCGGACCGCCCGGGCCAGCGCCGCCGACTCCGCGTCGCGGCCGATCGCGGCGAGGTCGTCGGGGGTGTGGCTGTGGTCGACGTTGATGACCTCCTGGGCGATGATCGGGCCTTCGTCGAGGTCGGCGGTGACGTAGTGGGCGGTCGCGCCGACGAGTTTGACGCCGCGGTCGTGCGCCTGGTGGTAGGGCTTGGCCCCCTTGAAGCTCGGCAGGAACGAGTGGTGGATGTTGATCATCCGCCCGGCCAGCCGCCCGCACAGGTCGTCGGAGAGGACCTGCATGTAGCGCGCCAGGACGACCAGGTCGACGTCGAGGGAGTCGACGATCTCCATGAGCCGGGCCTCGGCCTCGGGCTTGGTCGCGGCGGTGACCGGCACGTGGAAGAACGGGATGCCGTGCCAGGTGACCAGTTCCTCGTGGTCGCGGTGGTTGGAGACGACCGCTACGACGTCCATGGGCAGGTCGCCGCTGCGGGTACGGAACAGCAGGTCGTTGAGGCAGTGGCCGTAGCGGGAGACCATGACCAGCACCCGGCGCGGGGTGCTGACCGGTTCCAGGTGCCAGCGCATCGCGAACGGGGCGGCCACGGCGGCGAAGTCGTCGCGCAGCGCCTGGGTGTCGTGCTCGCCGCCGGAGGCCGCGAAGTGCACCCGCATGAAGAAGTGGCCGTCGCGGCGGTCGCCGAACTGGTGGTTGTCGATGATGTCGCTGCCGTGGTCGAGCAGGAAGCGCGAGACGGCGTGCACGATGCCGGGTGACTCGGGGCAGTCGAGGGTGAGGATGTGCTCGGTGTTCGGGGTCGTGCTCATCAGGGCACCTCCGGTCCGTGATACTCGCTCATCGCGTCGACGAGCCAGCGCGCCAGGTGGTCGGCGAACGAGGAGCGCGGGAGGAGGCGGTACGTCGGTGTGTCGTCGACCTGCCAGAGCAGTACGGCGACGGGACCCACCGTGGTCGACACCGCCCGGCCGGGGCCGAAGGCCCGGGGGTGCAGGTCCAGCGGGCAGCCTTTCTCCAGGACCTGACGGGCGGCCGGGCCGCTCAGCTCCAGCGTGGTGCGGTTCGCGGAGACGTCCACGACCGAGCCCGGGGCGCCGACGAGGGCGTCCCTCAGCTCGGCGGTCACCTCGGGTGCTTCGGCCTGGGACAGTACGAGCCATTCGTCCGGGCCCAGCCAGAGGGCTGTGTGAGGGCCGGCCGCGCCGGTGTGTCCGCACTGGCGCGGCAGCGGTGCCCCGAGGGCCTTTTCGATGCGGTCGGCCGTCTCGGAGTCGGGGTCGACGCGCAGGTTCACCATGGTGAGGAACGGCCGCTCGGTGAGGGTGACGCCGCGGGCGCCGGTGACCGTGGCGGCGCGCATCCGCTCTTCCAGGTGCGCCAGCGGGCTCACTCGTCCGTCGATCGTCGGCTCAGCCATCGCGTTTGGTCCCTTCGGGGTCGTAGAGGACGAAGTCGGTCACCTCGACGGGCACCAGGTGCTCGCCCACCGGGGCGAGCAGGGTCTGGCCCTTCCTCGCCTGCCCGTCGGCGACGAGGGCGAGGGCGAAGGGGTGCCCGAGGGCGGGGCTGTGGTAGCTGGAGGTGACGTGACCGAGCATCGGCACCGGCACCGTGGCCAAGTCGGCTTCCGGCGCGACAAGTTGGGTGCCTTCGGGCAGCCGGGTCGTGCGGTCGCTCGGCAGCAGGCCGACCAGTTGCTTGCGGTCGGTGCGGGCGGTGTCGGCGCGGGAGTGGGACCGCTTGCCGATGAAGTCCTTCTGCTTGGACACCACCCAGGACATGCCCGCGTCCTGCGGGGTGACGGTGCCGTCGGTGTCCTGGCCGACGATGATGTAGCCCTTCTCGGCCCGCAGGACGTGCATGGTCTCGGTGCCGTACGGGGTGATGTCGTACGGTCGGCCGATCGCGTACACCTCCTCCCAGACCGTGCGGCCGTACCAGGCGCAGACGTTGATCTCGTAGGCGAGTTCGCCGGAGAAGGAGATCCGGCAGATCCGGGCCGGGATGCCGGAGGCCAGGGTGGTCTCGCGGAAGGCCATGAACGGGAAGGCCTCGGCGGACAGGTCGACGTCGGGGGCGAGATGGGCGACGACCTCGCGCGACTTGGGGCCGACCACGGCGATCGTCGCCCACTGCTCGGTCACCGAGGTGCAGTGCACGTCGAGTTCGGGCCACTCGGTCTGCAGCCACTCCTCCAGCCAGTCCAGGACGCCCGCGGCGCCGCCCGTCGTGGTGGTCATGAAGTAGCGGTCGTCGTCGAGGCGCAGGGTCACGCCGTCGTCGAAGATCATGCCGTCGGGCTTGCACATCACACCGTAGCGGGCCATGCCGGGCTTCAGCTTCTTGAAGGCGTTGGTGTAGATCCGGTTGAGGAACTCGCCCGCGTCCGCGCCCCATATCTCGATCTTGCCGAGGGTGGAGGCGTCCATGAAGGCCACGCCCTCACGGGCCGCGCGGCACTCGCGGGCCACGGCGGTGTCCATGTCCTCGCCGGGCCGGGGGTAGTACCGGGGGCGCTTCCACTGGCCGACGTCCTCGAACTCGGCGCCCTGTTCGACATGCCAGTGGTGGATGGAGGTGGTGCGCTCCGGGTCGAACAGGTCGCCGCGCTCCCGTCCGGCGAGGGCTGCGAAGGCCACGGGGGCGTACGGCGCCCGGTAGGCCGTGGTGCCGATCTCGCCCGGGGAGCCGCCGAGGATCTCGGCGATCACGCCGATCGCGTTGACGCCGGACGTCTTGCCCTGGTCGTTCGCCGTGCCGAGCGAGGTGTAGCGCTTGACGTGTTCGACGCCGCGCATGCCGGCGCCGGTCGAGCGCAGCACGTCGGCGACGCTGACATCGCGCTGCAGGTCGACGAAGTGGGTCTCCCAGGAGTCGCCGGGCACCAGCCACAGCGCCCGCACCGGCCCGGCCGGGCGCCGCTCGCGGTCGTCGTACGACGGCACGGGCACCGGGAACCCGGCTTCCGTCGCGGCCAGCGCTCCGGCCCGTGCCCCCTCGGCCGCACAGCCGTCGAGGTCGTACGTCCCGCGCGCCGCGCCCACGACCTGCTGGTCCCGTACTGCGCCGTCGGGTACGAACGCGACGAGTTCCTCGTCCCATCGCAGACGTCCCTGCCGCTGGCTGTGCAGATGGACGACGGGGCTCCAGCCGCCGGAGACGGCGAGCAGGTCGCAGGCGAACGACTGCGCCGGGCCGTCCGCGTCGAGGGGCCGGACCGTGACCGCGGTGAGCCGCCCGTCGCCCGAGGTGTCGGTCACCGCGCTCCCGGTCAGCACCGGAACCCCGGTCGTGCGGGCGACCTCGGCGGCCCGCGGGGACAGCTCGTCTCGTGCGTCCACGACGGCGGCGACGTCGATCCCGGCGGAGTGCAGGGCGGTGACCGTGTCGTACGCGCTGTCGTTGGTCGTGCTCACCACGGCTCGCGAACCGGGGGCCACGGCGTACCGTTCGAGGTAGGTGCGCACGGCGCCGGCGAGCATCACGCCGGGTCGGTCGTTCCCGGCGAATACCAGCGGGCGTTCGTGGGCGCCGGTCGCCAGGATCACCTTGCGGGCGCGGATGTGCCACAGCCGCTGCCGTGAGACGCCGGGCGGGGCGTCGGCGCCGAGGTGGTCGGTGCGCCGTTGCAGCGCCAGCACGTAGTTGTCGTCGTACGACCCGAAGGCAGTGGTCCGGTGCAGTACGACGGTCCCGGGCTCGGCGTCGAGCACCGCGCGCAGTTCGGCGGCGCGCTCCCAGTCGGCGGGTTCGGGCTGTTCGTCGACGAGGATCACCCGGGCGCCGGAGGCGGCGGCAGCGGCGGCAGCGGAGAGACCTGCGGGTCCGGCGCCGACGACGAGGACGTCGGTGTGGACGTACTTCTTGTCGTAGACGGCGGGGTCGGGGGTCGCATCGAGCCGGCCCATCCCGGAGAGCGTGGTGGCGGACAGGCCGTCGTAGAGCTCCACGGTGGTGGCCGGGAGCATGCCCTCCGAGCACGAACCGTCCAGCTGGACAAGGGCGTTGGGTTCCTCGGCGCCCGCGGAGACGATGCCGCGCGGGCGGCCGCGGTAGAGCGAGGGGGCGACCTCCACGAGGCCGTTGGCCAGCATGGCCGAGGCGAGGGTGTCACCGGGGTGTCCGGTCAGTTCCCGTCCGTCGACGGTGAACCGCAGCACGGCGGTGCGGTCGATGCGGCCGCCCTGCGGGAGCCGGAAGTGCTGGTCGGTCATCGGTTCCCTCCGGCCTGCGGCAGTTCGGGGCGTGGCTCGTCGAGCCGGTAGGAGGCGAGCACCTGGTGGGTGGCGGTGTCGCGCAGGACGTTGAACCAGCGGCGGCAGCCGGTGCCGTGCATCCATCGCTCGGCGAAGGGGCCCTTGGGGTTGTCGCGGTAGAAGACGTACTCGGCCCACTGCTCGTCGGTGAGGTCCGCGGGCGTCTCGGGGTAGGGCACATGGGCCTGTCCGCCGTAGTGGTACTCGGTCTCGTCGCGCGGACCGCACCATGGGCAGGTGATCAGCAGCACGGTGTTCTCCTCAGTGGGCCACGGCGGCGGCGCCGTGTTCGTCGATCAACGCGCCCGTCCGGAACCGGTCCAGGGCGAAGGGGGCGTTCAGCGGATGCGGCTCACCGGCGGCGATGGTGTGCGCGAAGGTCCAGCCGGCGGCCGGGGTGGCCTTGAAACCGCCCGTTCCCCAGCCGCAGTTGACGTAGAGGTTCTCGACGGGCGTGCTGCCGACGATCGGGGAGGCGTCCGGGGTGACATCGACGACGCCGCCCCAGGTCCGCAGCACATGCGCCCGCGCGAAGACCGGGAACAGCTCGACGGCGGCGGCCATCTGCTGCTCGATGACGTGGAAGGAGCCACGCTGCCCGTAGCCGTTGTACGAGTCGACGCCCGCGCCCATCACCAGCTCGCCCTTGTGGGCCTGGGAGACGTAGACGTGCACGTGGTTGGACATGACGACCGTCGGGTGGACCGGCTCGTGCAGTTCGGAGACCAGGGCCTGGAGCGGGTGTGACTGCACCGGCAGCCGTACGCCCGCCCGCTCGGCCAGCACGCTGCTGTGCCCGGCGGCGGCGAGACCTACCCGCCCGGCATGGATGCGGCCCAGGTTGGTGTCGACGCCGACGACCCGGTCGCCGTCCTTGAGGAAGCCGGTGACCTCGCAGCCCTGGATCAGGTCGACGCCCAGTTCGTCGGCGCGGCGGGCCAGCGCCCAGGCGACGTGGTCGTGCTTGGCGATGCCGGCCCGGGGCTGGAAGGTGCCTCCGAGGACCGGGTAGCGGGTGCGCGGCGAGACGTTGAGGATGGGGCAGACCTTGGCGACCTCGTCCGGTTCGAGCCATTCGGCGTCGACGCCGTTGAGCCTGTTGGCGTTGACGCGGCGCGTGCCCTCGCGGACGTCCTGGAGGGTGTGGGCGAGGTTGAGGACGCCGCGCTGGCTGAACAGGAAGTCGTAGTCCAGCTCCTCGGGGAGCCCTTCCCACAGCTTGAGCGCGTGTTCGTAGATCGCGGCGCTCTCGTCCCAGAGGTAGTTGGAGCGGATGATCGTGGTGTTGCGGGCCATGTTGCCGCCGGCCAGCCAGCCCTTCTCCAGGACGGCGACCTTGGTGATGCCGTGGTTCTTGGCGAGGTAGTAGGCGGTGGCGAGGCCGTGGCCGCCCCCGCCGACGATGACGACGTCGTAGGAGGAGCGCGGCTCGGGGTTGCGCCAGAGGAAGTCCGGGTGCTCCGGCAGCGGTTCGGCGGTCATGCCGCGTCTCCGTTCAGGGGGGACGGGTGGGACAGGTGGGGGTAGAGGGGGAATGCGGAGGCG
>CBFGZZ010000335.1:0-9749 GCA_965653385.1 uncultured Streptomyces sp. | reverse complement strand
CCACCCGCGATGATCTTGCTCAATTCCCGGGGATTACCGGCCAGTTGTGGAAAACCCCGCCACCCACACGAGTGGCTCCCCTCTCAGAGAGACCGTTCCCTGAGCGGCCGTCCCATGAGCAGCCGTCCGCTGAGCCCTCGTCACCGCGGTGAGACCACAACCCCCAACAACCCAGGCCCGGTATGCGCCCCGATCACCGCCCCCACCTCGCTCACATGCAGGTCGGCGAGCCCCGGGACCCGCGCCCGCAGGCGGTCCGCCAGGGCCGACGCCCGGTCGGGAGCGGCGAGATGGTGCACCGCGATGTCGACCTGCGCGCCGCCCGCCCGGTCGGCCGCGATCTCCTCCAGGCGCGCGATGGCCTTGGAAGCCGTGCGCACCTTCTCCAGCGGGCCGATACGACCGCCCTCCAGCTGCAGCAGCGGCTTCACGGCGAGCGCCGAGCCCAGCAGGGCCTGCGCCGCGCCGATACGGCCGCCGCGGCGCAGATAGTCGAGGGTGTCGACGTAGAAGTAGGCGGCCGTGCTTCCGGCCCGCTTCTCGGCGGCCGTGACGGCCTCGTCCACCGTGCCGCCCGTCTCCGCCGCCTCGGCTGCGGCGAGCGCGCTGAACCCGAGCGCCATCGCGACCATCCCGGTGTCGACCACCCGCACCGGCACCGGCGCCTCGCGCGCCGCGAGGACCGCCGCGTCGTAGGTGCCGGACAACTCGGCGGACAGATGCAGGGAGACGATGCCGGTGGCGCCGGCCTCGGCGACCTTGCGGTAGTGCTCCGCGAAGACCTGCGGACTGGGGCGCGAGGTGGTGACGGGGCGTCGCTTCTGCAACGCCTGGGCGAGGGAACGGGTCGAGATCTCGGTGCCCTCGTCCAGCGCCTGACCGCCGACGACCACGGTCAGGGGTACTGCGGTGATGCCGTGGCGCTCCATCATCCGCGGCGGCAGGTAGGCCGTTGAATCGGTGACGATCGCGACATGGCGGGACATGAGCTGGAGGTTACCTGGCGTAGCGCCCGGGCGGCAGCCCGACCCCGCTCACCTGGAAATGCCTTGACCGGATCAACTCGCGTTCACCCGGGCTCAAGTCGTGCTTTCGGGGCGGGGTTTCTTCTGCCAGGGATAGCTCTGGCGAGGGCCGGGCGGGGTGATCGCGGGCCGCGTGGGCTCCTCGGCCCGCTGCGTCCGGGAGGTGTCCGACCAGGTCTGCTCGGGCGCCGGATCGGCCTGCGCGGCGGGGGCCTCCGGCCACGGGGGCGGGGGCGTCGCGGAAGGGGTCGATGCGGAAGGGGTCGAGGACGACGAGGAAGACGGCGTGGTCTCCTCCGTCTGCCAGTGCCGCAGGGCGCCCGTCTCCACGTCGATCTGGGCGCTGAGGGTGTCCAGGTCGTCCTCGGCGAAGCGGCGGGCCCGGTCGCGGGCGGCCCAGCGCAGCGAGTCGGCGGCATGGACGATGCGCTCGGTGCGTTCGCGCAGGTCGGGCAGCCGCTCGGCGAGCGTGGCGCGGTCCGGCTCGGACTCCAGGCGCCGCAGTTCGGCATCCAGTTCGTGCCCGTGCGCGCTGAGGCGGTGGAAGAGACCGAGGGACTCCTTGAGGGACTCGTCCTCGGCCACGCCCGCGTGCAGCGCATCCTGGGTGGCCCGCATGGAGGTGCGCAGCTTCAGCCGCAGCTGGGCGAGCTCGCCGGCCGGGCCGGGCTGGGCGAAGGACTTGGCCCGCAGGGTGTGGTCCTCGACCGTGCGCCGGGCGTGGGTGATGGTGTCGTCGACGCGGCGTTTGGCGGCGCCGACCACCTTGACCGTGGCGTAGGCGCCCAGCACGACGAAGAGCACGACCAGCAGGGCCACGACTGCGATCGCTGCTTCCACGAACTCCTCCTCCGGCCGGTCGCGGCACACACCGCGTCGCTCTTCAACGGTAAACGCAGCGGGCAGGCCCGGAGTTCCAGCAGAACCCCGAACCTGCCCGTAGGGGATCACCCCGAGCGAAGATCAGGCCGAGCCGAAGGCCGAGGTCATGACGCCCCCGACCGGCCCACCGCACGCACGGCTGTCCAGCAGGGCCCACCGCAAGCACGGCTGGTCAGCACGGCACGCCGGCCTCCACCTCCCGCAGACCTACGCCGGAACGATGTTCACCAGCTTCGGCGCCCGCACGATCACCTTCCGGATCCCGGCGCCGTCCAGTGCCGCCACGACCTTCTCGTCGGACAGGGCGACCTTCTCCAGGTCCTCCTCCGAGATGGCGGGCGAGACCTCCAGGCGGGCCTTGACCTTGCCCTTGATCTGCACGACGCAGGTCACGGTGTCGTCCACGACGTAGGCCGGGTCGGCGACCGGGAAGTCCTGGTGCACCACCGAGTCCTGGTGGCCCAGCTTGCGCCACAGCTCCTCGGCGACGTGCGGGGCCAGCGGCGCGACCATCAGCACCAGCGCCTCGGCGACGGAGCGCGGCACCGCCCCGCCGGCCTTGGTCAGGTGGTTGTTCAGCTCGGTGACCTTGGCGATGGCGGTGTTGAACCGCATGCCCTCCAGGTCGCCGCGCACCCCGTCGATCGCCTTGTGCAGGGCACGCAGCGTGTCCTCGTCGGGCTCGGCGTCCACCACCGTCACGGCACCGGTCGTCTCGTCGACGACGTTGCGCCACAGCCGCTGCAGCAGCCGGAACTGGCCGACCACCGCGCGCGTGTCCCACGGCCGGGAGACGTCCAGGGGGCCCATCGCCATCTCGTACAGCCGCAGCGTGTCCGCGCCGTACTCGGCGGCGATCTCGTCCGGGGTGACCGCGTTCTTCAGGGACTTGCCCATCTTGCCCAGCAGCCGGGAGACCTTCTCGCCCTGGTAGTAGTACGCGCCGTCGCGCTCCTCCACCTCGGCGGCCGGTACCGCGATGCCACGGCTGTCACGGTAGACGTAGGCCTGGATCATGCCCTGGTTGAACAGCTTGTGGAACGGCTCTGCGGAGGAGACGTGGCCCAGGTCGAACAGGACCTTGGACCAGAAGCGCGCGTACAGCAGGTGCAGCACGGCGTGCTCGGCGCCGCCGACGTACAGGTCGACGCCGCCGTGCGGCTGGCCCTCGCGCGGGCCCATCCAGTACTGCTCGATCTCGGGGTCGACCAACTGCTCGCCGTTGTGCGGGTCCAGGTAGCGCAGCTCGTACCAGCAGGAACCGGCCCAGTTGGGCATGGTGTTGGTCTCACGCCGGTAGCGCTTCGGTCCGTCGCCCAGGTCCAGGGTGACGTTGACCCACTCCTCGTTGCGCGACAGCGGCGTCTCGGGCTCGGTGTCGGCGTCGTCCGGGTCGAAGGTGCGCGGGCTGTAGTCCTCGACCTCGGGCAGCTCCAGCGGCAGCATCGACTCGGGCAGGGCGTGGGCGATGCCGTCCTCGTCGTAGACGATCGGGAAGGGCTCGCCCCAGTAGCGCTGACGGCTGAACAGCCAGTCGCGCAGCCGGAAGTTGACCGTGCCCTCGCCGACGCCGGACCGCTCCAGCCACTCGGTGATGCGCACCTTGGCCTCGGCGACGCCCAGGCCGTCCAGGGTGATGTCGTCGTTGGCGGAGTTGATGATCTTCGCGTCGTACGACGAGAAGGCGTCCTCCCACGTGGAGGTGTCCGTGCCACGGCCGTCGGTCGGCTCGACGATGCAGACGATCGGCAGCTCGAAGGCGCGCGCGAACTCGAAGTCACGCTGGTCGCCGCAGGGTACGGCCATGATCGCGCCGGTGCCGTAGCCCATCAGGACGTAGTCGGCGATGAAGACGGGGACCTTCTCGCCGTTGACCGGGTTGGTCGCGTACGAGCCGATGAAGACGCCGGTCTTGTCCTTGGCCTCGGCCTGGCGCTCGACGTCGGACTTGGAGGCGGCCTGCGCGCGGTAGGCGGCGACGGCCTCGGCCGGGGTCGCGTGGCCGCCGGTCCACACGTCATGCGTGCCCTCGGGCCAGGCGTCCGGGGTGAACTTCTCGACCAGCGGGTGCTCCGGCGCCAGCACCATGTAGCTCGCGCCGAACAGGGTGTCGGGGCGCGTGGTGAAGACGGTGATGCGCTCGCCGTCGATCGGGAAGTCGACGCGGGCGCCCTCGGAGCGGCCGATCCAGTTGCGCTGCTGCAGCTTGATGGCCTCGGGCCAGTCCAGCTCGGCCAGATCGTCCAGCAGCCGGTCGGCGTACGCGGTGATGCGCATGTTCCACTGGCGCAGCTTGGCCTTGAAGACCGGGTAGTTGCCCCGCTCGGAGCGGCCGTCGGCCGTGACCTCCTCGTTGGCCAGGACGGTGCCCAGGCCGGGGCACCAGTTGACCGGCGCGTCCGAGGCGTACGCCAGGCGGTACCCGCCCAGGACGTCGGCGCGCTCGGCGGCGCTCAGCTCGCTCCACGCGCGCGTGCCGCCGTCGGAACCGGGTACGGCGCGCTCACCGGACTCGAACCGAGCGATCAGCTCGGAGATCGGGCGGGCCTTCTTCGCCTCGTCGTCGTACCAGGAGTTGAAGATCTGCAGGAAGATCCACTGGGTCCACTTGTAGTAGTCCGGGTCGATCGTGGCGAACGACCGGCGCTTGTCGTGGCCCAGGCCCAGCCGGCGCAGCTGGACCTTCATGTTCTCGATGTTGGCCTCGGTGGAGACACGCGGGTGCGTGCCGGTCTGCACGGCGTACTGCTCGGCGGGCAGGCCGAAGGCGTCGAAGCCCAGGGTGTGCAGGACGTTGTGGCCGGTCATGCGCTGGAAGCGCGCGAAGACGTCGGTGGCGATGTAGCCCAGGGGATGGCCGACGTGCAGGCCCGCACCGGAGGGGTACGGGAACATGTCCATGATGAACTTCTTGGGCTTGGCGACCAGCTCGGGGTCGCCCGCCAGGTCACCCTTGGGGTTCGGCGCCGCATAGGTGCCCTCGGCGTCCCAGAAATCCTGCCAGCGTGCCTCGATGTCGGCCGCCATGGCGGCCGTGTAGCGGTGCGGCGCTGCCACCTCGGCGGTGGCAGCGGGGTTCGTCTCGCTCATGATCCTCAAAGCTCCATCGATCGTCTCTGCCAGCGGCTGCGGTGCTCTGGAAACGAAAAATCCCCTCGCACAGGAGGGGACGCCGCGCCGATTCCGACCATCCGATTCGCCCGGTGGTCGGGAATGATCAGCGCGGCCCGCTAAGCAGAAGGCGTACGGCACGCATGGCGTCAGGGTACCGCAGCGCCCGAGCGGGTCGCGACGGGCTTCCGGCGGGGCGCGCGACAGGGGTCACGAGAGGGCTCACGCCTGAACAACCGCGCCGCCTGCTGCGTACCTGAGAGTTGTGAAGACCTCGAAAAGCTGAACAACGTTCAATTCTTACCTGGCGTAACAGTCACTAAGGGGCATCATCAGCCCCTCGCCGTCCCTGGACAACAACCCAATAGCTCAAACGCCGTACCCATCGGTATGGAGCCACTTAGAGTGCGGCAGCGGGACCGCCTTCCCGAACCGTTCGGAGTTGCCCCCATGAACCCTCGTCCTCACAGCAGCCCGCCCCCCAGGACGGATCTCCCGACCCGGGGGGCGTCGGTCGCTGACACTCGGTCGCCCATACCCCTCGTCGCGCTTTCGGGAGGTATGCCGTGACGACGGATCCGAACGACAGCACGATGGACGACACGTTCCTGGAGTTCCTCAACTTCGGCGCCGGCGTACTGTCCCTCGTCTGCCTGACCTGCTCGGTGATCTGGGGCCTGATCGCCCAGGACCGTATGATCCTCGACACCCGGCAGCGGATCATCGCCCAGGCCATCCACCGGGTGACCGCGGTGGCCTCGATCGCGTTCCTCGTCGTGCACATCATCACGAAACTGGCACTGGAGCACACCAGCTGGATCGCCGCGGTGATCCCCTTCGGGCTGCTCATCTCGGGCGGGGACGAGGTCACCGGCACGGCATTCCTGATCGGCCTCGGCACCCTGGCCGCCATGCTCATGATCTTCGTCGGCATCACCGGCGTGCTGCGCAATCGCTTCGCCTCCCCGGCGCCGGTCGCCGCCCGCTGGCGCGCGATGCACATGCTGGCCTACCCGGCCTGGTGCGCGGCGCTGGTCCACGGCCTGTTCGCCGGCCGCCCGGCGAAGACGTTCTTCATGGTCTGCTACGAACTCTGCGTGGTCGCCGTCGCCGCGGCCCTCGCACTGCGCGCCGCCCCGCGCCCCGTCAAGCGCAAGTTCGCCGACCGGGTCGCCCAGTTCATCGGCCGCGACGAGTCCGCGGGCCGCGAGGACCTGGAGGAGAGCCGCGCCAGGGCGTCGTCCGGGTCGGCGCTGCCCGGCTACGAGAGCCGGCGCCCGGCGCGGGGCTCGCGCGGTGAGCGGCCCGCACGCGACGAGCGCCCGGGTCCGCTGCCCGGGATGCCCTCCCAGGCGCCCGCGTCGGCGGAGTCCACGGGCGGCTTCGCCGCCGCCTACCGCGCCGTCTCACCCCGCTCCCGCGGGCAGCAGCAGCCCTACGCGGCCGACCAGACCGCCCGTATGGACCTGCCCCTGGACATGCAGCCGACGGAGGCGATCCCCCGCGTCGACGGCGGCGGCAGCACCTCGGGCAGCTGGCCGATCCCGTCCCCGCCGCCCGTGGGCGAGGCGCCTCCGTCGTCCTACGACCCGCTCAACGACACGGGATACAACATCCCCGTCTACGGCAATTCGGGCACCCAGGGCTATGACTCGGGCGCCGCGGGCTACGGGTCGAGTGATGTGTACGACACCGCTGAGACAAACGCCGTCTTCGGTACGTACAACCAGAACGACACGTACAACAACAGCGGTCCCGCCACTGAAACACTGCCCGGTGCGTCCTACGACTTCGATGCACCGGGTTCGGGCGAACCTTGGAACACGCCTTCCGGAGGCTTTAAGTGAACGAGGCCCTGCCCGACGTACCCGAAGTCCGCGTGGTCGGTCTTCCCCAGCTCACGTCGGGCTTCGACCTTGTCGAGAGACTCGATCTGCCCATGCATCTGAAGGTGCACGGGCCGCTCGAACCGATGGGTGGCGAGCAGCTCGCGAAGCTCGCCGAGAACATCAATCTGAAGGGCCGCGGCGGCGCGGGCTTCCCCTTCCACAAGAAGCTGCGCTCGGTCGCGGAGGCCGCGATCAAGCGCGGCGTTCGGCCGGTCGTGGTCGTCAACGGCAGCGAGGACGAACCGGCCTGCCGCAAGGACACGGTGATGATCAACCGTGCCCCGCACCTCATCCTGGACGGCGCGCTGCTGTGCGCCGAAGCCCTGGGTGCCCGCACGCTCGTGGTGGGGGTCACCCGGGAATCGACCCAGCGCTCCATGGAGGCCGCCCTCGCCGAACGCGGCCTCAGCAACAGCCGCCGCTCCGCTCTACGCGCGTGGGTGCAGCGCAACCCGGTCCGCATGGTCACCGGCGCCGCCGCCTCCCTGATCCGCTCGATCGACGGCGGCCCGGCGATCCCGCCCGGCCGCAAGGTCAGCGCCTCGCAGAACGGCGTCGGCGGCGCCCCGACCCTGCTCTCCAACGCCGAGACGTTCGCCCAGCTCGCGATCGCCGCCCGCATCGGCCCGGAGCGCTACGGCAACACCGGCCTGTACGACGAGCCGGGCACCGTCATGCTCACCGTCTCCGGCGCGGTGGCCCGCCCGATGGTGATCGAGGTCCCCACGGGTGTACCGCTGCGTTACGTCCTCCAGCTCGCCGGCGCCCCGCCCGTCCCGCAGGGCGTGCTGACCGGCGGCTACCACGGCAAGTGGATCGACGCGGCGACGGTCAACGAGGCGATCGTCTCCCGCAACTCCCTGGACGCGGTGGGCGGCGCGCTCGGCGCCGGCGCGATCCTGCCGATCACTCAGGAGACGTGCCCGCTGGGCGAGTCGCTGCGCGTCGCGCAGTGGCTGGCGGAGGAGAGCGCGGGTCAGTGCGGCCCCTGCTACCTCGGCCTGCCGGCCGCCGCGCGCGGCATGGAGGACATCCTCAACGGCGGCGGTCCGGCCGCCCTGGAGGCGCTCAAGCAGGTCGCCAAGAACGTGAAACGGCGCGGCGCGTGCTCGCACCCGGACGGCTCCGCCATGTTCCTGGAGTCGACCATCAAGGCGTTCACCGACGACCTGGCGGCCCATGTCCTCGGCAACGGCTGCGGACGGCCCGTGGAGGGCGTTCTGCCGCTCTTCGAGGGCGGCAGGGCCCCGTCGGGCATCCCGGGCGGTGGCGAGTCGGAGGAGAACGGCCCCAGCCGTCAGAAGATCTACGTCGACTGGACGCTGTGCCGCGGCCACGGCCTGTGCGCGGACATCCTCCCGGAGGTCTTCCAACTGGGCGCCGACGGCTTCCCGACCGTCGCCCAGGCGAAGGTCCCGCGTTACGCCGAGGCCAAGGCCCTGCGCGCGGTACGCCGTTGCCCCGCGCTCGCCCTGCGCATCGAGGAGGACACCCGCGCGGGGGACTCCTCCCGCAACAACCTGCCGGTCCTCTCCCAGGGCCGCGGAAGGCGCGCGCTGGGCCGCTGAAGCCCGGCACGCACGCGTAGAGGGGCCGTCCGATCCGGACGGCCCCTCGTTCGTTCCCCAACCGCCCCTGGAGCCAGCGGTGTTCGGGCACGAAAAAGATCCCGCCGGATCGAACTGATCCGGCGGGATCTCACTGTGGAGCTAAGGAGAATTGAACTCCTGACCTCCTGCATGCCATGCAGGCGCTCTACCAACTGAGCTATAGCCCCTTGCTTGGTCCGCCCGGTTTCCCCGGCGGCGACGCCAACATTACCGGGCGATCCGGTGCAGCACCAAATCGTTTCCACCTGGTGTCGATACGCACGCAAATGTCGGATTCCGTGACCGTGATCGCGACGACCGGAGTCCACCGCCGCGCACCGGCCGCCCTGGGCGCCTGGCACTGGTGGCTCGTCGTATGCACCGTGGATGCCCCCACGACTCTGGACGGCACGAACTGCACCAGAACGGCATCGAGTTGCTTCGGAACCCCGGCGGGGGGCTCAAGCCGTGACGAAGGAATAGAAACGCTTGAGCGTGCAGTGTTCTTCGAGGAGACGGCCGTAGATCGGTTCGCCCTCGAGTTCACGGTAGGTCTCGATCGGGTCGCCTTTTATGATCAGCGCCCGCGCGCATTCCTCGCACCAGTACTGGTAATCGGGGTTCACCGGTTCCATGTCTCGGACGATCGGCGTTCCGCTGCCGCACCAGTCGCACTTTCGCCTGTGTGCACCCATCGATCAGCTCCAGCTGTGGCCGCAGGCCGTGCACACGTAGGAAATTCCGCCGTTGTCGCCAAGCAGCTGGGCGACATGGACGGAGCCGCAGGAAGGGCAGCTGAGGCGCGTGATCGTATCCCGTGTCAAAGCTGCTTCGAGGAGGCCACCGACCTCCTCGAGGATGCTCGCAGGCATCACTACTCCCTCCCGTCGGGCCGCGCTCCCTTCCGGCCGTTTGATTCTGCCACGGCCGGACCAATACGGTCAGCGACGCCTCAGTACCAGTCCGGACACGGCAGCCTTCGCCGCCGTACGGACCGTGCAGACCCGCACCCCAAAGCGCCTCATGAGAGGTATACGCCTGGCGGGGCCCGAGTGACTCAAGCCGGATCCGAACAGTTCGGCGAAGGCCGGAGCCGTGCGCGAACCGGACACACCGACCCGGCCGTTGATCCGGGCGCCCGCCGTGGATACCAGAAGATCCCGCCGATCGAAGCGATCGGCGGGATCTTGTTGTCTCGCTGTGGAGCTAAGGAGAATTGAACTCCTGACCTCCTGCATGCCATGCAGGCGCTC
>CBFGZZ010000334.1:0-9798 GCA_965653385.1 uncultured Streptomyces sp. | reverse complement strand
TATCGCTTCCGCCTGCTCTACCGCCAGGGACCTGCCGCTGCGGGCGGCGCCCGCAGCCCCCTGCGGGCCCTACCCCCCGCGGCCGGGGCGGCGGGCTCCCGTGCCCTGTGGCACCGGGGCGCCCTCCGCCGTGTCAAGCGCGAACGCGCCTCACTCGCCGCCCTCCAGGTCACCCTCGGTCTCCAGGTACACCTGCCGCAGCGCCTCCAGCACCGCCGGGTCCGGCTTCTCCCACATCCCGCGCGACTCGGCCTCCAGCAGCCGCTCGGCGATGCCGTGCAGGGCCCAGGGGTTGGCCTCCTGGAGGAACTCGCGGTTGGTGGGGTCCAGGACGTAGGTCTCGGTGAGCTTGTCGTACATCCAGTCGGCGATCACGCCGGTCGTGGCGTCGTAGCCGAACAGGTAGTCCACGGTGGCGGCGAGTTCGAAGGCGCCCTTGTAGCCGTGGCGGCGCATCGCCTCGATCCACTTCGGGTTGACGACGCGGGCGCGGAAGACGCGCGAGGTCTCCTCGACGAGCGTGCGGGTGCGGACCGTCTCCGGCCGGGTGGAGTCACCGATGTACGCCTCGGGGGCCGTGCCGCGCAGGGCGCGGACCGTGGCCACCATGCCGCCGTGGTACTGGAAGTAGTCGTCGGAGTCGGCGATGTCGTGCTCGCGGGTGTCCGTGTTCTTGGCGGCGACCGCGATCCGCTTGTACGCCGTCTCCATCTCGTCGCGCGCCGGGCGGCCGTCGAGTTCACGGCCGTAGGCGTAGCCGCCCCAGACCGTGTAGACCTCGGCGAGGTCGGCGTCGGTGCGCCAGTCGCGGGAGTCGATGAGCTGGAGCAGTCCGGCGCCGTAGGTGCCGGGGCGGGAGCCGAAGATGCGGGTGGTGGCGCGGCGTTCGTCGCCGTGGTCCGCGAGGTCGGACTGGACGTGGGCGCGCACGTGGTTGACCTCGGCGGGCTCCTCCAGTGAGGCGGCCAGCCGAACGGCGTCGTCGAGCAGGCCGATCGTGTGCGGGAAGGCGTCCCGGAAGAACCCCGAGATGCGCAGGGTCACGTCGATGCGCGGGCGGCCCAGCTCCTCGTACGGGATGGCCTCCAGTCCCGTGACCCGGCGCGAGGCGTCGTCCCAGACCGGGCGGACGCCGAGCAGGGCGAGCGCCTCGGCGACGTCGTCGCCCGCCGTGCGCATCGCGCTCGTGCCCCACAGGGACAGACCGACGGAGGTGGGCCAGTCGCCGTTGTCGGTGCGGTAGCGCTCCAGGAGGGAGTCAGCGAGGGCCTGGCCGGTCTCCCAGGCGAGCCGGGACGGGACGGCCTTCGGGTCGACCGAGTAGAAGTTGCGGCCGGTCGGCAGGACGTTGACCAGGCCGCGCAGGGGCGAGCCGGAGGGACCGGCGGGGACGAAGCCGCCGTTGAGGGCGTGCAGGGCGTGGTCGAGTTCGGCGGTGGTGGCGGCGAGGCGGGGGACGACCTCGCGGGCGGCGAACTCCAGGATGGCGGCGACCTGTTCGCCGTGCTCGGTGGGGACGGCGGCCGGGTCCCAGCCCGCTTCGTCCATCGCCTGGACGAGGGCGCGGGCCTTGTCCTCCGCCTCGTCGGCGGTGGTGCGGGTCGCGGCGGACTCGTCCAGGCCGAGGGCTTCGCGCAGGCCGGGCAGGGCGGTGGTGCCGCCCCAGATCTGGCGGGCGCGCAGGATGGCGAGGACGAGGTTGACGCGGTCGGCGCCCTGCGGCGGCGCGCCGAGGACGTGCAGGCCGTCGCGGATCTGTGCGTCCTTGACCTCGCACAGCCAGCCGTCGACGTGCAGCAGGAAGTCGTCGAAGCCGTCGTCGTCGGGGCGGTCGTCCATGCCGAGGTCGTGGTCGAGCTTGGCGGCCTGGATGAGGGTCCAGATCTGGGCGCGGATGGCCGGGAGCTTGGCCGGGTCCATGGAGGAGATCTGGGCGTACTCGTCGAGGAGTTGCTCCAGGCGCGCGATGTCGCCGTAGGAGTCGGCGCGGGCCATCGGCGGGACGAGGTGGTCGATGAGGGTGGCGTGGACGCGGCGCTTGGCCTGGGTGCCCTCGCCGGGGTCGTTGACCAGGAACGGGTAGATCAGCGGCAGGTCGCCGAGGGCCGCGTCGGGGCCGCAGGCGGCGGAGAGGCCGGCGTTCTTGCCGGGCAGCCACTCCAGGTTGCCGTGCTTGCCGAGGTGGATCATCGCGTCGGCGCCGAACCCGCCGTCCTCGGCGCGGGCCGCGATCCAGCGGTAGGCGGCGAGGTAGTGGTGGGACGGCGGGAGGTCCGGGTCGTGGTAGATGGCGATGGGGTTCTCGCCGAAGCCGCGCGGGGGCTGGATGAGGATCAGCAGGTTGCCGAAGCGCAGGGCCGCGAGGACGATGTCGCCCTCCGCGTTGCGGCTGCGGTCGACGAACATCTCGCCGGGCGCCGGGCCCCAGTGCTCCTCGACTGCCGTCCGCAGTTCCTCGGGCAGCGTGGCGAACCAGCGCCGGTAATCGGCCGCCGGGATCCGCACCGGGTTGCGGGCCAACTGCTCCTCGGTGAGCCAGTTCTGGTCGTGGCCGCCGGCCTCGATGAGCGCGCGGATCAGCTCGTCGCCGTCGCCGGAGACCAGGCCGGGGATGTCGCTGTCGCCGAAGTCGTAGCCCTCGGCCTGCAGGCGCCTGAGCAGCGCGACGGCGCTGGCGGGGGTGTCGAGGCCGACCGCGTTGCCGATCCGGGAGTGCTTGGTCGGGTAGGCGGACAGGACCAGGGCCAGGCGCTTGTCGGCGGCCGGGATGTGCCGAAGCCGGGCGTGGCGTACGGCGATTCCGGCGACGCGCGCCGCGCGCTCGGGGTCGGCGACGTAGGCGGGCAGGCCGTCGGCGTCGATCTCCTTGAAGGAGAACGGCACGGTGATGAGCCGGCCGTCGAACTCGGGTACGGCGATCTGGCTGGCGGCGTCGAGCGGGGAGACGCCCTCGTCGTTCTCCTCCCAGGCGGACCGGGATCCGGTCAGGCACAGGGCCTGGAGGATCGGCACGTCGAGGGAGGTCAGGGCGCCCGCGTCCCAGGACTCGTCGTCGCCGCCGGCGGACGCCTCGGCGGGCTTGGTGCCGCCCGCGGCGAGGACAGTGGTGACGATGGCGTCGGCGGCGCGCAGTTCGTCGATGAGTTCGGGCTCGGGGGCCCGCAGGGAAGCGACGTACAGCGGCAGCGGCCGGCCGCCCGCGTCCTCGATCGCGTCGCACAGGGCGCCCACGAACGCCGTGTTGCCGCTCATGTGGTGGGCGCGGTAGTAGAGCACGGCGATCGTCGGGCCGTCCGTCTGCCGGGGCTCGCGCGCCAGCGGGCCCCAGCTCGGCGCGGCCGCGGGTGCCTCGAAGCCGTGCCCGGTCAGCAGGACCGTGTCCGACAGGAAGCGGGCGAGCTGCTCCAGGTTGGCCGGGCCACCGTGGGCGAGGTAGGCGTGGGCCTCGGCGGCGATGCCGACCGGGACCGTGGAGGCGGCCATCAGCTGGGCGTCCGGGGCCTGTTCGCCGGTGAGGACGACGACCGGGCGGCCGTCTGCGAGCAGCAGGTCGAGGCCTTCCTGCCAGGCGCGCAGACCACCGAGGAGGCGTACGACGACGAGGTCGACGCCGTCGAGGAGCGCGGGCAGGTCGTCGAGCGGGAGCCGGGCGGGGTTGGCGAAGCGGTACGGGACCGGGCCGTTCGCAGCGCGGGCGCTGAGCAGGTCGGTGTCGGACGTCGACAGGAGCAGGATCATGCGGCGTCGGCCTTCCTCGGGGTGTCCGCGCCCCGGGTGGTGTCTGACGGCGGGAGTTCCTGACTCACCCGACCCTGGCGGGGTGGGCTCACAGTGGCGGGACCGCGCCGGATTCGCACCGGCTTCCTCCCCTGTCGCCGTCGTGGCGGTGGCGGACCGGATGATCCACCGAGAAGCATAGTAAGGGGCACGGGACCAGCCGTCGGCATGCGGAGGCGGCGGCATACGGTCGCCGGGGCGGTCGGTATGCTCGCCGCCATGTCCACGCCCTCCATCCGACCGTCGTCCCAGGCCACAGGGGTCACACGGGACCGCGACGACGCATGCCCGGGCGCACTGAGGCTCCACACGGCGGACGACGGCGCACTCGCCCGGATCCGGATTCCCGGAGGCGTGCTCCAGGTCGGTCAGGCGCGGGAACTCGGCCGGGCGGCGCTCGACCTCGGCGACGGGGAGCTGCATCTGACGTCGCGGGGCAACGTCCAGCTGCGCGGTCTGCCGACCGGCTGCGGCGGGGAGTTGGCGGGCCGGCTGGAGACGGCCGGGCTGCTGCCGTCGTGGCGGCACGAACGCGTACGCAATGTGGTGGCCTCGCCGCTGTCCGGGCTGGACGGGCGCGGCCACGCCGACGTACGGCCGTGGCTGCGGGCGTTGGACGAGCTGCTGTGCGCGAGCGAGGCGGCGGCCCGGCTGTCCGGGCGGTTCCTGTTCGCGCTCGACGACGGGCGCGGGGACGTGGCCGGGCTCGACGCGGACGTGACACTGCGGGCCGCGCCGGACGGTGCCGTGTGGCTGCGGATCGGGGCCGCCGATTGCGTCGTGGTCCTCACCGCCGAGGACGCGCCTCGGGCCGCGTTGCTGGCCGCCGAGGTCTTCCTGGAGGCGAGTGCCGGCCAGGTCTGGCGGGTGGCCGAACTGCCGGTGCCCGCCGATGAGTTGGCGCAGGAGATCGTTCGGCGGCTGAGGGCCGGACACGCCTCGCCGGCCTGGCCGCAGGCGAGCGAACCGTCCCCCGCCCCCGGCGTCGTCACCGGCCCCGACGGCACGACGAGCCTGTCCGTCCTCGCCCCGCTGGGCCGCCTCACCGCAGCGCAGTGGACCGAGCTGACGGCGACCGCGTCCGGGGAACTGCGGCTGACACCTTGGCGTGGAGTGATCCTTCCCACAGTGCGCTCCGACCGGCTTGTCGGCCTAGACTCCGTCGGTCTGATCACGGATCCGGCCTCTCCCTGGCTCGGCGTCGGTGCCTGCATCGGACGGCCCGGTTGTGCCAAGTCGCGGGCGGACATCCGGACGGACGCGGCCGCGTCGCTCGGCGCGGGCGGCGGGCTGCCGGCGTACTGGTCCGGCTGCGAGCGCCGTTGCGGCCGTCCGCGCGGCGATCATGTGGACGTCGTCGCGGCCCCGGACGGCGGCTACCTGATCTCCGTCGTGGCGGGCGGCCGGGTTCGCGCCACGACGACGACCGACCATCCATCGAAGCTCGCCGCCGACCTGGCGGCGGCCCGCACGCATGACCTGTAGGAGCACGGTGTTCGAGTACGAGAAGGACGGCGCGGCGATCTACCGCCAGTCCTTTGCCACCATCCGCGCGGAGGCGGACCTCGCGGGCCTGCCCGCCGACGTCAGTCAGGTCGCGGTCCGGATGATCCACGCCTGCGGGATGGTCGACCTCGTGCGCGACCTCGTGTACTCGCCCCAGGTGGTGGCCCGTGCGCGGGCGGCCCTGCGGGCCGGGGCGCCCATCTTCACGGATGTGCAGATGGTGGCCAGCGGCGTGACCCGCAAGCGGCTGCCCGCCGACAACGACGTGCTGTGCACCCTCTCCGACCCGGCCGTCCCCGAACTGGCCGCGAAGATGGGCACCACCCGCAGCGCGGCCGCCATGGAGCTGTGGCGGGATCGGCTGGAGGGTTCGGTGGTGGCCGTCGGGAACGCGCCTACCTCACTGTTCCGGCTCCTGGAGATGATCGAGGCGGGCGCCCCCCGCCCGGCCGCCGTCATAGGTGTGCCGGTGGGGTTCGTGGGGGCCGCCGAGTCGAAGGAGGCGCTCGCGGAGCATCCGTCGGGCCTTGAGCACCTGATCGTCCGTGGCCGACGCGGGGGCAGCGCCATCGCCGCCGCCGCGCTCAACGCTATCGCGAGTGAGGAAGAGTGAGCGGGAAGCTGTACGGCGTCGGGCTGGGCCCCGGCGATCCGTCGTTGATGACCGTGCGCGCGGTGGAGGTCATCGCCGAGGCGGACGTGATCGCGTACCACAGTGCGCGGCACGGGCGGTCCATCGCCCGTTCGATCGCGGCGAAGCACATCCAGGAACGGCACATCGAGGAGCGGCTGGTCTACCCGGTCACCACCGAGACCACCGACCACCCCGGCGGCTACCAGGGCGCCATCGACGACTTCTACACCGAGGCCGCCGCCCGCCTCGCCGCGCACCTCGACGCCGGCCGGACGGTCGCCGTGCTCGCGGAGGGCGACCCGCTCTTCTACGGCTCCTACATGCACATGCACAAGCGGCTCGCGGACGGCTACGACACCGAGGTCATCCCCGGTGTCACCTCCGTGTCGGCCGCCGCGGCCCGCCTGGGCACCCCCCTCGCCGAGGGCGAGGAAGTGCTGACGATCCTGCCGGGCACCCTGCCCGAGGAGGAGCTGACCGCCCGGCTCGCCGCCACGGACGCGGCGGTGGTGATGAAGCTGGGCCGCACGTTCACCAAGGTCCGCGGCGCGCTGGAGAGTTCGGGCCGGCTGGGCGAGGCGCGGTACGTCGAGCGGGCCACGATGAGCGGCGAGCGGCTGGCCGAACTGGCCGACGTGGACCCGGAGTCGGTGCCGTACTTCGCGGTCGCCGTGCTGCCGAGCCAGGTCGACGCCGAGCCTGAAGTGCGGGAGCTGGGGGAGGTCGTCGTGGTGGGGACCGGTCCGGCCGGTCCGCTGTGGCTCACTCCCGAGACCCGGGGTGCGCTCGCCGCCGCCGACGACCTGGTCGGCTACACCACCTACCTGGACCGGGTGCCGGTCCGTCCCGGTCAGCTCCGGCACGGCTCGGACAACCGGGTCGAGTCCGAGCGTGCCGAGTTCGCGCTGCAACTCGCCCGGCGGGGGCGGCGGGTGGCCGTCGTCTCGGGTGGCGATCCGGGGATCTTCGCGATGGCCACGGCCGTTCTGGAGGTCGCGTCGGAGCAGGAGTACGCGGACATTCACGTGCGGGTGCTGCCGGGGGTGACCGCCGCCAACGCGGCCGCCGCCCGCGCGGGTGCCCCGCTCGGGCACGACTACGCCACCATCTCCCTCTCCGACCGGCTCAAGCCCTGGGAGGTCATCGCCGAACGGCTGCACGCGGCGGCCTCGGCGGATCTGGTGCTGGCCCTGTACAACCCGGGCTCGCGCAGCCGCACCTGGCAGGTGGCCAAGGCCCGCGAGCTGCTCCTGGAGCACCGGGCTCCGCAGACTCCGGTGGTGGTCGCGCGGGACGTCGGCGGCTCCGGGGAGCGGGTGCGGATCGTGCGGCTGGCGGACCTCGATCCGGCCGAGGTCGACATGCGCACGATCCTGCTGGTCGGTTCCTCGCAGACGCAGGTCGTGCGGCGCGGGGACGGCGAGGACGTCGTCTGGACACCGCGCCGCTACCCGGACGCGTGACGCGGGGGCGCCTACTCGGCTCCCTGTTCGGCGGGGATCGGACCCCGTTCGGCGGGGGCCGGCCCCTGGGCCGTCCCCGCCGTCCCCGCCGTCCACTTCTCCTCGATCCGGCCGACCTTCCACACCAGCAGGGCGATGGCCCAGGTGGCGAGGAACAGGCCGACGACGACGTATCCGATGATGTTGAGGTCGAGTCCGCAGACCCAGTCCCAGAAGGCACCGTGCAGATGCGCCTTCTCGGCGATCAGGCCCAGCAGTTCGACGGTGCCGATGATGAGGGCGACGGCGACGGACAGGCCGGTGACGGTGAGGTTGTAGTAGACCTTGCGGACCGGCTTGGAGAAGGCCCAGCCGTAGGCGAAGTTCATGAACGAGCCGTCGACGGTGTCCAGCAGCGACATGCCGGCCGCGAACAGGACGGGCAGGCAGAGGATCGCGTACCAGGGCAGACCGGAGGCGGCGCCCGAGCCTGCGAGGACCAGCAGGGCGATCTCGGTGGCCGTGTCGAAGCCGAGGCCGAACAGCATGCCCAGGGGGTACATCTGCCAGGGCTTGGTGATGGACTTCATGACGCGGCCGAGGAGGCGGTTCATGAAGCCGCGGTTGTCGAGCTGTTCCTCCAGAGCGGCCTCGTCGAAGTGGCCGGAGCGCATCTGCCGGAACACCTTCCAGATTCCGGCCATGACCACCAGGTTGATGATCGCGATGAGGTAGAGGAAGGCCCCGGAGACGGAGGTGCCGATCCAGCCGGTGATGTCGTGCAGTCGGGAGTCGTCGTCCCGGACCGGGCCGGCCACCGCCTTCACGCCCAGGGAGAGCAGGAGGGCGAGGACGAAGACGATGGTCGAGTGGCCGAGGGAGAACCAGAAGCCGACGGACAGCGGACGCTGTCCCTCGCTCATCAGCTTGCGGGTGGTGTTGTCGATGGCGGCGATGTGGTCGGCGTCGAAGGCGTGCCGCATGCCGAGCGTGTACGCGGTGATGCCGATGCCGACGCCGAACGACCTCTCACCGAGGCTGTAGTGGTGCGGGGCGACGATCGCGACCAGCGTGAACCAGCCGATGACGTGCAGAGCCAGGATGAACGCGGCCATGCCGCCGAGGTTCGCCCATTCCCTGCGGGTCATCGAGGCGCGGATGCGGTGCCATCTCGTTGTTCGGTTCTTCTCAGCCACATCCCCGAGCCTGCTGCAACAAGGTTGCAGGTAAAAGCCAAACGCGGCAAAGCTGGGGTCAGGTTTCAGCCAGTGCCCGGGAAAGAGGGTGTGCCGTTGACCAGCCAGTGCAGCGCCTGCTCGGGTTCGGCCACGACCCGCACACCGTCTGGGACCGGCGGCCTGCGCACCACGACCACGGGCACCCCGGCCTCGCGTGCCGCCCGCAGCTTCGGCGCGGTGGCCGCTCCCCCGCTGTCCTTCGTGACGACCACGTCGATGCCGTGTCGCCGCAGCAGTTCGCGCTCCCCGTCGAGGGTGAAGGGGCCGCGATCGAGCAGCACCTCCATGCGGGGCGGATGCGGGGGCTCGGGCGCGTCCACGGACCGGACGAGGAACCACAGGTCGGCGAGGTCCGCGAAGGCGGCCAGCCCCATCCGCCCGGTGGTGAGGAACACGCGTCGGCCGAGCCCGGGCAGCGACCGCGCCGCCTCCTCCAGCGAGTCGACCTCGCGCCAGTCGTCCCCCGCCACCGGGACCCAGCCGGGGCGCCGCAACGCGAGCAGGGGAACATGGGCGGTGGCGGCGGCCCGCGCCGCGTTGAAACTGATCGTCCCGGCGAACGGGTGCGTGGCGTCGATGAGCGCGTCCACCTCGTGCTCACGCAGCCACGCGGCCAGCCCGGCGGCGCCGCCGAAGCCGCCCACGCGCACCTCGCCGGGCGGCAGGCGGGGCGCGGACACGCGTCCGGCCAGCGAGTTCGTCACCCGCAGCCCGGGCACGGCGGCCGCCGCCAGCAGTTCGGCGAGGCGACGGGCCTCGGTGGTCCCGCCCAGAATCAGTACGTGCACGAAGTCCGGTTCCCTTTCGAAGAGTGAGGCATGACGAGCGAGGCCAAGGGCGGCCGCGGCGCCCAACTCAAGCACACCGGTCTGCGGCACGGCTGGACGACCGGCGCCTGCGCGACGGCGGCGACGACGGCCGCGTACACCGCGCTGCTGACCGGGGAGTTTCCCGACCCGGTGCCGATCACGCTGCCCAAGGGGCAGACGCCGTCCTTCGCCCTGGCGGCCGAGGAGCTGACGGACACGTACGCCATGGCGGGCATCGTGAAGGACGCGGGAGACGACCCTGACGTCACCCACGGCGCGCTGATCCGGGCGACCGTGCGGGTGCTGCCCGCGGGTGCCGGGGTCGTGTTCAAGGCGGGCCCCGGCGTGGGGACGATCACCCGGCCCGGACTGCCGCTGCCCGTCGGCGAACC
>CBFGZZ010000333.1:0-9882 GCA_965653385.1 uncultured Streptomyces sp. | reverse complement strand
TCGCGTATCGACTTTCGCGTATCGACTTTCGCGTATCGACTTTCGCGTATCGACTTTCGCGTATCGACTGGCGTGTGTCGACGCAGGGCTACGCGGCCGGTGCCGCGCCCTCCTGCTCCGCCTCGATCCGGGCGTTCCAGTCACGCTTGGAGGCCTGCCAGCCGTCCTCGTCGTGGCCGAGTCGCCAGTAGCCCGAGATCGACAGGTCCTCGCGGGCCACGCCGCGCTCGACCCGCAGCAGTTGCCGCAGCTCCTTCACGAAGTGCGCCTCGCCGTGCACGAACGCGTGCACCCTGCCCTCGGGGAACTCCAGTGCCCGTACAGCCTCGACCAGAGCTTGGCCGACAGGTCGGGTGCCGCGGTGCAGCCAGACGACCTCGACATCGGAGTCGATCTTCTGCTCCTCCTCGGGGCCGGCGACCTCCACGAAGGCGTACGCCGTGGCGCCGTCGGGCAGCGACTCAAGAGAGCGGGCGATGGCGGGCAGCGCGCTCTCGTCGCCGACGAGCAGATGCCAGTCGGCGTCCGGGTCGGGGGCGTAGGCTCCGCCGGGGCCCATGAAGCGCACGGTCTCGCCGGGCCGGGCGCGCATCGCCCACGGTCCGGCCAGGCCCTCGTCGCCGTGCAGGACGAAGTCCAGCGTCAGCTCACGGTGCTCCGGGTCCCACGCCCGCACGGTGTAGGTCCGCGTCACCGGCCACTGCTCGCGCGGCAGCTCCTCGCGGATGCGCTCCAGGTCGAAGGGCTCGGGATAGCTGACGCCCTCGGGGGAGAACAGCATCTTCACGTAGTGGTCCGTGCAGGTGTCCGCCGCGAAGTCGGCGAGCCCCTCGCCACCGAGCACCACACGCTGCATGTGCGGGGTCAGCCGTTCGGTACGGATGACCCGCGCGGAGTGGGGCTTCCGCGGCTTGCGGGCAGGGCGTAGCGCCATCACTGGCCTCCCTCGTTCCAAGCTTAGGTTTACCTAAGTTAGCACCTCGCTTCGGAGAATGCCGCTATGACTCGTTCATGAAAGGGCGCATGTCGCGCACGCAAGGTCCGAATTCCCCGCCCCGCGGTCCCCATTCACCCGCCCCGCACGCCCTTCGCGCCCGTCACGCCCTTCCTGCCCCTTCGCCCCTCACGCCCCCAGGGTCCCCAGCAGCCGCTGCAGCGACCCGCCCAGGCCCCACCGCAGCGCCAGCTCGTCCAGCCCCGCCGGATCCCGGGGCGTCCGCGGCAGCGTCGTGTCGACGTCGGGCAGCGGAACATCGCCCGCGACCCGCACCACCGTCGGCGCGACGGAGACGTACGCCCGGGACTCGTCCAGCCGCTTGCGCTGCGAGGGCGTGAGCTTCGCCTTCGGGTCGTCGACCGCCGCCATGATTCCGGCCAGGTCGCCGAACTCGGCCAGCAGCTTCGCCGCCGTCTTCTCGCCGATGCCGGGCACGCCCGGGAGGCCGTCGCTGGGGTCGCCGCGCAGCAGCGCCAGATCCGCGTACCCACGGCCGTCGACGCCGTACTTCTCGCGCAGCCACGCCTCGTCGGTGAGCTGGAGGGTGCCGACGCCCTTGAGCGGGTACAGCACGCGGACCCCGCGCGCGTCGTCCACCAGCTGGTACAGGTCGCGGTCGCCGGTGACGATGTCGACCGGGCCCTTCGCCCGCCCGGTGAAGGTGCCGATGACGTCGTCCGCCTCGTACCCCTCGACACCCACCCGCGCGATGCCCAGGGCGTCCAGGACCGCCTCGATGACCGGCACCTGCGGGGACAGCGTGTCGGGCACCTCCTCCTCGTCCGGACCCACCTCGTGCTCCTCGGCCACGCGGTGCGCCTTGTACGACGGGATCAGGTCGACCCGCCACTGGGGTCGCCAGTCGGCGTCCATGCAGGCCACCAGCGCATCGGGGCGATGGTCCTTGACCAGTCGGTCGATGAAGTCGAGGAGCCCGCGCACGGCGTTCACCGGTGTGCCGTCCGGGGCCTTCACGGAGTCCGGGACGCCGAAGTAGGCGCGGAAGTAGAGCGAGGCGGTGTCGAGGAGCATCAGTCGTCCGGTCACGCCTCGCATCATGCCGTACGGCACTGACAGCGGCTCTCGGTGTGCGACGCGTTGCGCGACGTGCTCGCGCTGTGGGCTGGACCACTTGTGCGTTTGTGGCCGGGAATCGAGGGCAGGCGCGCGCTCGGAGCGACGCGCCCGCGCACTCGACGGCGGTGCCCGTCGCTCCCTTCCTTTGCCGTCGAGACAAGAGGTACCCGTGTCATCCAGGCTTGAGGCCGAACATCTGTACAAGGTGTTCGGGAGACGACCGGACGAGGCTGTCGAACGGCTCCGCCAAGGAGCCGACCGGGAGGAGTTGCGCGCCGACGGCACCACCGCCGCCGTGATCGACGCCTCCTTCACCGTGGAACCAGGCCAGATCTTCGTCGTCATGGGCCTGTCCGGATCAGGCAAGTCCACCCTGCTGCGCATGCTCAACGGGCTCCTGGAGCCGACCGCCGGCCATGTCCGCTTCGACGGCCAGGACCTGACCGCGATCGGCGACCGCGAGCTGCGCGAGGTCCGCGCGAACAAGATCAGCATGGTCTTCCAGCACTTCGCGCTCTTCCCGCACCGCAGCGTGCTGGAGAACGCCGCCTACGGCCTGGCCGTGCAGGGCGTGCCCCGCGCCGAGCGCGAGAAGCGCGCCGGCGAGGCGCTGGCCCTGTGCGGACTGGCCGGCTGGGAGAAGTCCTGGCCCGACGAGCTGTCCGGCGGTATGCAGCAGCGGGTGGGCCTGGCCCGCGCCCTCGCCACCGACGCCGACCTGCTGCTCATGGACGAGTCCTTCAGCGCGCTCGACCCGCTGATCCGCCGGGACATGCAGGACCAGCTGCTCCAGCTCCAGCAGACCCTGAAGAAGACCATCGTCTTCATCACCCACGACCTCAACGAGGCCATGCGCCTCGGCGACCGCATCGCGGTCATGCGGGACGGCCGTATCGTCCAGACCGGCTCGGCGCAGGACATCCTCCTGCGCCCCGCCAACGACTACGTCGCCTCCTTCATCCAGGACGTCGACCGCTCCCGTGTGCTGACCGCGGCGGCCGTCATGGACGAGGACGTCGTCGGCGACGAGGTCGGCTGCGGCTGCGAGACCGCGACGACGGACACCCCGTTCACCGAGCTGTGCGCGATCAGCGCCCGCCTGACGCACCCCGTGGCGGTCCTGGACGCCGACGGGAATCTCGTCGGACGCGTCCCCCGACAACGCCTCGTCGGCCTCCTCGGCGACCAGCAGGGCGAGCCCGAGCCCTGCGACAACCCGCGCGACAGCCGCGACGGGAAGGTGATCGCCAATGCCTAGGCTCCACTTCGGCGACTGGATAGAAGACCTGGTGGGCTGGCTCCAGTCCCACCTGACCTGGCTGTTCGACCTGGTCAACACCGTGCTCGGCGGCATGTACGACGGTGTCAACGCCGTCCTCGGCGGCGGTGAGCCGCTGCTCATGGCCGGGATCCTCGCGGTGATCGCGTGCTGGCTGCGCGGTCTGCTGCCCGGTGCGCTGGCCTTCGTCGGCCTCGCCCTGATCGACTCGCTAGGCCTGTGGGACGACGCGATGGACACGCTCTCGCTCGTCCTCGTCGCCTCGGTCATCACCATCGTCCTCGCGGTGCCGCTCGGCATCTGGGCCGCCCGCAGCGAGCGGGTCGGCGCCCAGTTGCGGCCGGTGCTCGACGTCATGCAGACGATGCCGGCGTTCATCTACCTCATCCCCGGCGTCATGTTCTTCGGGGTCGGCACCACCCCCGGACTCCTCGCGACGATCATCTTCGCCATGCCCCCGGGCGTGCGCATGACCGAGCTGGGCATCCGCCAGGTGGACGGCGAGCTGATCGAGGCGGCCGAGGCCTTCGGCACCAGCCCGCGCAGCACCCTGGCCCGTGTCCAGCTGCCGCTCGCGCTGCCGACGATCATGGCCGGGGTCAACCAGGTCATCATGCTGGCCCTGTCGATGGTGGTCATCGGCGGCATGGCCGGCGCCGGCGGCCTCGGCGAGCAGGTCTACTCCGCGATCACCCAGCTCAAGGTCGGCCTGGCCGCCGAGAGCGGGGTCGCCGTGGTCATCCTCGCGATGTACCTGGACCGGATGACCGGGGCGCTGGGCCGGCGGGTCTCCCCGCTCGGCCGCCGGGCCGCGGCCAAGGCCGCCGTCGCCGCCGCGGGCCGCTTCCGGCTCGCCCACTACAAGCCGGGCGGCGCCGTGGCGGTCATCGGCGTCGTGATCCTCGCGCTCGTCGCGGGCGGCATGAACCTGGCCGGCTCCGGGAGCAGCCAGGAGGCGGCGGCCGGCACGAACGTCGGCCACGGCAAGAAGATCAACATCGGCTACATCCCCTGGGACGAGGGCACCGCCACCACGTATCTGTGGAAGGAGCTCCTGGAGCAGCGCGGCTACGAGACCGACGTCAAGCAGCTCGACCCCGGCCCGCTCTACTCGGGCGTGGCCCGCGGTGACATCGACTTCCAGACCGACGCCTGGCTGCCGACCACGCACAAGGCGTACTGGGACAAGTACAGCTCCCAGCTGGACGACCTCGGTTCCTGGTACGGGCCGACGTCGCTGGAGCTGACGGTTCCGTCGTATGTGAAGGGCGTCGACTCGCTGGCCGACCTGAAGGGTCGGGGCAAGGAGTTCGGCGGGAAGATCATCGGTATCGAGGCGAGTGCCGGGATGATGGGCACGCTGAACAAGTCGGTGCTGAAGGCGTACGGCCTTGAGGGCGAGTACAAGGTGGTGTCGTCGAGTACGTCGTCGATGCTGGCGGAGCTGGACCGGTCGATCAAGAAGCGTGAGCCGGTCGTGGTGACGCTGTGGTCGCCGCACTGGGCGTACGGCAAGTACGACCTGAAGAAGCTCAAGGACCCCGAGGGCGCCTGGGGCGAGGGCGAGCAGATCCACACCGTCGCGCACAAGGGCTTCGCCGAGAAGGACCCGACCGTCGCGAAGTGGCTGAAGGACTTCAAGCTCACCGAGCAGCAGCTGACCGGCCTGGAGAACGACATCCGCGCCGCGGGCGAAGGCCACGAGCAGGACGGTGTCCGCGCCTGGCTGAAGAAGAACCCCGGCCTGGTGAACAAGCTCGCCCCGGTCGCCGGCGCCGCGAAGGCACAGGGCAAGGACGCGGGCAAGACCGTCGACATGGGCTACTTCCCGTGGGACGAGGCCATCGCCGCCACCTACCTCTGGCAGAACATCCTGGAGGACCGCGGCTACAAGCCGAACGTCAAACAGCTCGACCCCGGCCCGCTCTACACCTCGCTCGCCCAGGGGCAGATGGACGTCCAGCTGGACGGCTGGCTGCCGACCACGCACAAGGAGTACGTGGACCGCTTCAAGGGCAAGCTGGACGACCTCGGTTCCTGGTACGGGCCGACGTCGCTGGAGCTGACGGTTCCGTCGTATGTGAAGGGCGTCGACTCGCTGGCCGACCTGAAGGGTCGGGGCAAGGAGTTCGGCGGGAAGATCATCGGTATCGAGGCGAGTGCCGGGATGATGGGCACGCTGAACAAGTCGGTGCTGAAGGCGTACGGCCTTGAGGGCGAGTACAAGGTGGTGTCGTCGAGTACGTCGTCGATGCTGGCGGAGCTGGACCGGTCGATCAAGAAGCGTGAGCCGGTCGTGGTGACGCTGTGGTCGCCGCACTGGGCGTACGGCAAGTACGACCTGAAGAAGCTCAAGGACCCCGAGGGCGCCTGGGGCGAGGGCGAGCGGATCCACACGGTTGCCAAGAAGGGCTTCGGCCAGGAGTTCCCCGAACTCAGCGGCTGGCTCAAGGACTTCAAGCTGACCGAGGAACAACTCGCCTCACTGGAGGTGGAGATCCAGAAGGGCGGCGCCGGAAACGAGAAGGAGTCGGCCCGCCGTTGGATGGACGCTCACCCCGGGATCGTGGACGAGCTGGCGCCCGTGGCGGGATAGCTCCACGGGCCTTGCCGTAGACACAGGCAGGGACACGGGCACCGGGTGCGGGATTCATGCGTACGTGAATCCCGCCCCCGGTTCTGTATGCCCGGTTCCGTGTGCCATACCGCGCGCGGCCATGCGGACACCTGTCCGCGCCTACGAGAAGGATCCGGCCAACCACAGAGCGCTACGCCCCGCCCCCGGCCCTCCCCGCCTCTCCCTACCCGGCCAGGCACTCCGCCCGTACTCACCAGGGAACACGGGAAGCCGCCGCAGCATTGAAATGAACACGGGATACTGGTGTTGATCGGGGATCAGCGGTGACGCGGGGGCGGCCCACGCGTTCCGGGAGCCGATCCGGCTGGCGCGAACCCATGGGTCGTACTCCCCCTGACGTGTCGTCGATGTGACGGGCGCATGAAACGGTTTGCCGAACATGCGTAGGGTGCAGAGAACTCAACAGAAGGTGTGCGCCGGGCGACGGGCGCGAGGACAGCGGACCGACGAGCGAAGGAGGGAGCCGGAGCGATGGGCGACCACAAAGAACAGGCCCTTCGGGTGGGCGCCGCAGTGCGGCGGCGACGCCGTGCGCTGGACCTCACCCTCGCTGTCGTGTCCGAGCGCAGCGGCCTGTCCGTGCCCTTCCTGAGCCAGGTCGAGAACGACCGGGCGCGCCCCAGCCGAAGCTCCCTCGAAAAGGTCGCCGACGCGCTGCGAACGACCGCCGTCGAACTCCTCGCCGCCGCGGACCCGGCGTGCAGTGTCGACGTGGTCCGGGCCGAGACCTCCGAGCTGGCACCGGAACCACGGACGCGTTCCCTGGTGCGCGGTCACCATCAGATGCACGCCTCGGAGTTCACCGGCGACCATGACGCGGGCCGTGAATTCCAGTACCGCAACGACCAGTTGATGTACGTCGCCGACGGCGCCGTGGAGATCGAGGCCGAGGGCCGGGCCTACCGACTCGGCCGGGGCGACACCCTGTACCTGACCGGCGGCGTGCGTCACCGCTGGCGGGCGACGGTGCCGGACACTCGGGTGGTCGTCGTCGCGGTGGCCGAGCACATCGAGGCGGTCCGGGACCGGCCGGGGCGCTGATGCGCGTCGTCTCGCTCGTGCCGTCCCTGACGGAGGCCGTGGCCGTGTCGGCCCCCGGTGTCCTGGTCGGCGCGACGGACTGGTGCAGTCACCCCGCCGATCTCGACGTCACCCGCGTGGGCGGCACGAAGAACCCCAAGGTCGACCGGATCCTCGCCCTCGCCCCGGACCTGGTGCTCGCCAACGAGGAGGAGAACCGCGAACCCGACCTCTGCGCCCTCCGCGCGGCCGGCGTCGAGGTCCTGGTCACCGAGGTGCGGGACGTACCGCAGGCCTTCCGCGAACTGGAGCGCGTACTGGACGCCTGCGGTGCGCCGGCCCGCCCGCGCTGGCTGGACGAGGCGGAGGGCATCTGGTCGTCGCTGCCGGTCCAGTCCCTCCGTACGACAGCCGTGGTCCCGATCTGGCGCCGGCCCTGGATGGTGCTGGGCCGCGACACCTTCGCGGGCGACGTCCTGTCCCGCCTCGGCATCGACCATCCGTACGCCGCCCACGAGGACCGCTACCCCCGCATCCCCCTGGACGACCTCCTGGCGGCGGCGCCGGACGTCGTGGTCCTCCCCGACGAGCCGTACCGCTTCACGGCCGACGACGGCCCGGAGGCCTTCCCCGGCCTGCCCTGTGCCCTGGTCAGCGGACGGCACCTGACGTGGTACGGGCCGTCGCTGGCAGAGGCGCCACGGGTGTTGGGCGGGGCGCTGCGAGCAGCGTGCCGTTGAGCAGCCCCTGGGCGGTACGCGCGGCGGCGACGGCCCAGGCGGCGACGAGGACGCCGTACAGGCCGATGGCGAGGATCTCGTAGACGACGAGTCCGGTGTGCCGTGCCAGGGCCTCGGCGCCGGTGACGCAGGTGCCGACCGGGAAGGTGAACGCCCACCACGTCATCGCGAAGCCCATGCCGTGCCGTCGCGCGCGCAGGACGTGGGCGGTGGCGAGCCCGGACCACAGGAGGGCGAAGCCCATGACGGGAACGCCGTAGAGGACGGCGAGCAGGCCGAAGCCCTCGCTGTACGGCGGCGGGAGCACTCCGGGCGCGACGTCCGCGAACGTGCCGACGGCGGTGGTGGACTGCCCGAGCGGGCCCAGCACCAGGAACAGGGTCGGCGTGAGGGCGAGCGGGAGAGGTCCTCCCGTGATCAGGCGGGCGAAGACCAGCGGCAGCATCAGCAGCGTGGCCAGGAGGCTGAGCCCGAACATCGCGAGGCACGCGAGGAGCAGCGTCTGCCGCGCCTGCCCCGGCGGCAGATGCGGCACCAGGAGCGGGCCGAGCGCGGCGGACACCATGGGCGCCACCAGCGGCAGCAGCCACACGGGCGTGGCCTGCGACGGTTCCGCGCGATGGCGTACGGCCATGAGGTACGGGACGGCGACGGCGGCCGCCAGTCCGACGGCCGTCCCGACGCTGAACAGCACGGCGTCGAGAACGACCGCCGCCGCGCCGCCGATCCAGTCCTGGCCGACGGTGATCGCGCCGCCCCCGACGGCGAGCAACGCCATGGCCAGGCAGCCGTAGAAGGGTGCCGTGGCCGGGTCGAGGAGGTGGGCGCGGGCCTGGTCGCGGTGGTGGGTCCAGTGCAGGGCGCGGGCGGTGAGAAGGGTGAGCAGCAGGACCAGGGAGAGCGTCCAGACGGCCGTGCAGGCGGTACGCAGGCCGGGGACGTGGACCGGCAGCCCGGCTCCGGCGGTGGCGACGGCGGCGGTGCCCATGACGGCGGCGTACCAGTTGGGTCCGAGATGACGGACGGCGGTGACCATGGGATCAGCGTCGTGGGGTCTGTCATCTCCCACCAGGGAGTTTGCCTCTATGGCGACATAAACTGGGTTTATGACTCAGTCGGCGGAGGGGCAGATTCGCGCGGGATCCCTGGCACATCGGGTCCCCGATCTCGGCGCGCTGGAGCTGTTGCTGGCGGTGGCCCGGCTCGGCAGCCTCGGTGGGGCGGCGCGTGAGCTGGGGATCACCCAGCCGGCGGCGAGCAGCCGGATCCGGTCGATGGAACGCCAGTTGGGGGTGGCGTTGGTCGACCGGTCACCGAGGGGTTCCCGGCTCACGGACGCCGGGGCGCTGGTGACGGACTGGGCGCGGCGGGTCGTGGAGGCCGCGGAGGCGTTCGACGCGGGGGCGCAGGCGTTGCGGGACCGGCGGGACTCGCGGCTGCGGGTGGCCGCGAGCATGACGATCGCCGAGTACCTGTTGCCGGGGTGGCTGCTCGCGCTGCGCGCCCAGCGACCGGACACCGCGGTGTCCCTTCTCGCCGGGAACTCGGCGGCCGTCGCGGAGCGGTTGCTGGCGGACGAGGCGGACCTGGGGTTCGTGGAGGGGGTGAGTGTGCCGACGGGGCTGGACTCCGTGGTCATCGCTCACGACAGCCTCATCGTGGTGACCGCGCCGGGGCATGTCTGGGCTCGGCGGCGGCGTCCGTTGGAGGCGTCGGAACTGGCGGTGACACCGTTGATCCTTCGGGAGAAGGGGTCGGGTACGCGGCAGGTGCTGGACGCGGCGTTGGGCGGGTTGGCCCGGCCGCTGATCGAACTGTCCTCGACCACCGCGGTGAAGGCGGCGGCCGTGGGTGGGGCGGGGCCTGCGGTTCTCAGTGAGCTCGCTGTGGGGGAGGAGCTGTCCATGCGGCGACTGGTGAGGGTGCCGTTGTCCGACGTCTCCCTGGCGCGGGACCTGCGAGCGGTGTGGCCGACGGGCCACCGCCCGGTGGGCCCGGCCCGGGACCTGCTGTCCCTGACCCGCGGCTAGTCCTTCGCCCCCGCCGCCCCTACCCGTCCCGTCCCGGGGGGGGGGGGGGCGGCCGGCGCCCCCCCCACCCGCCCCGCGGCCCGAGAGCCCCAACCCCCCAG
>CBFGZZ010000332.1:0-9967 GCA_965653385.1 uncultured Streptomyces sp. | reverse complement strand
CGTCAGGATAGCCGTGTTTTATTGCTTTTGCTATATCGTCAATAGTATTTCCATGTATCCATTTACGTCCGGCAAAATCGTCCATTTGGCGCCCCCGCCGAACCCGAGCCCCGTACCGCCGCCGAGTTCCTCGCCCGTGCCGAGCAGGCGATGGCCGGGCGGAAGGGCTGGACGTTCGAGGTGAAGGGCCGCGAGGGCCTGGTGCTCCAGGGCCAGGAGAACGCCGCCACCTACACGGCCACCGTGCGCCGGACCACGGACGACCCATGGGCGCTGCACTCCACCGGCACCACCCTCAGCAAGGGCGTGAGCAAGCCCGAGGAGATCTACGTCGCCGACGGGACGGCCCACGTCAGGAAGGGCACGGCCGACTGGGAACACGGGCCCCTCACCGACCCGGAGTTCGCGGCCAAGGTCGAGGACCCGCTCGCCGCGCTCGACGCGTTCCGCGGATACGGCGCCGAGGTCACCCTCGCCACGCCCGCCGACCGGGTCGAACTGCGCGTCCGTACGACGACCGCCCCCCTGCCCGGCGTACGGGACGAGGCCGTCGTGCAGAAGGCCCTCGATGAACTCGCCCCGACCCTGCGGCAGTTGCGCGCGGCAGGCGTCACCGCCCCCGAGAGCGCGATCACCGTCGAGAGCGTCGAGGAGACCCTCGTCCTCGACCCCTCCACGTACCGGATCACCGCGCACACCTTCAAGTGCGGCTTCCGCATCCCCTACGACGGACAGCACATCCGCTACGAACAGGAGGTGACCGAGCGGACCGAGGGCCCCTACGACGGGACCGTGGTCCTGCCGGAAGGGATGGGCTGACCGAACTGCCGCTTATGTTCCCGTCAGTCGGGCCTCCGTAGGCGTCCCCGTCGACGCCACCGGAAAGCCCTCCGTACGGAGGACGCGCCGCTCGGCGTCCACCGCGAACACCTCGCAGCCCGTCCGGCCGGCCGCCCACCCGACGCCCTCCGCGCCCATCGCGAACGCGGCGGTCGCCACGGTGTCCGCGACGGTCAGGGAGGACGCCACGACGCTCAGCGAGAGCAGTCCGGTCGCCGGACGTCCGGTGCGGCCGTCGACGATGTGGTCGCCGCGTTCGTAGCGTGCGGAGGTCGCGATCGCCCCGTCGGTGAGCTCGGCCACCGTGCACACCCTGTCGGCCTGCTCGGGGTGGCGTACCCCTACCCGCCAGGGCCCGCCGGAGGCGACGACGTCACCACCGGCGTTCAGGACGAAGCGCCGCGCTCCCGCGGCCGTCAGCAGCTCGGCCGCCCGCTGCACCGACCAGCCCTTGACCACCGCGCACGGGTCGAGCCCGCGTCCCGGCAGCCGTACGTCGAAGGCGCCGCCGGTGGCGACCCGGTACTCCTCGCACAGGCCCAGCACCTCGTCGAGGTCCGCGCTGACGTCGCCGCGCGCGATCTCCCCCCGGTCCAGCCGGCAGACCTCGCTGTCCGCCTTGAACGGGCTGAACCGCGCGTCGACCTCGCGCAGCCACGCGAAGACGGCGTCGGCCGTCTCCTCGCCGACGTGCGCGTCGTCGACCCGCAGCGAGACCGGGAACCCCATCACGTGCTCGACGCGGTGCACGTCAGGCGTCCTTCGCGTCGATGGCGGCCTGGAGGGACTCCCGGTAGCCGTCGCTGGTGATCGTGGCGCCGGAGACGGTGTCGATGTCCGCGCTCTGGGCTTCGAGGGTCTCGGAGATCAGCTGCGGCACGGCCGCCGTGGTCTGGGGGTGGTTCGGCTGCTGGAGCATCTTCGCGGCCGAGATCTTGTCGCCCTGGAAGGTCACCTGGACCTGGACGGGGCCCTTGTCGGTGTTCACCGTCGGGCCGTCGACCGTCTGCGTCCGCGAGGCGGCGGACGCCGAGGGGGACGCGGAGGACGACTTCGCGTTCGCGTCGATGGCGGCCTGGAGGGACTCCTTGTAGCCGTCGCTGGTGATCGTGGCGCCGGAGACGGTGTCGATGTCCGCGCTCTGGGCTTCGAGGGTCTCGGAGATCAGCTGCGGCACGGCCGCCGTGGTCTGGGGGTGGTTCGGCTGCTGGAGCATCTTCACAGCCGAGATCCTGGACCCCTGGAAGGTCACCTGGACCTGCACGGGCCCCTTCTCGGTCTGCACGGTCGAGCCCTTCACGACCGTGTTCCCGGATCCGGCCGCCGCCGAGGGCGTCGAGGCCGACGTGGCGGCCTCCGTGGTGGCGGTGCCGAGGGACGGCTCGTAGCGCCAGACCGGGATCAGGCCCACGGCGCTCAGGACCAGGACAGGTATTGCTCGCTTCACGATGTCTTTCCCGTCCCTCTCAGCCGGCCAGGCTGAAGCGCTCGAAGTGGACCTGCTGCTTGGGCACGCCCAGCTCGCGCAGGCTGCCGATCAACGCGTTCATCATCGGCGGCGGGCCGCACAGGAACACGTCCCGGTCGGTGATGTCCGGCACCAGCCGCGTCAGCTCCGCCGGGGCCAGCTTGTCCGGGACGGGCGGGCCGGTCACCAGGTGCAGCTCCGCGCCCTTGGCGTGGGCGAGCTCCACCAGCTCGCCGTACAGGACGGCGTCCCGGTCCGAGGCGACCCGGTAGATCACGACCGCGTGGCCGTGCAGCTCCTCCAGCAGCGCGCGGATGGGGGTGACGCCGACGCCGCCCGCGATGAGCACGGCCTCCGGCCGGGTGCGGTGCATCGTGGTGAACGCGCCGTACGGGCCCTCGGCGAAGACGCGCGTGCCGACCTCGATGTGCCTCAGGCCCGCCGAGCCGGCGCCGGCCGCCTTGGCGGTGAGCCGCAGCTGGTTGCCGTCGGGCGCCGCCGACAGGGAGAACGGGTTGGCCTGCCACCAGCGGTCCTTCGTCAGGAACCGCCACAGGAAGAACTGACCGGCCCGCGCCGGCAGCCTGTCCAGGTCACGGCCGGTGACGTAGACCGAGACGACGTTGTCGGACTCGGCGACGACGGCGGAGACACGCAGCTGGTGGCGCCAGTTCCGCCACAGCGGCAGGACCAGCCGGCCGACGAGGACGGAGGCGAGGGCCACACCCCACACCCCGTACCAGTACGCCGTGGCGGCGGAGGACGAGGTGAAGGACGTGCCGACCGCGACCTGGTGCGTGAACGCCAGGGCCACCGCGACGTAGGTGTACAGGTGGATGAAGTGCCACGTCTCGTACGCCAGCCGGCGTCGCGCGAACCGGGCCGACACCACGCCGATCACGATGATGATCCCCAGCGCGACCACGGCACGCAGCACGCCCTCGACCGTCTCCGCGAGGTCGATCAGCTGGTTCACCGGGTCCAGCGAGGACGACTCGGCGTAACCGAAGGTGATGAACACGGCGTGCGCGAGGAGGGCCCACAGGACGCTGAAGCCGGTCCAGCGGTGCCAGGAGGTCAGCCGGTCCATGCCGATCCGGCGGTCCAGCCAGGGCAGCCGGGCCACCAGCAGCAGCTGGAAGGCCATGAGGAGCGCGCCGAACAGACCGGTGAGGCGGCCGAGCACGATGAGGGTGTTCGAGGCGAAGCCGGCGGCGAAGAAGAAGTAGAGGACCACGGCCACGTTCGCGGCGAGCAGGGCGTACAGGCCCGTGCGGGCGACCACCCTGGGGCGTATCGCCGTGGGAGGCGCAGGGGGTGATTGGACGGTCGTCGTCACGGCGACAGCTCCTTGATCTCGTCTGTGGATACCGAGCTTGTCCGGCCGCAGCTGTCAGAAAGCTGTCGTAGATCTTTCAAGTTTTTATCGATGTGGTCGCGGTGTCCCACCCGCACCCGGGCGGCGGCGTTGCGTGCCGCACTATGAACGGGTGGAGAAAGTACGCCTTCTGGTCGTGGACGACGACCCGCCCATCGCCGACCTCGTCGCGACGGTCGCCCGCTACGAGGGCTGGCAGGCGATCACCGCGAACTCCGGCGAGGAGGCGCTGCGGCTGGCCGCCGAGTTCCATCCGGACATCGTGGTGCTGGATCTGATGCTGCCCGACGTGGACGGGTTCGGCGTCCTGGACCGGCTGCGCGGCGCCGGGACGATGGTGCCCGTGGTGTTCCTAACCGCCCGCGACGGAGTCGCCGACCGGGTGGCCGGACTGACCCGGGGCGGTGACGACTACCTGGTGAAACCGTTCGCCGTGGAGGAGCTGATGGCCCGGCTGCGGACCGTGCTGCGGCGCAGCGCCGGGCCCGGCTTCCAGCGTTCCGTCCTTCGGGTGGCCGACCTGATGATGGACGAGGACACCCGCGAGGTGCGCCGCGGCGACAAACTGCTCACGCTCACGCCGACCGAGTACGAGGTGCTGCGCTACCTCATGCGCAAGTCACCGACCGTGCTCACCAAGGCGCAGATCCTCGACCACGTGTGGGAGTACGGCTTCGGTGGCCGCTCGAACGTCGTCGAGCTGGTCGTCAGCCGGCTGCGCCGCAAGCTCGACGACACCGGCACGCCGCTGATCCACACCGTGCGGGGCTTCGGGTACGTGATCCGGCAGGCGGCCGAGTGATCGGGCGGTTGCGGCGGACCTACCGCCGGATGCGGCTCGGCACCCGGCTCGCGCTGGGCCTCGGCGTGCTGTCCCTGGTCGTCTTCGGAGTCGTCGGCACGGCCCTGACGACGTACATGCGCGACTACCTGTCGGCCCAGCTGGACACCCAGCTCGCGCAGGGCCAGATCGCCCAGTCCAAGAGCATCGCGGACTACGGCACGCTGACCGGCAAGAAGTACTACAGCTGGTTCTACGCCGTCTACGACGTGGCCGACGGCACGCCCGAGCTGCGCAGGCCCGAGGACCCCGCCGACCTGCCGGAGGACGTCGACGACTTCACCGCGCTCGCCCTGGCGCAGAGCACCGCGCGCACCGAGCTGCTGCGCACCGAGCACCTGCGGGGCAAGGGCGAGTACCGGCTGCGCGCGTGCGAGGTCGAGCCCGGGGTGGTGCTGGTCAGCGCCGCGCCCATGGACGACATCGAGGACACCGTGGGCCAGCTGATCGCCATCCAGGCGGTCACCTTCGGCCTGGCGCTGATGACCCTGGTGGTGGTCGGGCGGGGCATGCTGCGGCGCGGTCTGAAGCCGCTGAGCGACATGGCGCACACCGCCCGCGGGATCACCTCGCACGATCTGACGGACTCGGCGCGACTGCCGGTCCGGCACGACAAGCGCAGCGGCGGCCCCGAGGTCGAGGAGCTGCGCACCGCCTTCAACACCATGCTGGAGCACATCGACGACTCCCTCGCGGTGCGCGCGGAGGCGGAACAGCGGCTGCGCCGCTTCGTGGCGGACGCCTCCCACGAACTGCGTACCCCCCTGATGTCGGTACGGGGCTACGCCGATCTCTTCCAGTACGCCGCCGCCAACGCCCCCGAGGAGCGGGACAAGCACCTGGCCCGTCTGCGCTCCGAGGCCGCCCGGATGGGCTTCCTCCTCGACGACCTGCTGCTGCTCGCCCGCCTGGACGCCGCCGAGGTGGAGACACCGCTGCGGCTGCGGGAGGCGGACCTGGTGGAACTCGTCGAACAGGCGGCGGACGCGTTCCGGGTCACCCACGCCGACCACTCGCTGACAGTGGCCCCCGGCCCCGGTTCCCTGAAGCTGACCCTGGACCCCCAGCGCATCCGCCAGGTCCTGGACAACCTGCTCACCAACGCGGCGATGCACACCCCGGCCGGCACCCAGGTCTCGGTGGCGGTGTCGATGGTGAACGGCGCGGCCCAGGCCCGGATCGCCGACGCCGGCCCCGGCATCCCGCCCGCCGACCGGGCCCGGGTCTTCGACCGCTTCTACCGCGTCGACAAGGCCCGCAGCCGCGACCGGGGCGGCAGCGGCCTGGGCCTGGCGGTCGCCCAGTCACTGGTCCGGGCCCACGGCGGCCGCATCGACCTGACCAGCGAGCCGGGGGCGACGGTGTTCACGGTGACGATTCCGCTGACCGGAGCGGCTCCTCCGGCCCACAACCCCGCAACACAACACGTCTAGACTCTTCCAACGGCCCGGCGCCCGCGGTCAGAAGCGGGCGAAACCCGTCAAACCCGAAGGGTATTCGGCGTTTTGATACGCATAGACTCAGTCACCAAGCGATACCCGGACGGCACGGTGGCGGTCGATCGGCTCTCGTTGGAGATACCCGACCGCTCGATCACCGTTCTCGTGGGGCCGTCGGGCTGCGGGAAGACCACCACGCTGCGGATGATCAACCGGATGGTCGAGCCCAGCGAGGGCACCATCCTCATCGACGGCGTCGACAGCCGGCAGCAGCCGGTCAACACACTGCGCCGGTCCATGGGATACGTCATCCAGAACGCCGGTCTCTTCCAGCACCGCACGATCCTCGACAACATCGCCACCGTGCCCCGCATGCTCGGCTGGGGCAAGGAGAAGTCCCGGGCCCGGGCACGGGAGCTGATGGAGCGGGTCGGCCTCGACGGGACGCTGGCCAAGCGGTACCCGTACCAGCTCTCCGGCGGCCAGCAGCAGCGCGTCGGCGTGGCACGGGCGCTCGCGGCGGACCCGCCGGTGCTGCTGATGGACGAGCCGTTCTCGGCCGTCGACCCCGTGGTGCGCAAGGGGCTGCAGGACGAGCTCCTGCGCATCCAGGACGAGTTGGGAAAGACCATCGTCTTCGTCACCCATGACATCGACGAGGCCGTCAAGCTCGGCACGACGGTCGCCGTGATGCGCACGGGCGGCAAGCTCGCCCAGTTCGCGCCGCCCGCCGAGCTGCTGTCCCGGCCGGCCGACGCGTTCGTGGAGGACTTCCTCGGTGCCGACCGCGGTATCCGGCGGCTGTCGTTCTTCCCGTCGGCGGGCCTTGACCTGCTGACCGAGCCGATCGTCGCCGTGGACGCCGGTGCCGAACAGATCACCGCGGCCTGCGCCGCCGACACCCCATATCTCCTCGTCACCGACGCCGACGGCAAGCCCCTCGGCTGGAGCGAGCCGCGGGACGTCACCGCCGGGGCGATCACGGCCGGCCGGCTCCTTCCCTACGGGCGCCCGTTCGTCGCCGACACCGACTCGCTGCGGGCCGCCCTCGACTGTGCCGTGCTCTCGCCCACCGGATGGGCCGTCGCCGTGGACGCGTCGGGCCGGGCCACCGGGGTCGTCTCGCAGCAGGCCATCGGCGAGGCCATCCGGGGCGCGCACGCCCAAAGCGGTGCGGACGCGGCGCGGGACGCGGAGCCGGACGAGGACGGCAAGGCCCAGAAGGTCGCGCCATGAGCGAACTCTTCGACCTGCCCAGCGACCTCCAGAACAGCTACTTCGGCCTGGTCGCCCTCCATCTGCGCGAAGCCCTCATCCCGGTCCTCGTCGGGCTGCTCGTCGCCCTTCCCGTCGCCCAGCTGTGTGTGCGGGTGCGCTGGCTGTACGCGCCCGTGCTGTGGGTGACGACCGTGCTGTACGCGGTTCCCTCGCTCGCCTTCTTCGTCATCCTCATCGACTACACCGGGCTGAGCGAGCTCACGGTGATGATCCCGCTGGCCGTCTACAGCCTGGTCGTGCTCGTCCCCGCGATCGTGGACGGCGTACGGTCGGTGCCGCGGGAGACGCTGGCCGCCGCCACCGCCATGGGCTTCGGGCCCGTACGGCGCTACGTCCAGGTGCAGTTGCCGATCGCGGCACCCGCGATCATCGCCGGGCTGCGGGTGGCGTCCGTGTCGAGCATCTCCCTCGTCAGCGTCGGCATGCTGATCGGCAACGAGGGCGCCCTCGGCAACCTGCTCAACAGCGGCCTGACCTACAACCAGCCCCGCCTGATCTGGCTCTCCGTGCTGGGCACGGCCGTCCTCGCCCTCCTCGTCGACGCCGCGCTGATCGGCCTCCGTGTCCTGCTGACACCCTGGATGCCGCGCGCCACCCGCAGGAACAACACCCGCACGCCCGCCGTGAAGGAGGCCGCCCGGTGAACGTCCTGAACTTCATCAGCTCCTTCTTCAGCGACAACGCCCACTGGCAGGGCTACGACGGCATCCCGACCCGCCTCGGCGAGCACATCCAGTACACGCTGACCGCCCTCGCCATCGCCGCCGCCGTCGGCCTGCCGGTCGGCCTGCTCACCGGCCACACCGGGCGCGGCGGCAACACGCTCGCCCTCATCGCCACCTCCGCCCGGGCGCTGCCCAGCTTCGGCCTGATGGTGCTGATGTTCATCCTGCTGGGCCTGGGCATGGCCCCGGTGATGATCCCGCTGGTCGTGCTCGCCATCCCGCCCATCCTCGTCACCACCTACGAGGCGATGCGCTCCGTCGACCCCGCCCCGGTGGACGCCGCCCGCGGCATGGGCATGGCCGAGACCGCGGTCCTCTTCCGCGTCGAACTCCCCGTCGCCCTCCCGCTGATCCTCAGCGGCCTGCGCTCGGCGGCCATCCAGATCGTCTCCACGGCCACCATCGCCGCCTACGTCAGCTTCGGCGGCCTCGGCCGCTACATCATCGACGGCCTCTACCAGCGGAACTACGAGAAGGTCGTGGGCGGCGCCACGCTCGTCGCCGCCATGGCACTGGCGACGCTCGCGGTGTTCTGGGCGGTGGGGCGGCTCACGGTGTCGCCCGGGGTGCGCAGGCGGACGTGACGCGACGGGGCCGCCGTCCCCCGCACCGAGCGGGACGGCGGCCCCGAGCACCTCTGTGCGGCTACGGCCGTACGGCGACCGCCTCGACCTCGAACAGCATCCCCGGCAGCGCGAGCGAGGCCACGCCACTCAGGGTCTGGGCCGGCAGACGGGTGCCGAAGCGGGCGTGCAGCGCCTTGCCGAGCGCCTCCAGCCTGGACAGGTCGTGATCCACGATGAAGGTGCCGAGCCGGACCACGTGCTCGTAGCCGAGGCCGACGCCCTCCAACGCCGAACGCAGACGGTCGAAGGCCAGCTCCACCTGGGTGGCGAAGTCGCCGGGCACGGGTGCGCCGGTGGCGTCGGAGGCGTACTGGCCGCTGATGAAGACGAGTTCGCCGGGCGCCGAGACGGCGTGGCTGTAGCCGAACGGGGTCGGGTCGTGCAGGGCGGGCGGGTTGGTGATGGTGCGCTCGTCGGTACTCATGACGGACACCAACGCCGTTGTGTGCGCGGGCATTCCGCGCCTCGCGCCCCTCCCGTCATCCCTCCGTGCGGGCCAGCGCCAGTTCCAGTACGACCAGCAGGGCGTCGCGGACCGAGCCGCGCTCGCGGGCGTCGAAGACGACGACCGGGACGCCGTCGGTGACGTCGAGCGCCCAGCGGATCTCCTCCAGGGTGTGCTCCACCCTGCCGTCGAAGGCGTTGGCGGCCACCGCGAAGGGGATGTCCCGGTGCTCGAAGTAGTCGACGGCGGCGTAGCAGTCGTCGAGCCGCCGCGTGTCGACGATGACGAGTCCGCCGACGGCACCCTCGACGATGTCGTCCCACATGAACCCGAACCGCTCCTGGCCGGGTGTGCCGAACAGATACAGCTTCAGGGTGGGGTCGATGGTGAGGCAGCCGAAGTCCATGGCCACGGTGGTCGTGGTCTTGAGCGGGGTGTGCGTGAGGTCGTCCACGCCCGCCGCGACCTCCGTGATGGCGGCCTCGGTGGTCAGCGGCTCGATCTCGGAGATCGAGCCCACGGCGGTGGTCTTGCCCACGCCGAAGCCGCCCGCGATCACCATCTTGACCGGCAGCGGCGGTCTTACGGTGGCCGGTTCAGTCCTCGTCATGGAGTGACCCCTCGTGAGTCGGGGATGGCGCGCAGGCCGTCGATGACCCTGCGCAGTACGGATGCGTCGTGGACGACGCCGGAGTCGGGCACGTGCACCGTCAACTGCCCCGCGGCGCGCAGGTCCTCGGCGAGGACACGCACCACGTTGAGGTGCAGCCGCAGCAGGGCCGCGATCTCCGCGATGGACTGCGGCAGTCGGCATACGGCGACGATGTCGTGCCGCTCGAAGGCCAGCCGGTCGAGCGCGTCGATCCCGTCGGTGGTGGCCACCACCTGCGTTTCGACCGGCATCGACCGGCCATCGGCATCCCCCAC
>CBFGZZ010000331.1:0-9990 GCA_965653385.1 uncultured Streptomyces sp. | reverse complement strand
GCCGCCCCCAGACCCCCGCCATCGGCCCTACGGGCCTCGTCCTCAAACGCCGGACGGGCTGGAAATCCAGCCCCGGCGTAGCGCCCTGCGGGTGGGTGGGGGCTCGGGATGGCAATGGCTCGTCCTCGAACGGCGGACGGGCTGGAAGCACTCCGGGCGAGCTGAAATACCTAGCCCTGTTGCCCGTACCCCCGCAACCGCTCCCCCGCCTCCGCCACCTGCCCCGCTGACAGCAGGGCCGGGGACAGGCCGGGTACCGAGGACGCCGTGAGCCACAGGCGGGACATCCACTCCAGCTGGGCCGTGCGGTCGTAGGCCTGGTCGAGGGTGGTGCCGTAGGCGATCGTGCCGTGGTTCTGAAGGAGGCAGGCGGTGCGGTCGGTGAGGGCCCGGAGCATGTTCTCGGCCAACTCCGCCGTGCCGTACGTCGCATACGGGGCAACCCGGACGGGTCCGCCGAGGGCGCCGGCCATGTAGTGGATCAGCGGGAGCTCGGGGACGAGGGTCGAGACGGCTGTCGCGTGGACCGCGTGGGTGTGGACGACGGCCCCGGCGCCGGTGGCGCGGTAGACGGCGAGGTGCATGGGCAGCTCGCTGGTCGGTACGAGTGTGCCGAGCACCCGTCGGCCGGCCAGGTCGACCCCGGTCACCTCGTCCGGGGTCAGCCGGTCGTAGGGCACTCCCGACGGCGTGACCAGCACGGTGTCACCGACGCGCACCGAGACGTTCCCGGACGTGCCGACGACCAGTCCGTCGGACACGGTCCGGCGAGCCGTCGCGACGAGGGCCTCCCAGGCCTCCATCTCCTCGGGGCGGGCACTTCTGCCCCACGACTCCCCCACTTCCTGTGCGCCCTCCCGCGTATCCCGCGCGCCCCGCTGGTCCCGCCGTTCCTCAGCCATGCGGCGATCCTGCCAGGCGGGGCTGCGGGATGGCCTCAAGTCGCCGTCGGAACGGGGCACTTTAGGGCGGAAGGTCGACGTCCGGAAGGGTGCATAACGGCACAGAACACCCTCGCGTCTCGCTTGGCCTGAGATCGACCGGGATTCAACGATCTTCCCGTAATCTCTGGGGGATTTGTCGTGCACGCAGCCATTCCGGGGGGAAATATGGCCCGTGATCGCAAACCGTCCCGTCACCGCTCCCGCCTCGTGGCGGCCTCCGTGGCGGCGCTCACCCTGGGCGGAACCGCGCTGGTCGAGATGCCGGCCGCGGCGGCCGGCAAGCCCAGGGGTCATGACGTCTCTTCCCATCAGAAGGACGTCAACTGGCAGAGCGCGAAGGGGAAGGGCGCCCAGTTCGTCTACGTCAAGGCGACCGAGTCCCACACCTACCGCAACCCGTACTTCAACCAGCAGTACAACGGCTCCCGCAACGCGGGGCTGATCCGCGGCGCGTACCACTTCGCGCTGCCGAACAAGTCGTCGGGCAGGGCACAGGCGGCGCACTTCGTGCGCAACGGCGGCGGCTGGCGGTCGGACGGCTGGACCCTGCCACCCGCGCTCGACATCGAGTACAACCCGTACGGCAAGCACAAGTGCTACGGACTGAGCAAGGCGAAGATGGTCGGCTGGATCCAGTCCTTCAGCAACGAGGTGAAGCGACGGACCGGCCGCCGTCCGGTGATCTACACCACCACCCACTGGTGGAACACCTGCACCGACGCGAGCCGCGCCTTCGCCTCGAACCACGCACTGTGGATAGCCCGCTACGACTCCGCGACGGCGGGGAACCTGCCGGCCGGATGGCAGTTCTGGACCATCTGGCAGTACGACAACGGCAGCGGCAGTCTGCCGGGTGACCAGAATCTCTTCAACGGGTCGATGACCCAGCTCAGGAAGTTCGCCCGGGGCTACTGACCCTTGGGACGACCGGGTCGCGCGGTGACCTCAAGAGGGGGGCGGAGGGGAGGCCTCCCCTTCCGGACGAACAACCCCCTCTTACAGACACCGTGCGGCCCGCCTCAGTTCATCTTCCGTTCACTCAGGTTACTTACGTTCGTCCAGCCAATGACCTCGAACGATTGCCTGGGTAAATGGAAAACTTCTCGCTGATCCTCGCGATTGTGGTGGTAACCGCACTCGCGTTCGATTTCACGAACGGTTTCCACGACACCGCCAACGCGATGGCCACCACCATCTCGACCGGCGCGCTCAAGCCCAAGGTCGCGGTGGCCATGTCCGCCGTGCTGAACCTTGTGGGCGCTTTCCTCTCCGTGGAGGTCGCCAACACGATCTCCAAGGGTCTCGTCGACGAGACCGGCATCCGTCCCGAGGTCATCTTCGCCGCGTTGGTCGGCGCGATCCTCTGGAATCTGCTCACCTGGCTGGTGGGCCTGCCCTCCAGCTCCTCGCACGCCCTGATGGGCGGCCTGATCGGCGCCACCATCGCCTCGGCCGGCATGGGCGCGGTCCACGGCGACGTGCTCGTCACCAAGGTGCTGATCCCGGCCATCGCCGCCCCGCTGGTCGCGGGCATCGCGGCGCTGCTCGCCACGCGCCTGACCTACACGCTCGGCAAGAAGGCCGACGGCGAGGCCAGCAGGAAGGGCTACCGCGCCGGCCAGATAGCCTCCGCCGGCCTGGTCTCCCTCGCGCACGGCACCAACGACGCGCAGAAGACGATGGGCATCATCACCCTCGCTCTGGTCGCCGGCGGCACCCTGGCCCCCGACTCCGACCCGCCCATGTGGGTCATCCTCTCCGCGGGTCTGGCCATCGCGCTCGGCACCTACCTCGGCGGCTGGCGCATCATCCGCACCATGGGCAAGGGCCTGACCGACCTCCAGCCGCAGCAGGGCTTCGCCGCCCAGACCAGCGCGGCCACCGTCATCCTGGCCTCCTCCCACCTCGGCTTCTCCCTCTCCACCACGCACTCCGTCTCCGGTTCGGTGATGGGCGCGGGCCTCGGCCGCAAGGGCGGCGTGGTCCGCTGGTCGACGGCCACCCGGATGTTCGTCGCCTGGGGTCTGACCCTGCCGGCCGCCGCCCTGGTCGGGGCGCTCGCCGAGTACGTGACGGGCTTCGGCGCCTGGGGCACGGCCCTCGTCGCGGTCTTCCTGGTCGGCTCCAGCGCCGCGATCTGGAAGATCTCCCGCCGCGAGGTCATCGACCACACCAACGTCAACGAGACCGAGGAGCCGGCCGGCGTGGTGACCACGGCCATGGCCGCCGTGACCCCGCCCCCGGCGGGCACGACGACCGAGGACCTGTCGGCCACCATCCCGGCCCCGGCCTCCGAGCCGACGGCGACGCCGTCCGCGTCCCCCTCGCCCTCTCAGGCCACGGTCTGACCCCACCCGGTTACCCCTCCCGGTACTCAAGGAAGAAGAAGCATGAAGATCGACTGGGCGGCTCTCGGCTCCGTCTTCGGCGTCAGCCTCGTGGTCACCGTGGCCCTCGTGGGCCTGTTCACCCTCGGCATCTCGGGCCTGTCCCGCCGCGAACGAGCGGTGGCCCAGGGCGACTCGGCCGCGCTCGCGGTCACCGGCGCGTACGCGTGCTTCGCGGCATGCGCGGCGGCCGTGGGATACGGCATCTATCTGATCGTGGCCTGACGGCCCGACGTACGGCGCACGCGCCACCTGAATCACCCGAGGTGGGGGGGGGGGGAGCCACCCCCCCCACAACCCCCGGGTGGGGGGAGCCCACACACCCGTCCTCCGGCCCCCCGCCCAACCTAATCCCCCGGGGGGGGGGGCGTAACCCCCGCCCCCCACCTCACGTCTGTGTGGGCCTTCGCACACTCTCCCGTCGCAGGTCAACGGCAAGTTGACGGCCCTTCCAACCCCGTGGTGGACTTCCGGGGCCAGCTACGGCGGCAGGAGAGGAAGCCGGTGTGAATCCGGCGCGGTCCCGCCACTGTCACCGGGGTAGAAAGCCCCGGGAGCCAGGAACTCTCACCGCCGGTCTCGTCGAACCAGGGCGTGGACACCCTGAGTGAGGACAGAACGCGATGCTCGCCTGCCGATCGACACGCAGTATCAGACCGTCGGCTGACCCCACGGTCGGCTGACCCCGATGCGAGCCGATCGCGTCTTCGCGTACGGCGCCGCCGCCGGACTTCTCGGTGACCTGCTGCTCGGCGACCCTCGCCGGGGGCATCCGGTCGCCGCGTTCGGGCGTGCCGCCGGCGCCGTGGAAAGAGTGTTGTGGCGCGACCACCGCGCGCGGGGTGCGGTGCACACCGCTGTGTGCGCCGGTGGCGCCGTGGCGCTGGGCGCCGTCGCCGCCCGTGTCGTCCGTACCTCCTCCGCCGCCTCCGTCGCGCTGACCGGCGCCGCCACCTGGGCGGTGGTCGGGGGGACTTCGCTCGCCCGGGAGGCGCGGACGATCGGGCGCGCCCTGGAGGCCGGTGACGTCGAGGGTGCGCGGGCGCGGCTGCCGCATCTGTGCGGGCGGGATCCGCAGGCGCTGGACGCGGACGGGATCGCGCGGGCGGTCGTGGAGTCCGTCGCCGAGAACACCTCCGACGCGGTGGTCGGGGCCCTGGTGTGGGGGGCCGTCGGCGGGGTGCCGGGGCTGCTCGGGTTCCGGGCCGTGAACACACTCGACGCCATGGTGGGGCACAGGTCGCCCAAGTACCGGCGGTACGGCTGGGCTTCGGCGCGGCTCGACGACGTGGCCGGATGGCCGGGGGCGCGGTTGACCGCCGTACTGGCCGCCGTCGCGGGCGGTGACCCCCGGGGTGCAGTACGGGCCTGGCGGGCCGACGCCGGCCGGCACCCGAGCCCCAACGCCGGGCCCGTCGAGGCCTCGTTCGCGGGGGCGCTCGGGGTGCGCCTCGGCGGGACGCTGTCGTACGGCGGGCGGGTCGAGCACCGGCCGGTGCTCAACGGGGCGGGGCGCGCCGTCGCCGTCCAGGACATCGAGCGGGCCGTACGGCTGTCGAAGCGCGTCGGCTGGCTGGCGCTCGGCGTCTGTGCCGCCGCGCGCCGTATCGCGAAGGGACGTACGTCATGACGGGCGGGGGACTTCTCGTCGCCGGCACCACCTCGGACGCCGGCAAGAGCGTCGTCACGGCGGGAATCTGCCGGTGGCTTGTGCGGCAGGGGGTCAAGGTCGCGCCGTTCAAGGCGCAGAACATGTCCCTCAACTCGTTCGTGACGCGCGAGGGCGCCGAGATCGGGCGGGCGCAGGCCATGCAGGCGCAGGCGTGCCGCGTGGAGCCGACCGCGCGGATGAATCCCGTGCTGCTCAAGCCCGGCGGCGAGCGGAGCAGCCAGGTCGTGCTGCTGGGCAAGCCGGTGGGCGAGATGAGCGCACGCGGGTACCACGGCGGACGGCAGCAGGCGCTGCTCGGGACTGTGCTCGACTGTCTCGCGGAACTGCGGGACACGTACGACGCGGTGATCTGCGAGGGCGCCGGGTCTCCGGCGGAGATCAATCTGCGGCGGACCGACATCGTCAACATGGGCATCGCCCGCACCGCCCGGCTGCCCGTGCTGGTCGTGGGCGACATCGACCGCGGGGGCGTCTTCGCCTCCTTCTTCGGGACCGTGGCGCTGCTCTCCCCCGAGGACCAGTCGCTGGTCGCCGGGTTCCTGGTCAACAAGTTCCGCGGCGACGTCTCGCTGCTCGAACCCGGGCTCGACATGCTGCACGGCCTCACCGGCCGGCACACCTACGGCGTCCTGCCCTTCCGGCACGGCCTCGGCATCGACGAGGAGGACGGGCTGCGGGTCTCCCTGCGCGGGACGGTCCGGGAGTCCGTCGTCGCTGCGCCGGTCGGCGAGGACGTACTGCGGGTCGCCGTCTGCGCCGTGCCGCTGATGTCCAACTTCACCGACGTGGACGCCCTCGCCGCCGAGCCGGGTGTCGTCGTGCGGTTCGTGGACCGGCCCGAGGAACTGGCCGACGCGGACCTGGTGGTGCTCCCCGGCACCCGGGGAACCGTGCGCGCGCTGGAGTGGCTGCGCGAGCGCGGGCTCGCGGACGCCCTGGTGCGACGGGCCGCCGAGGGGCGGCCGATCCTCGGCATCTGCGGCGGCTTCCAGGTACTCGGCGAGCACATCGAGGACGAGGTCGAGAGCCGCGCGGGGCACGTCGACGGGCTCGGGGTCCTGCCCGTGCGGGTGCGGTTCGCCCGGGAGAAGACCCTCACCCGACCGGAGGGCCTGGCCCTCGGGGAGCGGGTCGAGGGGTCCGAGATCCATCACGGGGTCGCCGAGGTCGACGGGGGCGACTCCTTCCTCGACGGATGCCGGGTCGGTCAGACCTGGGGCACGCACTGGCACGGCTCGCTGGAGTCGGACGGTTTCCGGCGGGCCTTTCTGCGCGAGGTGGCGGCCGCCGCGGGCCGACGCTTCGTTCCGGCGCCCGGCACGTCGTTCGCCGCCCTGCGCGAGGAACAGCTCGACCGGCTCGGCGACCTGATCGAACAGCACGCGGACACGGACGCGCTCTGGCGGCTCATCGAGTCGGGCGCGCCGCAAGGACTGCCCTTCATTCCACCGGGAGCGCCCGCATGAGCACACCCTTCCCCTTCACGGCCGTCGTCGGCCAGGACGACCTGCGGCTGGCACTGCTGCTGAACGCCGTGTCACCGGCGGTCGGCGGTGTGCTGGTGCGCGGCGAGAAGGGCACCGCCAAGTCGACGGCCGTACGGGCGCTCTCGGCGCTGATGCCGGAGGTCCCGGTCGTGGCCGGGTGCCGTTTCTCGTGCGACCCCCAACGGCCCGACCCCGGGTGCCCGGACGGGCCGCACGAGCCGGGAGCGGGCGTCGAGCGGCCCGCCCGTATGGTCGAACTGCCCGTCGGCGCCTCCGAGGACCGGCTGGTGGGCGCCCTGGACATCGAGCGGGCACTGGCGGAGGGGGTGAAGGCCTTCGAGCCCGGCCTGCTCGCGGACGCGCACCGCGGAATCCTGTACGTCGACGAGGTCAACCTCCTCCACGACCACTTGGTCGACCTGCTCCTCGACGCGGCCGCGATGGGCGCGTCGTACGTCGAGCGCGAGGGTGTCTCCGTACGGCACGCCTCGAAGTTCCTGCTCGTCGGCACCATGAACCCCGAAGAGGGCGAGCTGCGGCCGCAGTTGCTCGACCGGTTCGGGCTGACCGTCGAGGTCGCCGCCTCGCGGGAGCCCGACCAGCGGGTAGAGGTCGTTCGGCGCCGCCTGGCCTACGACGACGACCCGGCGGGCTTCGCCGCGCGCTGGGCGGACGACGAGGCGGAGGTACGTCAACGTATCGCGACCGCAAGGGAGTTGCTGCCGTCGGTGCGGCTCGGTGACGGGGCGCTGCGGCAGATCGCGGCGACCTGCGCGGCGTTCGAGGTGGACGGTATGCGCGCCGACATCGTGATGGCGCGTACGGCGACGGCGCTGGCCGCGTGGGCCGGGCGGACCGATGTGCTCGCCGAGGACGTCCGGCAGGCGGCGCTGCTCGCGCTGCCGCACCGCAGGCGGCGCAACCCCTTCGACGCTCCGGGACTCGACGAGGACAAGCTCGACGAGACGCTGGAGGAGTTCGCCGGCGACGACGAGAGCCGGAGCGAGCACCAGAACGAGAACGAGGGCGACGAGGATCCCGATCCGGACGGGCCCGGCGGGGGCGGCGGGCAGCCGCCTTCCGGACCGGAGGGGCCGGACGGGCCTGACGGGCCGCAGAGCGGTGACGTGGGCGCGCCGCCGCCCGAGGCCGGGGAGGGCGGGCAGCCGCAGGCTCCCGGTGCCGGGGAACAGCAGCCCGTGCGGGCCTCGGAGCCCTTCCGGACCAAGGTGCTCAGCGTGCCCGGTCTCGGCGAGGGCGCGGCGGGGCGGCGTTCGCGGGCGCGGACCGAGCACGGGCGGACGACCGGGGCGCGACGTCCCCGGGGGGTGCTGACCAAGCTGCACCTGGCGGCCACCGTGCACGCGGCCGCGCCGCATCAGCGGACGCGGGGACGGTCGGGGCCTGGACTGGTCGTACGGCGTGACGATCTGCGGCAGGCGACCCGGGAGGGGCGCGAGGGCAACCTCGTGCTGTTCGTGGTGGACGCCTCGGGGTCGATGGCGGCGCGGCAGCGGATGTCCGCGGTCAAGGGAGCCGTGCTCTCGCTGCTGCTGGATGCCTACCAGCGGCGGGACAAGGTGGGGCTGGTGACGTTCCGGGGGACGGCGGCCGACGTGGCCCTGCCGCCGACGTCGTCGGTGGACGCGGCCGCGGCCCGGCTGGAGTCGCTGCCGACCGGGGGGCGTACGCCGCTCGCGGCCGGGCTGCTCAAGGCGCACGAGGTGCTTCGGGTGGAGCGGCTGCGGGATCCGGCGCGGCGGGCGCTGGTCGTCGTGGTGACCGACGGGCGTGCGACCGGTGGCCCGGAGCCGGTCGCCCTGGCCGGGCGGGCCGCGCGGCTGTTCGCCGCCGAGCAGATCGCGTCCGTGGTCGTCGACTGCGAGGCAGGGTACGTGCGGCTGGGGCTCGCCGGGCAGCTGGCGGGTGAGCTGGGCGGTACGGCGGTGACGCTGGAGGAGTTGCGGGCGGACTCGATCGCCGGGCTCGTCAGGGATGTTCAGAGTGGATCGCAGGGTGGTTCGAAGAGGAGGGCCGCGTAATGCCGCAGGGACAGCCGAGTGTGGTGCCGGACGATGGGCTGACGACTCGTCAGCGTCGTAACCGGCCGCTGGTGATGGTGCACACCGGGGTCGGCAAGGGCAAGTCCACCGCCGCCTTCGGGATGGCGCTGCGCGCCTGGAACCAGGGATGGCCGATCGGGGTGTTCCAGTTCGTCAAGTCGGCGAAGTGGAAGGTCGGCGAGGAGAACGCGCTGCGAGTGCTGGGCGCGAGCGGCGAGGGCGGCACCGTCGACTGGCACAAGATGGGCGAGGGCTGGTCGTGGGTGCAGCGTGACGACCAGATGGACAACGAGGAGAAGGCCCGGGAGGGCTGGGAGCAGGTCAAGCGGGACCTGGCGGCCGAGTCGTACAAGCTCTACGTCCTCGACGAGTTCGCCTATCCGCTGCACTGGGGCTGGGTCGACCTCGACGAGGTGATCGAGGTGCTGCGCGACCGGCCGGGAACCCAGCATGTCGTGATCACCGGGCGGAACGCGCCGGAGAAGCTCGTTGAATTCGCCGACCTCGTGACCGACATGTCCAAGGTCAAGCACCCCATGGACGCCGGGCAGAAGGGGCAGCGGGGTATCGAGTGGTGATGTCCTCGTCCGCCTCCGTCCCACGGCTCGTCATCGCCGCGCCGTCGTCCGGCAGCGGCAAGACCACCGTGGCCACGGGGTTGATGGCCGCGCTCGCCGCGCGGGGGCTCGCCGTGTCCCCGCACAAGGTGGGGCCGGACTACATCGACCCCGGGTACCACGCGCTCGCCACCGGGCGGGTGGGGCGGAACCTCGACGCGTATCTGTGCGGGCCCGAGCTGGTCGGGCCGTTGTTCCTGCACGGGGCGCGGGGCTGCGACATCGCGGTCGTCGAGGGGGTCATGGGGATGTTCGACGGGGCCGCCGGGCAGGGGGAGCTGGCGTCCACCGCGCATGTGGCGAAGCTGCTGCGGGCGCCGGTGGTGCTGGTCGTCGACGCGTCGTCGCAGTCGCGGTCGGTGGCGGCGCTGGTGCACGGGTTCGTGTCCTGGGACCCGGAGGTGCGGGTCGGGGGCGTGATCCTGAACAAGGTCGCCTCCGATCGGCACGAGGAGTTGTTGCGGGAGGGGTTGGAGTCGGCCGGGGTGCCGGTGCTGGGAGTGTTGCGGCGGACGGCTCAGGTCGATACGCCGTCGCGGCATCTGGGGTTGGTGCCGGTCGCCGAGCGGCGGGCTGCCGCGGTGGATGCGGTGGCCGCCATGGCCGCGCAGGTGCGGGACGGGTGTGATCTGGAGGCGCTGGTGTCGCTGGCGCGGAGGGCGGGTGAATTGTCGTGTGCGGGGTGGGATGCGGCTGAGGTCCTGGCTGTCTCGCCGCCGCCGCCCCTACCCGTCCCGTCCCGGGGGGGGGGGGGGGGCCCCCCCCCCCCCCCCCCCCCCCCCGGGGGGGCCGCGGCGGGCGGGGGCGGGCGGGGGGGGCG
>CBFGZZ010000330.1:0-10042 GCA_965653385.1 uncultured Streptomyces sp. | reverse complement strand
AATTGTGAGAGAGCCCCCGGCCGGGGATACCGGTCCGGGGGCTTTCTGCATTTCCCGCCCCCTGCACCGCTTAGGCTCCTGCCATGCGCTATGACCTCGTCATTTTCGACAACGACGGCGTGCTCGTCGACAGTGAGCCCATTTCCAACCGGCTCCTCGCCGCGTATCTCACCGAGTTGGGGCACCCGACCTCGTACGAGGAATCCATACGGGACTACATGGGTGCGGCGATGCATCGGGTGCATGAGCTGGTGCTGGAGCGGACGGGGCAGCGGCTTCCCGAGGACTTTGACGATGTGTTTCATGCGCGGGTGTTCGCCGCGTTCGAGCGGGAGTTGAAGGCGGTGGCCGGCGTGGTCGACGTACTCGAGAAGCTGGCCGGGAAGCAGGTGCCGTACTGTGTCGCGTCTTCCGGGAGTCATGAGCGGATTCGGGTGGGGCATCGGGCGGCGGGGCTGGGCCGGTTCTTCGACGATGGGCGGATCTTCAGTTCGCAGGATGTCGGGCGGGGGAAGCCGGCGCCGGATCTGTTTCTGCATGCGGCCGAGCGCATGGGGGTTGCGCCGGAGCGGTGTGTCGTCGTCGAGGACAGCCCCTTGGGGGTCCAGGCGGCAGTGGCGGCGGGGATGGACGTGTACGGGTTCACCGCGATGACGCCTGCGGGGAGGTTGGACGGGGCCACTCGACTCTTCGCCGGCATGGGGGAGTTGGTCGAGCTGCTACTGGCCGGCTTCGAGCAGGGCGCTCGCTGAACTTGAGGGAAATTCATCTTTGGCTGGATCTACCCACCAGTATCCCGGGGCCTTACGCTCGCCGCCATGACTGATGTGCTGCGGCGCGGTAGGGCCTCGTTGGCGTTCAGCTTCTTCGCTCAGGGGGTCGCCTTTGCCCTGTTGGTGACCCGGATTCCGGCCATTCAGGACCGGTACGGGGTCTCCGACGCGCTGTTGCCCGCTTTCCTGGCCGCCGTGCCGATCCTGGCCGGCGTCGGGAGCGTCACGACCGAGCGGCTGGTGAAGCGGATACCCCCGAGTCGGCTGCTGCGGTGGTCCCAGCCGGTCGTGCTCCTGGCACTGCTCGGGGTCGGGGCGGGGGAGCGGATGGTCGAGCTGGGGCTCGCGCTCGCCGCGTTCGGGCTGGCCGTGGGAGTGCTCGATGCCTCGATGAACATGCTCGGGGTGAGCCTGCAACGGTCGTACGCGCGCAGCATCATGCTCAGCTTCCATGCCGTGTACAGCCTGGGCGGGATCGCGGGGGCCTCGCTGGCGTGGGTCGGGGCGCACTGGGATCTGGCGCTGGTCGTCTCGTATCTGCCGGTCGTGGTGGTGTTGCTGCCGGCCGCGCTGGTCGGGAGTCGGTGGTACGTCGATGGTGGCCGCCAGGGGGGCGGGGGTGCCGATGTGGTGGCCCGGGAGGCAGGGGGGCAGGGGGCCGTTGCCTTCAAGGTGCTCCTGCCGCTGTGTCTGGTGATGACCTTCGCCTATATCGGGGACTCGACCGTCTCCAACTGGAGTGCGAAGTATCTCCAGGACGTGCTGGGGAGTTCGGAGCAGCTGGCTACCGTGCCGTACAACGTCTACATGGTGACCACGCTGGTGGGGCGGGCCATCGGGGACTTCGGGGTGCGGAGGTTCGGGGCCGTCGCGGTTGTGCGGATGGGGGCCCTGGTGGCGGCCGGGGGGTTCGCGGTGGTGGCCGGGGCGCCGGGGGCGTGGGTCGGGATGGTGGGGTTCACGCTGCTGGGGCTGGGGCTGTGTGTGCTGGTGCCGCAGACGTTCGCGGCGGCTGGGCGGCTTGCTTCCGAGAAGTACGGTCCGGAGGCTTCGGATGCGGCTGTCGCGCGGCTCAATGTGTTCAATTACGTGGGGTTTTTGATCGGTTCGCCCTTGGTTGGGGCGCTGGGCGATGCGTGGAACTATCGCGGGGCGATGCTTGTGCCGATGGTGTTGGTGCTGGTGACGCTTGTGTACGCCCGGTCGTTCGCCGCTCAACCGGACCGATACGGTGACGGGCATGAGCGGCCGCGCACAGCTGATGTGGGACGAGGCAGTAACGGGCTATGACTTCGGTCGGGACCATCCGATGGACCCGGTCCGTCTTGCCCTGACCAGGAGACTCGTCGATGCCTTCGGGCTGGACAAGGACGTGGACGTCGTCGCGGCGCAGCCGGCCGGGGAGTCGACGTTGCGGCTGGTTCATCGGCAGGACTACATCGAGGCTGTGAAGGCGGCCTCCGTGGATCCGGGGGCGGCGGATCAGTCGTACGGGCTCGGGACGATGGACGATCCCGCGTTCGCCGGGATGCACGAGGTGTCCGCGCTGATCGCGGGGCAGTCGGTGGGAGCCGCGGAGGCGGTGTGGCGGGGGGAGGCGCTGCATGCGGTGAACTTCGCGGGTGGGCTGCATCATGCGATGCCGGGGGGTGCGTCGGGGTTCTGTATCTACAACGACGCCTCGCTGGCCATCGCCCGGCTGTTGGAGCTTGGGGCCGAGCGGGTCGCCTATGTCGATGTGGACGTGCATCACGGGGACGGGGTGCAGGCGGCTTTCTGGGAGGACCCGCGGGTGCTGACGGTGTCGTTGCACGAGCATCCTCGTACGTTGTTTCCGCAGACCGGGTGGCCGGAGGAGACCGGGGCGGAGTCCGCGGAGGGTACGGCCGTGAATGTGGCGTTGCCCGCGGGGACCGGGGATGCGGGCTGGTTGCGGGCGTTCCATGCCGTGGTGCCTGAGTTGATCGCTGATTTTCGGCCGCAGGTGCTGGTGACGCAGCACGGGGCCGATACGCACTTCGAGGATCCGCTGGCGCATCTTGCCGTGTCGTTGGATGCGCAGCGGGCTGTGCAGGTGGCCTGTCATGACCTGGCGCACGAGTACTCCGACGGGAAGTGGGTGGCGCTGGGTGGGGGTGGATATGCCGTGGTGGAGGTCGTGCCGCGGTCGTGGACGCATCTGGTGGGGATTGCCGCGGGGCGGGCGATTGAGCCTGAGGCGGTGATTCCTGAGGGGTGGCGGCAGGAAGTGTTCGCGCGGACTCGGCAGTTGGGGCCGGCTCGGATGACTGACGGGCGGTGGCCGATCTCCTGGGCTGGGTGGGAGGCGGGGTACGACCCTGCGGATCGGTTGGATCAGGCGGTTTTGGCTACGCGGCGGGCTGTTTTTCCGTTGCGGGGGTTGTTGGCGTAGTGGGGGTGTGGGCCGGGGGATTTCGCCCCGCCGCCCCTACCCGTCCCATCCCTTGAAAGGGCTCCGCCCCTTCGACCCCGCCAGCAGGTTCTGCCCCCTGGACCCCCGCTATCGGCCCGAAGGGCCTCGTCCTCAAACGCCGGACGGGCTGAGAGGGCCTGGGTTCCGCGATGTCCGTTAGCCCGACTGTGCGGTCTTGCCGCGTTCCCGCGGCTCTGTGGCGGATTGTCCGTCAGGATCGCTGGCGTGTTGAGTACCGGGGCCCTTCGCGCTCATCTGCTGGCCGCTCGGCTTGCTGGGACGGTGGCGACTTCTCGGGAGGTGAGTCTCAGGAGTTATCGGCTCTTTGCGGCTCGGGATCCTCGTGTGCTCATCGGGTTGGATCCCGAGTGGGCTTGGGGGCAGCGGGATTTGATTGAGTTGATGGCGGAGAAGTGCGGGGTTTCGGCCGATCCGGGGTGTGTGTCCGGGCTGGATGTGATCGATCCGGAGCGGACTTTGCGTGGGTTGGATGCCTTCGCCGATCGGATCGGGGAGGCCGCGCAGCGTCGGGTGCCCGTGCTGCTCGGGACGGGGCATCCGCATCGGCTGCTCGGTTTCTACGCCGCCTTGGCGGACGCGTTGTCGGCGGCGGGATGTGCCGTTCTCACCCCGGCGCATGGTCGCTGTGTCGACATAACGACCCGGTTCGGCCTACGCACGTACAACCTTGCCTACGTACGAGGAGTCGCGTTGGTGCGGGAACCCGGCGCTCCGAGCACCGGGCGTGAGACCGGCGCACACACGCACTCGCCGCTCCCGGTTCGTATCGCGCTGGCGGCCACGGCGGAGGCCGGCGGGCCGTTGCCGGAGTTGGTGATCGGGGACCACGGTTGGGTCTGCGGGGCAGGTCAGCTGGGGTTTGAGGCCATTGGTCTGGCCGATACGGATGACCCCGCGCTCTTTGTGGGGGAGGCCGAGGGGTCTGTGTCCGTCGTCGTTCCACTTGATGACGCTGTGCGGTCTGATTACTACCGGCCGCTTACCCGCTACGTACTCAATCGAGCGTGTCTGTCCCAGTAGGCCGCCGATGGGTGCACCTCTTCCCCACTCGCATCACTGGCACCTACATTGGGGAGTGAGCACGCAGCGACGAAGAGTCACCGGAAGGGGAAGCCGGTGGCCGTCGAGTGCGGAAGGTTCAGGTGTGTCATGGCTGCAGCTGGCGAGAGGCCTCTGAACGAGGTTCAGTTCCTTACCGTGGCGGAAGTCGCCTCGGTGATGCGAGTGTCGAAGATGACCGTGTACCGGCTGGTGCACAGCGGTCATCTGCCCGCGATCCGGGTGGGGCGTTCGTTCCGCGTCCCGGAGCAAGCGGTTCACGAATACCTCCGCGAGAGCTATGTGGGGGTGGAAACCGCCTGACGGCAGTGGGTGCGAGGGGGGTCCTCAGGGCTCTTCGGGATTCCCCCTCTCCCTCTCGATTACGACCTCAGCGCTCGGGCGGGTAGGCTAGCCCCTCGTAGGTCGTATGGGCCCATGGCGCCCAACGCCGAGTGATGAGAAGTGAGCGAGGGTAGTCGTGGGCTCTGTTATCAAGAAGCGGCGCAAGCGGATGGCTAAGAAGAAGCACCGCAAGCTGCTCAAGCGCACGCGCGTTCAGCGTCGCAACAAGAAGTAAGCGCGGCGCGCCGCGAAAGTGGCGTGCTTTTGTGGCCCCCCATCAGAACTGGTGGGGGGCCACATGCGTATCGAGATCGCGTACGAGGGGTCGGACTCTGTGCGTATGACTGGACGAACGCATGAGCCGTCCGGTCGTACGCAGGGAATTTTCGTCACTTCATGCATTGGGCGGTCATCACAGCGCAACACCGACCCGCTAAGTTGGCCGCACACGGGGAACTCGGCAGGGTACGCAGCGGGACGAGTGCTGGAAGGAAGGCGCTGATCTTGGGCAAGGTCGTGCTCGTGACCGGAGTGGCCCGTCAACTGGGGGGCCGGTTCGTACGACGGATCCAGCGTGACCCGGAAGTGGACCGGGTGGTCGCCGTGGACGCGGTTCCGCCCGAGCACCATCTCGGGGGTGCCGACTTCATCCAGGCCGACATCCGGCAGCCCACCATCGCGCGGGTGCTGGCCGAGAGCGGCGCCGACACCGTCGTGCACATGGACGTGACCGGAACCGCGCTCGGCAGCGGCAGCCGGACCACGGTCAAGGAAACCAACGTCATCGGGACGATGCAGCTGCTCGGCGCCTGCCAGAAGTCCCCCAACGTCAAGCGACTGGTCGTGAAGTCCAGTACGAACGTGTACGGGTCCGCGCCACGTGATCCGGCCGTCTTCACCGAGACCACGCCGCCCAAGTCGCTGCCCAGCGGCGGCTTCGCCAAGGACGCGGTCGAGGTCGAGGGCTATGTGCGCGGGTTCGCGCGGCGGCGGCCGGATGTCGCCGTGTGCGTGCTGCGGTTCGCCAACATCCTCGGTCCGACCGCGGACACGCCGCTCGCCTCGTACTTCTCGCTGCCGGTGCTGCCGACCGTGTTCGGCTACGACCCGCGGCTGCAGTTCGTGCACGAGGACGACGTGATCGAGGTGCTGCGCATCGGCTCGCACGAGCCGGAGCGGGGCACGCTGAACAGCGGCACCTTCAATATCGCCGGTGACGGTGTCCTCCTGCTCTCGCAATGTTCCCGGCGGCTGGGCCGCCCCACCGTGCCGCTCCTGCTGCCCGCCGTCACCTGGGCCGGCTCCCTGGTGCGTACGCTGGGCATGTCGGACTTTTCGCCCGAGCAGATCCGGCTGCTCACCCACGGCCGGGTGGTGGCGACGGACCAGATGCGAGAGACGCTCGGATTCAAGCCCAAGTACACGACGGCGGAGACGTTCGCGGACTTCGCCAAGAGCCGCGGTCCCGGACTCCTGCCGCCGGAGGCCCTTGCGGGGGCCGTCGACCGGATCGCCGCGCTGCCCGCGCTGGGCGGCGGCCACCTTCCGACGCAGAGCGCCAACTGAGGAGCGCATCAACGATGGCGGACGCCAAGGTCATTCCGTTCGACGACGACCGGTCCCGCGGGAGCGCCGTGCAGCGGCCGCAGCGGCGCCGCAGTGCGGGGAACCGGCGTAAGAGCGGTGAATCCGCGCTGGTGCGCGAGGTCCAGCCCCTCCCGGGACGAGCCTTCTCGCAGGATGATGTTCCTGTGACACGTGAGGAACAGCCGCCCCAGCAGACCCAGGACAACGGCGGCCTGGAGCGGCGGATCGCGAGCGGCCTGGCCTTCCTGCGCCGCCGCCTCACCGGGGACTACGAGGTCGACGACTTCGGGTACGACGAGGAACTCACCGACCAGGTCCTGATGTCCCTGCTGCGCCCGGTGTACGAGAACTACTTCCGGGTCGAGGTGAAGGGTGTCGAGAACATCCCGGCCGAGGGCGGCGCCCTGATCGTCGCCAACCACTCCGGCACGCTGCCGCTGGACGGCCTGATGATGCAGGTGGCCGTGCACGACCACCACCCGGCGGGCCGGCATCTGCGGCTGCTCGCCGCCGACCTGGTCTTCATGCTGCCCGTGGTCAACGAACTCGCCCGCAAGCTCGGCCACACCCTCGCCTGCGCCGAGGACGCCGAGCGGCTGCTGGGCCAGGGCGAGTTGGTCGGCGTGATGCCGGAGGGCTTCAAGGGCATCGGCAAGCCCTTCAGCGAGCGCTACAAGCTCCAGCGCTTCGGCCGCGGTGGCTTCGTCTCCACGGCCCTGCGCAAGGGCACGCCGATCATCCCGTGCTCGATCGTCGGCGCGGAGGAGATCTACCCGATGATCGGCAACGCGAAGACATTGGCCCGGCTGCTGGGCTTCCCGTACTTCCCGCTGACGCCGACCTTCCCGTGGCTCGGCCCGCTCGGCTCGATCCCGTTGCCGACCAAGTGGACGATCCAGTTCGGCGAGCCGATTCCTACGGATGGCTATCCGCCGGAGGCGGCCGAGGACCCGATGCTGATGTTCAACCTGACGGATCAGGTCAGGGAGCAGATTCAGCACACGTTGTACAAGCTGTTGGTGCAGCGGCGGTCGGTGTTCTTCTGACGAACGGGTCGGAGGACGAACGGGTCGGAGAAACGTTCACACGGCGATGGGGCGCCCCCCTGAGAGGGGCGCCCCATCGCCGTGTGACTGGCTCTGTGGTCGCTAGTTCGCGTCCTCGCCCTCGATGCCCAGGCCCGGCAGGAGACCGGGGAGCAGGGGCGGGAGGGTGACGGCGGGCTCGCTGCTCGGTGTGGATGTGGACGGGGAGGTGCCGGTGCTGTCGGCGTCCTTCGGGGGGTCGAGGAGGCCGCCGGTGTTCCCGCCGAGCAAACCTTCGCTCTCGCCGGCCGAGCTCTCGGCGGACTTGCTGGGACCGCCGGACCGATTGCCGTCGGAGGAGCCGCTGCCGCCGGCGCTGGGGTGGGCCGACCGGTCGGAGCCGGACGTGCCGGTCGACGAGGAGCCGGAACCGCCCCGGCCCTTGCCGTCGCCGCCCTGTGCCGGGGTCGGCGGGAGGAGCGACTGCAGCGGCGCGACCTCGTCGTCTATGGCGTCGAAGACCGAGGACACCTGCTCGCTGACGTCCCCGAGCTGGACGGGAAGCCGCTCACGGAGGTGGCCCCACGCCTCGCGGTGCGAGCGTGAGAAGGCGGAGAGGGCCTGGATGGGCCCCAGGGAGTCCGGGTGGCGCTGGTAGGCCTCGCGGAGCAGACGGTGCCCCTCCGAGGCGTCGTGCCGCATCCCGGACAGGGCGCGGCGGATCTCGCCGAGCGACTCGTGGTCGAGTTGCCCGCCGCGGCCCCGCTCCATCAGCCGCCGGGCCTCGTTCAGCCGGGTGGAGGCCTGGTCGAGATACGTTCGCCCGCGCTCGTCGTCGCCGTCGGCCAGGACGTTGAGCTTGAAATCCTCTATGCCGCGCTTGAGGCCGTAGAGAGAGTCTCCGGGCAGGGCGTCGGAACTCGCCGCGGCGACTCCGCCGAAGGCGCTCGCGGCGACGCCGACGCTGAGTCCGCCCGCGGTGAGGCCCTTGGCCAGCCGTGAACGCGGTCGCAGCTTGCCCAGTGGCGATGCCCGATGCGCGCCTCTCGCCCGCTCCGAACGCTGCTCGGGCAGGGCGGGTCCCGCCTCGCCTCCCGCAGCGCCCTCCTGGAGCATGGCCTCCATCGCGGCCACGAGCTGGGCCCGCTGGACGACCTTGACCTCGGGGTCGAGTACGGGCTTGGGCAACTCGCCGAGGCCCGTGGTGAGGGCCAACAGGCGCCCCTGCTCGGTCTGTTCCGCAGCAGCCGGTGCCGGTGCCGATCCATCGGGCTGCTCGGCCTGCTCGGCCGCCGAGCCCCGGTCGGACAGCTCCTCCAGGGCCTGGGCGAAGGCGTTCGCCCGCCGGTGCGCCGATACGTTCGCGATCACTGGCGGCACCTCCTCTCGTCATGACGGTCGACTCCCCAGGGGGTCCTGAGGGTTGCACGCCCTGACCGAATCCACACGATCGAGTGATCGAAGTCGGCCAGGGAGTGACCACAGGGAGCCTGCATCCCGCACAACGAGCGGCTTGGCACTTGGGTTACGGACGGAGGATGAACGGACCGCGAAGTCAACAGACTTTCACCGAGGGTGAGTTGAAGGTTGCTGAGTGTGCTGGTTCGGTGTGGGGGACGCGCTCAGCGTGCGTCGTCCGGGAGGAGCCGGGCGAGGGTGCGGACGGCTCGGTACTGGAGGGTCTTGATGGCGCCCTCGTTCTTGCCCATGACGCGGGCGGTCTCGGCGACGGAGAGGCCCTGGAGGAAGCGGAGGGTGACGCACTCCTGTTGCTGGGGGTTGAGTCGCCGTACGGCGTCGAGGAGTGCGGCGTTGGAGAGGGACTCGAGGACGGAGTCCTCGGGGGAGCGCTCGACCTCGTTGGCGTCGAGCATCTCGCCGGTGGTCACCTCCAGCCGGAAGCGGCTGGACTTGAAGTGGTCGGCGACGAGGTTGCGGGCGATGGTGACGAGCCAGGCGCCGAAGTCGCGGCCCTGCCAGGTGAAGGTGCCGATGCGCCGGAGCGCCCGCAGAAAGGTCTCGCTCGTGAGGTCCTCGGCGGTGGCCTTTCCTCCGACCCGGTAATAGATGTAGCGGTAGACGGTGTCGCTGTACTGGTCGTAGAGCCTTCCGAACGCGTCGGCCTCGCCGGCCTGTGCGCGTTCCACGAGATCCATCATTCGAGCGCTGTCGCTGTCCGCGGCAGGTCGACGAGCGGTTGCCGTACCGGCCGAGGCCGAGCGTCCCCGTCTGCCGACGGCGGCGCTGCCGTCGGCAAGCGCGTAGCACGGGCCTACGGGCGCGGTGGTTACGGCGAGGGCGGGGACGGCGTACGCGGTGGGGACGAAGCCGCGCAACAGGTCTTTGACCGTTGCGCGCAGCGTAGCCAGGCCCGAGGCGTCAACCCCGACGTGTGGGTACACGGGACTCCCAGAGGCAGAGCTTCCATCACGTGCAGTACGGGACCGTTCACCCGTCGTAGCGACGGAGGGGTACCGGATTGCGTCTGAGGAGAATAACGCTTCGTGCAGGCCCTGCTACGCCCAGTTGCTCAAATCATCGATTGCGTCTCTTCTGTAACCGTTTGGCGGCCGATCAAGTGCCGGAGAGTGATCGCTTGTTGATCGAATTCGTCCGTGTTCGGGCTGTCTCCGGGGCGTGTTGTGGTCGTGTGCAGCCAAGGGGACTGGACAGGGGGTTGCGGGGGTATGGGATGCGGATTGGGTTGCGTGACCGGGCGTGGTCAACTTGGCGCCCGGGGTGGGTTTTCTCGCCCCCGCCGCCCCTACCCGTCCCATCCCTGTGGGGGGGGGGGCGCCCAGAACCCGCCCCGCCGGCGG
>CBFGZZ010000329.1:0-10072 GCA_965653385.1 uncultured Streptomyces sp. | reverse complement strand
CGTCGACGGCCGAGCCGCCGCCCGCGGCCGAACGCACCGCCGCCGCGCACAGGGCCGCCCCCACGACCGCGGGCACGATCACCAGGGGAGAGGCGCCCAGGCCGCCGGTGGCGACCACCGCCGCCACCAGCAGCGGCGCCAGCGCGAAACCGACGTTGCCACCGAGGGAGAACCAGCCCATCGCCGCATGACTGCCACGCGCGGCATCACGAGCCGCGCGGGCGGCCTCCGGATGGTAGGCGGCGACCCCGATCCCCGACACGGCGACCACCGTCAGCGTGAGCGCGTAAGAATCCACGACCCCGCTCAACGCGACCCCCGCACCGCCCGTCAGCGCGCTCAGCGGCAGCAGCCAGGGCATCGCCCACCGGTCGGTCAGCGCCCCGAACAGCGGCTGCACCACCGACGACAGCAAGGACGCGGCGAGGACGACGCCCGAGGCGGCGGCGTAGCTGTAGGCGCGTTCGGCGACGAAGAACGGGACGAGGGCCGCGACCGCGCCCTGGTACACGTCGACACAGGCGTGGCCCAGGGACAGCAGGGTGATGGCTCGGTTGCGTACGCGTTTCGTGGACACCCCGCGATCGTCGCCGCGCGCGCTCATGGCCCGCTTTCGATAATCTGCCTTGTTGTGTCGAACATCCGCCACGACCCGACCGCGCCGACCCGCGCCCAGGTACTGGCCGCCGGGCAACGCATCGACGCGCACCGGCACGACGACCACCAGATCGTCTACGCCGGCTCCGGAGTCCTCGCCGTCACCACCGACGCCGGCACCTGGTTCGCCCCCGGCAACCGCGCCATCTGGGTCCCCGCCGGCACCGTGCACGCGCATCGCGCCCACGGGCACACTGACCTGCACCTGGTCGGCCTGCCCGCCCACGACAACCCGCTCGGCCTGGACGCCCCCACCGTCCTCGCCGTCAGCGGGCTCCTGCGCGAGCTGATCCTCGCCTACACCCGCGACCCGGCCGACGACAGCCCCGAACGCGGCCGTCTGCTCGCCGTCCTGCGCGACCAGCTGCGCGCCTCGCCCCAGCAGCCCCTGCGCCTGCCCGCCCCGACGGATCCACGCCTGGCAGCGGTCTGCGCGCTTGTCCACGCCGACCCCGCCGACCCGCGCACCCTCGCCGCTCTCGGCGCCGCGACCGGCGTCGGCGAGCGCACCCTCAGCCGGCTCTTCCGCAGCGAGTTCGGCATGACCTTCCCGCAGTGGCGCACCCAGTCGCGGCTCTACCACGCGCTGCGCCTGCTCGCCGAGGACACACCCGTCACCACCGTCGCCCACCGCTGCGGCTGGTCCTCCGCCAGCGCCTTCATCGACGTCTTCCGCCGCTCCTTCGGATACACCCCCGCAAGCCACAACCGCCGCTCGCCACAGGGCCGGTGAACAGGCGGGGGCGGATGGCAGGCCCTGACCTACCCTCCGGTAGCATCCGGCGGCAGGCCATCCAAGGAGGATCCGTGCCCCGGTCCCAACGCTCACCCCTGCTGCTCGCCGGCCTGCTGGCCACCGCAGGGGTCGCCCACTTCGCCGCCCCCCGCCAGTTCGACGCGACCGTGCCGCGCTCACTGCCGGGAACGCCCCGGACCTGGACATACGCCAGCGGCGTCGCCGAACTAGCGCTGGCGGCGGGCCTGGCGTCGCCGCGTACCCGCAAGGCCGCCGCGCTGGCCACCGCGGCCTTCTTCGTCGGCGTGTTCCCCGCCAACGTGAAGATGGCCGCCGACTGGCGGCACCGCCCCACCCCGCAGAAAGCCGCCGCCTTCGGCAGGCTGCCGCTCCAGATCCCCCTCGTGCTGTGGGCCCGGGGCGTCGCGAAGAACGCGGAGGGCCGGGCATGAGCGCACAGCTGAAGACCGGCGACAAGGTGGAGGACTTCGCCCTGCCGGACGAGACCGGCACCACCCGCAGCCTCACCGAGCTGCTCGCCGAGGGGCCGGTGGTCCTCTTCTTCTACCCCGCCGCCCTCACCCCCGGCTGCACCGCCGAGGCCTGCCACTTCCGGGACCTCGCCGCCGAGTTCGCCGCCGTCGGGGCCCGGCCGGTCGGCATCAGCGCGGACGCGGTCGAACGCCAGCAGGAGTTCGCCGACCGCCACACGCTCGGCATGACCCTGCTCTCCGACGCCGACGGCACGGTCCGCGAGCAGTTCGGCGTGGCACGCGGCTTCTCACTGGCCCCGACCAAACGCGTCACCTTCGTGATCGCGCAGGACCGCACGGTCCTGGAGATCGTCCGCAGCGAACTGCGGATGAACACCCACGCCGACCGGGCCCTGGCCGCACTGCGCAAGTGACCGCCCCGGGCCCGCCGGGCCGTCGCGGTTGATGCGGTGCGGCCGAGGACTCATGCTGGACGGCATGGAGCGCGTCTCCGCTGCGGCGATCATCGACGTCCAGGGTGTCGTCACGGGCTGGAGCGAGGGTGCCTGCCGGCTGACGGGCCTGACGGCCGAGGAGGCCGTGGGGCGCCCGGTCCGGGACCTGCTCGCCGAGCAGCCACCGCCCGACGCCGTGTCGGCCCTGACCGGCACCGCCGTGCTGCGCCATCGCGACGGCTCGGCCGTCGTCCTGAACGTGACGGCGTGCCCCGTGCTGGCCGAGGACGGCGGACCAGGCGGATACGTGCTCACCGGCGCACCGCCCGCGGAGCACCAGCCCACCCTGGCGGAGCGGGCCTTCCAGCAGGCGTCCATGTCCATGTCGGTCTTCGACAGTGACCAGCGCTATCTGCGGGTCAACGCGGCGGCCAGCAAGGTCATGGGTGTACCGGAGGACGTGCTGCTCGGCCGCCACTTCCTGGAGACCGTGGAGGACGCGGTACACAGCCGGGGCTTCCTGTGGCACCTGCGCCAGGTCGCCGAGACGGGCCTGCCACTGCGCTACGAGAGCTTCACGGGCGCCCCGGCCCTGAACCGGGAGCACGCCTGGACCACCGACATGTGGCCGGTGCGGGACTCCTCAGGCGCGCTGATCGGCACCGCCCTCGCCGCCTTCGACAGCTCCGAGCAGTACTGGGCCCGACAGCGGCTGGCCCTGCTGAACGAGGCCGCCGCCTCCATCGGCACCACCCTTGACGTGGTGCGCACCGCCGAGGAACTGGTCGGGGTCGTGGTGCCCCGGTTCGCCGACTTCGCCAGCGTCGACCTGTTCGACTGGGTGCTCGGAGCGGATGAGCCGCCCGCCTTGGCCGGCACCGACATCGCCCTGCGCCGCGTCGCCCACGGCTCCGGCACCGAGGGCACCCCGGAAGCCGCCGTGCACCTGGGCGAGGTGGACTTCTACCCGCCGTTCTCGCCGCCGGCCCGGGCGATCCTGGAAGGCCGCGTGATGCAGAGCCAGGCGGGCGAACCGGCGTTCATGCGGTGGGTCGCGGAACGCAACGCGCGAGCGCCCGAAGGCCGACGGCACCGGATGGGCGCCCACTCGATGATGGCGGTGCCGCTGCGCGCCCGGGGCACCACCCTCGGCGTGGCGGTGGCCGTGCGCATCAGACAGTCCGACGACTACGGCGAGGACGACGCCGTCTTCGCCGAGGAACTCGCCAGCCGGGCCGCCGTCTGCGTCGACAACGCCCGCCGCTTCGCCCGCGAACGCACCACCGCGCTGGCCCTCCAGCACAACCTGCTGCCCCGCGGTCTGCCCGGACAGGCGGCCGTCGAGGTCGCCCACCGCTATCGGCCGTCCGGATCGCAGGCCGGCATCGGCGGCGACTGGTTCGACGTGATCCCGCTCTCCGGCGGCCGCGTCGCCCTCGTCGTCGGGGACGTCGTCGGACACGGCATCCCGTCGTCGGCCACCATGGGCCGCCTGTGCACGGCCGTACGCACCCTCGCCGACGTGGACCTGCCGCCCGATGAACTCCTCACCCACCTCGACGACCTGGTCACCCATCTCGCCGGCGACGACACGGACGAGGTCGCCGAACTCGGCGCCACCTGCCTCTACTCCGTCTACGACCCCGTCACCCGCCGCCTCAGCCTCGCCGCCGCCGGCCATCCACCACCCGCCCTGGTCCTGCCCGACGGCACGTCCAAGGTCGTCGAGGTGAGCGCGGGGCCCCCGCTCGGCGTCGGCGGACTGCCGTTCGAGGCGATGGAGGTGGAACTGCCCGAGGGCTCGCTGGTCGCCCTGTACACGGACGGTCTCATCGAGGACCGCGACCGTGACATCGACCACGCCACCGCCGAACTGTGCCGCGCGCTGACCGCACCCGCCGAGTCCCTCGACGCCCTCTGCGACACCGTGCTCAAGGCCGTCCTGCCGGAGGACCCCAGCGACGACGTGGCCCTGCTGCTGGCCCGCACCCGGGCCCTGGGCGCGGACCGCATCGCCACCTGGGACGTCCTGCCCGACCCCGAGCACGTGGCGGCCACCCGGCAGGCCGCCACGGACCAACTGACGACATGGGGCCTCGACGAGGCGTCGTTCGTCACCGAACTCGTCGTCAGCGAACTCGTCACCAACGCCATCCGGTACGGCGCCCCGCCCATCCAGCTCCGCCTGATCCGCGACCGCACCCTCATCTGCGAGGTCTCCGACGGCAGTTCCACCTCCCCGCATCTGCGCCGGGCCCACGCCTACGACGAGGGCGGCCGCGGACTGCTGCTCGTCGCCCAGCTCACCCAGCGCTGGGGCAGCCGGCAGACCGGCAGCGGCAAGACGATCTGGGCGGAACAGCCGCTGCCGCCGGGGTGATCACTCGAACGGGCAGCCCGGGTTGGGCACGTCCGCGGAGAACGGCGCGCCGTGCGGGAGTATGTAGAACACCTCCAGGACGAGCGTGGTGTCGCCCAGGTTGCGGCCGAGGTGGACATCGCTCGGCCCGCCCGGCTCGCGCACGACGGTGCCCTGCGGATAGACCCCGTCGACAGCGCAGTCGAGGTGGTAGTGGGTGAGCGTGCCCTGCTTCACGTATCCGTACACGGGGCCGTCGTGGTAGTGCCAGCCCGTGGCCTGACCGGGCGGCACCGTGACCTCGCGCAGGACGTAGTCGGTGTCGCCGACGGTGGTCAGACTGATGGTCCGGCCGGTGACGCCCGGGCCCGGGGGCGTCGCCTGGGCTGGGCCGCCGACGAGAGCGGTGGCGGCGATCACGGCGCCGGTGACGGCGGTGCGGAGCGCGGTGCGCATACGGGGAGCCTCCAGAGGCGAGAGGTGTCTTCGCCGTGAACATAGAGGCAGAGAACGGCAGTTGAAGGCGGAACGAGAACATCCGCCGGATTCACCCCCGCCCCGAGGAGTTCAGCCCTCGTCGCCGTCGGCGGCGACCTGGCCGAGAGTGCGACCGGTCCGCACCGAACGGGCCCGGTACGGGTCGGGAGTGCCGTGCCCGCGCGCCCCGCCCTTGCCGGCCTTCACCAGCAGCCATGCCTCACGGTCGCCGTCCTGCCCGCCGCGGAACCGGGTGAGCGCGTACTCGCCGTGCAGCTTCGACCCGCGCAGCCGGAACGTGGCATGACCGTGCTCCAGCGACTCCTCGAAGTCGACGGGCCGCCCCCTGCGGTCGTGGCTGAGCGGTTCGTACGTCCCGTTGTCCCAGACGATCACCGTGCCGCCGCCGTACTCGCCCTTCGGGATCACGCCCTCGAACTCCTCGTACTCCAGCGGATGGTCCTCGGTGGGCATGGCGAGCCGCTTGTCCTGCGGGTCGTCGGAGGGCCCCTTCGGCACCGACCAGGACTTCAGTACGTCGTCCACCTGGAGCCGGAAGTCGAAGTGCAGGGTGCTGGCGTCATGGATCTGCACCACGAACCGCGGCCGGTCACCGGAGGCGGATCCATGGCCCTGCGGCTCCCGGGTCCGCCCGAAGTCACGCTTGCCCCGGTAGTCACGCAACCGGTCCTTCTCACCCACGAGCGTCTCCTTCCCGAGCGCCCCGAGTACCCGCGGCGGCGCCCGCGACGCAGGTCAGAACTCCTCGTGCACCTCGGGGTCCCCGCCGACGCGCCGGTGGGCGCGGTCCGCGACAGCCGTCATCTGGGCAGCGGTCAGTTCGAAACCGAAGACGTCGAGGTTGGCGCGCTGCCGGCCCCGATCGCCCGACTTCGGGATCGGGACGGCGCCCAGCTGGACGTGCCAGCGCAGAACGACCTGCCCGGGCGTCACGCCGTGCGCCTCGGCGACCGCGCCGACGACCGGATCGTCCAGCAGGTCGGTGCCCCGGCCCAGCGGGCTCCAGCTCTCGGTGACGATGCCCTTGTCGGCGTGGAAGGCCCGCAGCTCCGCCTGCGGGAAGTACGGGTGCAGCTCGATCTGGTTGACGGACGGCAGGACGCCGGTCTCCTTGCCCAGCCGCTCGATGTGCTCGGCCGTGAAGTTGGAGACGCCGACCGACCGGACGACACCGTCCTCCCGCAGTTTCAGCATGGCCTTCCAGGAGTCCACGTACTTGTCGACGCGGGGGAGCGGCCAGTGGACGAGGTAGAGGTCCACGTAGTCCAGGCCGAGCCGGGCGCGGGACTCCTCGAAGGAGGCGAGGGTCTCCTCGTAGCCGTGGTGCCGGCCCGGGAGCTTCGTCGTCACGACCACCTCCTCGCGCGGGACGCCGCTGCGGGCGATGCCACGGCCGACGCCGGTCTCGTTGCGGTAGTTCGTCGCCGTGTCGACGAGCCGGTAGCCCAGCTCCAGGGCATCGACGACCGCCTGCTCGGCCTGCGTGTCGTCCATCGGCCAGGTGCCCAGGCCGACCGCGGGGATCGTCGTACCGTCGTTGAGCGTGTGCGGCGGAATGCTGATCACTGTCGGACCTTCCCTCGACTGTGCCGTACACCCAGCGTCACGGATAAGGTGAGGATCGATCAACCGGACGGGTGGGGATGAGGGCAGCGGACGGCATGGGCGGCACCGAAGAGAAGCAGCCGACGGGATCCGGACGGCCCACGTCACGCGACGTCGCCCGGCTCGCCGGCGTGTCGCACACCGCGGTCTCCTTCGTCTTCAACGGCCGCGCCGAGGGCAATCTCTCGCCCGCCACTCAGGAACGCATCCGCCGGGCCGCCGCCCAGCTCGGCTACCGGCCCGACCCCGTCGCCCGCGGCCTGCGCCGCCGCCGTACGGCCGTGATCGGCCTGGTCACCGACGAGATCGCCTCCTCGCCGTTCGCCGGCCGGCTGCTGCGCGGTGCCATGGAGACCGCCTGGGACAGCGACCACCTCGTCCTGACCATCGACTCGGGCGGCGACCCGGCCAAGGAGGACGCGGCCGTCGCCGAACTCCTCGACCGACGTGTCGACGGCATCATCTACGCCGCCATGTCGCTGCGCCGCGTCCGCGTCCCCGAAGGCCTGCACCGCACCCACTCCGTCCTCGCCAACTGCCTGCCCGAGGACGACTCGCTGCCCGCCGTCATCCCCGCCGAACGGGCGGGCGGCCGTACGGCGGCCCGACTGCTGCTGGACGAGGGGCACCACCGGGTCGCCATGGTGGGAGGCCAGGACGACCTCGCCTCCGTCGACCGCCTGCGCGGCTTCCGGGACGCACTGCGCGCCGAGGGCATCACCGTCCCCAAGGAGTGGGTCGTGCGCACCGGCGGCGAGATCGTCGGCGGCTACGAGGGCGCCATGCGCGTCCTCGACGGCACTCCCGCCGACCGGCGCCCCACCGGCATCTTCTGCTACAACGACCGCGTCGCGGCCGGCGCCCTGCACGCCGCGACCCGCCTCGGCATCACCGTCCCCGACGACCTCTCGGTGGTCGGCTACGACGACCAGGAACACATGGCCGAGTTCCTCACCCCACCCCTCACCAGCGTCGCACTGCCCCACCGAGCGATGGGCGAAGCGGCGGCGCGGCTGCTCCTGGACGCCATCGACACCGGCCGCACCCCGCCCGCGACGGTACGACGCCTGGCGTGCCCGGTGATCACCCGGGCGTCGGTCGGGGCGGCCCCGGGCCGGTGAGGATGCCGGGGCGGTGCCTTCGTGGGCTGGACTCGGTCGGCGACGTACGGAGCCCGGCGTGCACGGTGATCATCCTCGTGTCTCCGGCATCGTCGGCCGGCGAGGGTGCCGGAGGCACGGCTCTCACGGCCGGGCGCCGCAGCGAAGGGTAGGACGCCCCGGCCCGGGTGGTCTCAGCCGTGGGTCCATGGGAGGGCACCCGCCGGTGGAGGTGGCTTCCGTGGGCCGGGCGTGGTCCGCGACGTGTGGTGTCCGGCTCCCGGTGAGAGGCCCGCGTCCGGGGGCCGGGGGGCCCCGCCGGTGGCGATGGCTTTCGCGGGGCGGGCGTCGTCCGCGACGGTGCGGTGTCCGGCGTGTGCAGTGAGGAGCCGGGGGCGCTGGGACCGCGTCCCGGTCGGTGACGATGGCTCTCGTGGGCGGGCCGGACGCCGTTCGTGACGCCGGCCCGCCCGGTGATCAGCCGTGCGTCGGCGGGGCCAGCTCCCAGCCGGAGACGGTGACCTCGGAGCCGCCGGACACGGTGAGTTCGGCCGTGTCGTCAGGGCGTCGGTAGACCCGCTCGGTGATCGTGGCACGGTCGCCGACGAACAGCTCGAAGAGGGAGCCGTCGGTGAGGATCCGTACCTTGCCGGCCGGGGCCCGGACCACGATCGGTGCCGAACCGTCGGGCCTGGCGCGAGGCCAGTCACCGCGGTCGAGCGTGACTGTGCCCTCGTCCGGGTCCAGTACCACCGTCAGCCGCGCGCCGTAGGCGGACCGCAGCAGGCTCACGGTGGTGCGGTCGGACGCGGTGACGGTCAGGTCGTAGGCCTGCGGGAGCGGGGTGACCCGTCCCGGTGCGGTGACGAACGGCTCGGCCGCGTGCAGCAGTTCGAGCTCCGGGGCGGGTCCGACCCGCAGGGCACCGTCCGGGTGTACGTCCACCACCCTCGGCGCGGTCAGCACCCCGGCCCAGCCGGCCCGGTCGACCTCGTCCTGGTCGCGGGCCTCCCACGACCAGCCCCACATCAGTGCCCGGTCGGGTTCCTGGAGCACGGCCGGGGCGTAGAAGTCACGCCCGTGGTCGAGCCGCCCGCCGGTGCGCGGTGCGAAGCGCAACTCGCCCTCCACGCACGGTTCCAGACGTCCCGTCAGGTAGCCCGTGCTGCACGGGTCTCCGTCCCACAGCGACAGCACCAGCACCCAGTCCCCGCCCTCGGCCGAGTACAGCTGCGGGCACTCCCAGCCCACCGCCTTGTCGCCGAAGGCGTCCGCCGCGACCGGGTCGTTGCCGTCGAGGAACACCCCGGCGAACCGCCAGTCCGACAGGTCGTCGCAGTCGTACAGCAGCACCGACGGCGTCCCGTCGCCGTGTCCCGCGCCGACCAGCGCCCAGCGGCGCCCGCCGCTGCGGAACACGAACGGGTCGCGGAACATGACCACGTCCAGGTCGGCGGGCGGACCGCTCACCACCGGAGTCGGCAGTGGCTTCCAGTCGGTGAGCGTCTCGTCCTCCGGGACCACCGCCCGGGCCAGGCAGATCGCGCCGAGGCCCGTGTGGTGGCGGTCGACGCCCGTGTAGACCGCGGTCGGCACACCGTCGTCGTCGACCACGCACCCGGACCAGCAGCCCGCCTCGTCCGGGCCGCCCGGCGTCGGGGTGAGCGCGACCGGATGGTGCTCCCACTCGACGAGGTCGGCGCTGGAGACGTGCCCCCAGTGGACGTTCGCGTGCACCGGGGCGTCGGGGTTGTGCTGGTAGAAGAGGTGGTGGCGGCCACGCCAACGGAAGGGACCGTTGGGGTCGTTGATCCAGTTGGCCGGGGGACGGACCCGGAAGCGCGGGGCGCCCGGGTCCGAGGACGGAGCGGTGAGGCTCAACGGTTGACTCCTGCGGACGTGATGCCCTCGCGGAGAGGGCGCTGACCGACGACGAACACGGCGACGGCGGGGATCATGGAGAGGACGACACCGGCGAGGACCACCGAGATGGAGCCGGTGCCCAGGTTGCCCTGGAGGGAGACCAGGCCCAGCGGCAGCGTGTAGTTCTGGCCGGAGGTTTCCAGGATCAGTGGGCGGAAGAACTCGTTCCAGTGGTAGTTGAAGGCCAGCACACCGACGATCGCGAGTCCGGGCGCGGCCAGCGGCGCGTACACGGACCGGAAGATCCGCCAGGGCCCGCAGCCGTC
>CBFGZZ010000328.1:0-10092 GCA_965653385.1 uncultured Streptomyces sp. | reverse complement strand
GACCTGGTAGGCACCGATGTGCTGGGTGATGCCGCCGGCCTCGCCCGCGATGACGTTCGTCTTGCGGATGGCGTCGAGGAGTCGGGTCTTACCGTGGTCGACGTGACCCATGACGGTGACGACCGGCGGGCGGACCACCAGGTCCTCCTCGTCGCCCTCGTCCTCGCCGAACTCGATGTCGAAGGACTCGAGCAGCTCGCGGTCCTCCTCCTCCGGGCTGACGATCTGAACCGTGTAGTTCATCTCGTCGGCGAGGAGCTGGAGCGTCTCGTCGGAGACGGACTGCGTGGCCGTGACCATCTCGCCGAGGTTCATCATGACCGCGACGAGCGACGCCGGGTTGGCGTTGATCTTCTCCGCGAAGTCGGTGAGCGAAGCACCGCGCGACAGGCGAATGGACTCGCCGTTGCCGCGAGGCAGCATCACGCCGCCGACCGACGGGGCCTGCATGGCCTCGTACTCCTGGCGCCTCTGCCGCTTCGACTTGCGGCCACGACGCGCGGGACCACCGGGACGACCGAAGGCGCCCTGCGTGCCACCACGACCGCCCGGACCACCGGGACGGCCGCCGAAGCCGGGACGGCCACCGCCGCCACCGCCGGGACCACCCGGACGGCCGGCGAAACCGCCGCCACCGCCACCGGGACCACCGGGACGACCGGCGAAACCGCCACCGCCGCCGCCACCGGGACGACCGGCGAAACCGCCGCCGCCCGGACGACCGCCGCCGCCACCGGGGCGACCGCCGCCACCGGGACCACGGCCACCGGGGCCACCGCCGCCGGGACGCGGGCCGGCAGCAGGACGCTGCGGCATCATGCCGGGGTTCGGACGCGGACCGCCGGGGCCGCCGCCGGGACGCGGGCCGCCGCCCTGCGGACGGGGCATGCCGCCCGGGGTGGGACGAGCGCCGCCCGGAGCCTGCGGACGGGGACCGCCGCCGGCGCCCTGGGGACGGGGACCGCCCTGGCCCTGCGGACGCGGAGCGCCGCCGGGGCCACCGGGGCCGCCCTGGCCGCCGGGGCGCGGGGCGCCGCCCGGACGGGGCGCCTGCGGGCGCGCCATGCCGGTGGAGCCACCAGAGGTGAACGGGTTGTTGCCCGGACGGGGACCGGCCGGACGGGCACCGGGACGCGCGCCGCCGCCACCCGGACGCGGAGCGCCGGGACGGTCGCCGCGGTCACCACGACCCTGGCCGCCCTGGCCGGGACCACCCGGACGGGGGGCACCGGGACGCGGCGCCTGGCCGCCCGGACGCGGAGCACCCGGACGCGGGCCGGAGCCCTGGCCCTGAGAGGCGGCCGGAGCGGCGGGAGCCGCCGGAGGCGCCGTGAACTCGGGCGTGGTCGGAGCCGGGGACGCCGGGGCGGGCCGCGGCGCGGGCTTCGGGCCCGGGGTCGGACGGGGGCCGGGAGTGGCCGGCGCGGCGGGAGCCGCGGGCTTCTCGGCAGCGGCCGGCTTGGGGGCCGACGGGCGCGGGGCGGCCGGACGGGCAGCCTGCGCCGGAGAGGGGGCCGCCGGCTTCGCCGGGGCAGCCTTGCGGGCGGGGGCGGACTTGCCGCCTCCGTTGCCCTGCTGGAGGGCGTCCGTCAACTTACGGACGACGGGCGCTTCGATGGTCGAAGACGCCGAACGGACGAATTCACCGAGTTCCTGGAGCTTGGCCATGACGACCTTGCTCTCAACCCCGAACTCCTTGGCGAGTTCGTATACCCGGACCTTAGCCACTTCGCTCCTTTTAGGTCCGGGTGTGTCCGGACCGTCGCTACTTCATGGGCGTACTCATCGCGTGCTCATCGAGTGCTCATCGCAATCTCGACCTACTTCCAACTCGCGGGGTACCAGGGCCGCACGGGGGTTCCGCGCGACGCGTCTTACGGTGTTGCCTGCTCAGCAACTGTTGTCTGCTCGACGTACTGGCGCAACGCCTTTGTGTCGAGCGCTCCCGGGGCGCGCAACGCCCGCGTGAACGCCCGGCGGCGCACCGCCTGGTCGAGACAGACCAGTGCGGGGTGTACATACGCACCCCGGCCGGGCAGCGTACCGCGAGGATCAGGGACGCACTCGTCCTTGATCGCCACGATCCGCAGCAGATCAGCCTTGGCCGCTCGCTCCCGGCACCCCACACAGGTGCGTTCAGGGCATGCGCGGACGCGTGTCCGGCCAGACACTCCTAAGTCTACCTCCCCGTACCGACCTCACCCCTTTGGGGCAGGCTTCGAACAGTTGCCGGGCGATAACCTGACGTGATCTGAGCGACCTGCGGCCTGGATCTATTCCCCGGCCTGCTCGGTGTCCGGGCGGATGTCGATCCGCCAGCCGGTGAGCCGGGCGGCGAGCCGGGCGTTCTGCCCTTCCTTGCCGATCGCCAGCGACAGCTGGTAGTCGGGCACGGTCACCCGGGCGGACCGGGCAGCCATGTCCACGACCTCCACCTTGGAGACCCGGGCCGGCGACAGCGCGTTCGCCACCATCTCGGCCGGGTCGTCCGACCAGTCGACGATGTCGATCTTCTCGCCGTTCAGCTCGCCCATGACATTGCGCACCCGGCCGCCCATGGGGCCGATGCAGGCACCCTTGGCGTTCAGGCCGCTGCGGGTGGACCGTACGGCGATCTTCGTGCGGTGGCCGGCCTCGCGGGCGATGGCGGCGATCTCGACGGACCCGTCGGCGATCTCCGGCACCTCCAGCGCGAAGAGCTTCTTCACCAGGTTGGGGTGCGTGCGCGAGAGGGTCACGGACGGGCCGCGGACGCCCTTCGCCACCCGTACGACGTACGACCGCAGCCGCATCCCGTGCGGATACGTCTCGCCGGGCACCTGCTCCTGCACCGGCAGGATGGCCTCCAGCTTGCCGATGTCGACGAGCACGTTCTTCGGGTCGCGGCCCTGCTGGACCACTCCGGTGACGATGTCGCCCTCGCGCCCGGCGTACTCGCCGAGCGTCGCGTCGTCCTCGGCGTCGCGCAGCCGCTGCAGGATGACCTGCTTGGCCGTGGTGGCGGCGATACGGCCGAAGCCGGACGGGGTGTCGTCGAACTCGCGGGCCTCCTGGCCCTCCTCCAGATCCTCGGGATCCTCCTTCGCCCACACGGTCACATGGCCGGTCTCCCGGTTCAGCTCCACGCGCGCGTGGCGGCGGCTTCCCTCGGTGCGGTGGTAGGCGATGAGGAGGGCCGACTCGATCGCCTCGACCAGCAGGTCGAAGGAGATCTCCTTCTCCCGAACCAAGCCCCGCAGGGCACTCATGTCGATGTCCACGGCTACGCCTCCTCTTCCTTCTCGTCCTTGCTGTCTTTGCTGTCCTTGCGGCTGAACTCGACCTGCACGCGCGCCTTGTCGATGTCCGGGAAGCCGAGTCTGCGGGTGGTGGCCTTGCGGCCCTTCACTCCGGGCACTTCGAGGTCGAGTCCGTCGTCGTCGACCTTCAGGATCCGGGCCACCAGCTCGCCGCCCTCGGCGAGTTGGAACTTCACCAGCCGGTCGACGGCACGCACGTAGTGGCGGTGCTCGGTGAGGGCGCGCTCCGCGCCCGGGGTACCCACTTCGAGGGTGTACTCGCCCTCGCCCATCGCGTCGCTCTCGTCGAGCTTCGCCGAGAGCGCGCGGCTCACATCGGCGATCCGGTCCAGATCGGCACCGGTGTCGGAGTCGACGACAACGCGGAGCACACGCTTGCGTCCGACGGAGTCCACTGCGATCTCTTCGAGATCCAGGCCCTGGGAGCTGACGAGCGGCTCCAGTAGTTCTCGCAGCCTCTCGCTCTGGGTGGTGCTCATCCGGGTGACTCCTCGGCCGCGTGTGCTGTTGTGGGATGGGTCGCGTGTCTGGTGAAAGGGTATCCGGTCGCAAGGACTGTTGCCGTCCACCTGCGCACGGACGGTGCCGATGAGTGGTGCCGTCGGCTCGCGCGGGTACGGTGATCACGGGCCTGTTCGACCCCCTGTTCCCGTAACCGCTTTCGTACGAGTTCCCCGAGGACGTCTGCCGTGCCGTACCCCTCGCCGCCGCGCTCCCCCTCGGGGCCGCGCAGAAGAACCCTGCTCGCCTCGGCCGCGGGCGCCGCGCTGCTGGTGGGCTGCTCCTCCGGGTCCAAGGACTCGGACGGCGGAACCAGCGGCAGTCCGTCACTCGCCGAGCGGGCACGCGCGCGTGCGGCGCGGGACAGCGAGGGTCTGGTCGAGCGGTACGACGCGGTGCTCGGCGTCCATCCGGGGCTGGCGGCGCTGGTGGCGCCGTTGCGGGCGGAGGCAGTACGGCATGTGGAGGCGTTCGGCGGGGGTGCGTCGGGGTCTTCGGCGTCCTCCGAACCCTCGGCCTCCGCTGCCCCCGGGAAGGCGTCGCCGTCGGCCTCTGCTTCGGCCGCCGTGCCCGTGGACGAGCGCGGCGCGCTGGCCGAGCTGGCCGCCGCCGAACGGGAGCTCGCGGACCGCCGGGCGAAGGCGCTGCTCGACCTGCCGGGCGAACTGGCGCGGCTGCTGGCCTCCGTGGCGGCGGCCGGAGCGGCGCATGCGTATCTGCTGACGGAGGGGGCCAAGTGAGCCAGGCGGACAAGGACAGCGAGAAGGAGCAGCTGAAGGCCCTTCAGGCGGCGCTCGCGGCCGAGCACGCGGCGGTGTACGGGTACGGCGTCGTCGGCGGCCGGATCCGTGAGGAGCAGCGCTCGGAAGCACGTACGGCGTACGACGCCCACCGGGCGCGGCGGGACGCGCTGGCGCGCGAGGTGCGCGACCTGGGCGGCGAGCCGGTCGTCGCGAACGCCGCGTACGCGCTGCCGTTCCCGGTGCCGGACTCGGCGGCGGCCGTCCGGTTGGCCGCCGGCCTGGAGGACCGGGTGGCCGGGGTGTACTCCGACCTGGTTCGGGCAGCCGAGGGTCAGCTTCGGGGCACGGCCGCCGAGGCGCTGCGGGAGGCGGCGGTGCGGGCGGTGCGCTGGCGGGGCGAGAGCGTAGCCTTCCCTGGGCTCGCCGAGCGGGCGGGCACTGCGTCGGCGTCACCGGCGCCCACCGCCTGACGCCGACGGCCGGCGAACACGTACGGGAAGGGACGACTCGCGCATGGCTTTCGAACCGCCGCAGCGTCTGGTCAGGGCGCTCGGTGAAACGGCGCCGGACGGTGACGACTGGTTGGAGAAGCTGCCGGAGGCGGCCCACCAGGCCGTCACGCTACGCGAGTTGACCGTTGAGCGGGTGCAGGTGCCCGGCGGGCGCAGCAGCCTGGTCGTACTGGTGCGGCGGGCGGACGGCACCCCTGCCGTGCTGAAGCTGGCTCCGCCCCGGGCGCGTCCGGAGAGCGAGCGGGCGGCGCTGGCGCACTGGGGTGGGGTGGGCGCCGTGCAACTGCTCGACGAGCCTCCGGTCGAGGGTGTGCTGTTGCTGGAGCGGCTGCATCCGGATGTGTCGGTACGGTCGTTGCCGGAGGCGAAGGCGTTGCTGGAGGCGGCGGGGACGTTGCGGCGGCTGTGGGTGGAGCCGCCTGGTGACCATTCCTTCGAGACCGTCGCCCGGCGGACGGGGCGGCAGGCCGAGGCGATGCGGGTGACCGCGTCCGGCTTCGGCGAGGTGGCCGCACTGGTCGAAGCCGCGCTGGCCGCCCGGGAGGAGCTGTTGGCTGCGCCGTCTGAGCGGCGGTTGCTGCATGGGACGTTCCGGCAGAGCAAGGTGCTGGCGGGTGAGCGGATGCCGTGGCTTGCGGTGGGGCCGGATCCCGTCGTGGGTGAGTGCGCGTTCGATCTGGCGCGGTTGGTACGGGATCGGGTGGAGGATCTGATCGCGTCGCCTTCGGGGGCGGCGACGACTCGGCGGCGGGTGAAGCGGCTGGCGGAGTCGTTGGACGTGGATCAGGAGCGGTTGCGGGGGTGGACGTTGTTCCGGGCCGTCGAGTCGGGTGTGCGGGCGCTTCGCGTGGGGCGGCCGAAGGATGCGGAGCTGTTGTTGGAATTTGCCGGGTGGCTTTAGGGCGCCTGGTCGGTGGGGTGCCTGGGGCTGTCGGGCGGCTGCGGGTCGGTGGGGGCTGGTCACGCCCACGCGGCGGTAGCCGCAAATCGACTTCAGCCCCGCGCCCCTGAGGGGGCGCTTCACATGCGTCGGAATGAAGGCTCGCCGCCGGGCAGGCTGGTGCTGCCCGGCGGGTCCGCCTCCTTACGCCGTCAGGCGGGCGATCGCCTCGTCCACCGTCAGTTCCTCGCGCTCACCGGTCCTGCGGTCCTTGAGCTCGACGACGCCCTCGGCTGCGCGGCGGCCGGCCACCAGGATCTGGGGTACGCCGATCAGCTCCGAGTCCGTGAACTTCACGCCCGGCGAGACGCCCGCCCGGTCGTCGCACAGGACGCGCAGGCCGGCCGCCGACAGCTTCTCGGAGACGTCGAGGGCGAGTTCGGTCTGGAGGGCCTTGCCGGCGGCGACCACGTGGACGTCGGCCGGGGCGACCTCGGCGGGCCAGCACAGGCCCTTGTCGTCGGCGGTCTGCTCGGCGAGGGCCGCGACGGCCCGGGAGACGCCGACGCCGTAGGAGCCCATGGTGACGCGGACCGGCTTGCCGTTCTGGCCGAGGACGTCGAGCTTGAGGGCGTCGGCGTACTTGCGGCCCAACTGGAAGATGTGGCCGATCTCGATGGCACGGTCGAGCTTGAGGCCGGTGCCGCACTTCGGGCAGGGGTCGCCCTCCTGGACGACCACGACGTCGACGTACTCGCCGACCTCGAAGTCACGGCCCGCGACGACGTGCTTGGCGTGCATGCCCTCCTTGTTGGCACCGGTGATCCAGGAGGTGCCGGGGGCCACGCGCGGGTCGGCGATGTACTTGACCTTCTCGCCCAGACCCTGCGGTCCGACATAGCCGCGGACGAGGTCGGGGCGGCCCGCGAAGTCCGCCTCGGTGACCATCTCGACGACGGCCGGCGCGAAGTGTGCCTCGACCTTGTCCATGTCGACCTCGCGGTCGCCCGGGACGCCGACGGCGACGATCTCGCCGTCGACCTTCACGAGGAGGTTCTTCAGGGTGGCGGAGGCCTGGACGCCGAGGGAGGCGGCGAGGGTCTCGATGGTCGGGGTGTCCGGGGTCGGGATGTCCTCGGCGGCGGGCACGCCGGCCGCGTCCACCGGCTTCAGCTCGTACGAGATCGCCTCGGTGTTGGCCGCGAAGTCGCAGTTCGGGCAGTCCGCGAAGGTGTCCTCGCCGGCGCCGGCCGGGGCGAGGAACTCCTCCGACTTGGAGCCGCCCATCGCGCCGGCGGTCGCGGCGCAGATGCGGTAGTCGAGGCCGAGGCGCGCGAAGATCTTCTGGTACGCCTCGCGGTGCAGGGCGTAGGACTTCGCGAGGCCCTCGTCCTCGGTGTCGAAGGAGTAGGAGTCCTTCATCAGGAACTCGCGGCCGCGGAGGATGCCGGCCCGGGGGCGGGCCTCGTCACGGTACTTGTGCTGGATCTGGTAGAGGATGACCGGCAGGTCCTTGTAGGAGGACGCCTGGTCCTTCACCAACAGGGTGAAGATCTCCTCGTGGGTCGGGCCGAGCAGGTAGTCGCCGCCCTTGCGGTCCTTGAGCCGGAACAGCTCCTGGCCGTACTCGTCCCAGCGGCCCGTCGCGTCGTACGGCTCACGCGGCAGCAGCGCGGGGAGCAGCACCTCCTGGGCGCCGATCGCGTCCATCTCCTCGCGGACGATGCGCTCGACGTTGGCGAGGACCCGCTTGCCGAGGGGCAGCCACGACCAGATGCCGGCCGCCGTGCGGCGGACGTAGCCGGCGCGGACGAGCAGCTTGTGGCTGAGGACCTCGGCGTCCGCCGGGTCGTCGCGCAGCGTCTTCGCCATCAACTGGGACATGCGCTGGACCGGTGCGTTCGCCATGGTTCTCGTACTCCTGCTGGTTTGGGTTATGGCAGGAGGTTAGCCGGGGGGTACGGGGCGGTGGAAATCGGTTAGCGGTGGCCTTGCCCCTGTCGGCGGCGGAGCGGGAGGGGGGCGCCCATCACGGCGTACGGCTTGGGGGCGCTGGGGAACAGGACCTGGCGGGCGAGGTCCTGGTAGCCGAGGGAGCGGTACAGGCCGCGGGCGGGGCTCTCGATGTCGATCGCTGAGAGGATCGAGCGGGGTTCGGCGGCGCCGTCCGTGATCGTGGTGATGAGGGAGCGGCCCACTCCGCGGTTCTGGTACCGCGGGAGGACGTGGAGTTCCGTGATGACGAAGGAGTCGTCGAGCCAGTCGTCGTAGCCCTGGGCCCGCAGGTACGGCTCCACGACGGTGGACCACCAGTGGGTGCGGTCGTTGGGCATGCCGTAGACGAATCCGACGAGACGCTCCGCGCTGGTGGCGCCGAGGGCTCTCGCTCCCGGGTAGGTCAGGTGGCGCAGGACGATCTGGCGCCGGACCGCCACCTCGTCGGGGCCGAGGCCGAATGCGACGGCCTGGACTGCGAGGGCCTCGTCGACTCGGGCCGCGAGGTTCAGGGGGCCGATCACGATGTCGTCGGGTTGGCGGCGGTGTGCGTGACCGGGAAGGCGCATGTGGGGAGCCTACAGGGGGGTTCGTGCTGAGTTCCGGGTGCGGCTCATCTGTGGTCGCGCGCGCAGTTCCCCGCGCCCTGAGGGGTTGACCCGCTGTCCCTCCAGAAGGGAACGTCCTCAGAACAGAACGCTCATGAAGGCGCCGACTTCTTGGAAGCCCACCCTCGTATACGTCCGCCTCGCCGCCGTGTTGAAGTCGTTCACGTACAGGCTCACCACCGGGGCGACGTCCGCCAGGGCGTAGCGCAGTACGGCCGCCATTCCGGGGGCCGCGAGGCCCTGGCCGCGGTACTCGGGAGCCACCCACACCCCCTGGATCTGGCAGGCCCTGTCCGTCGCGGCGCCGATCTCCGCCTTGAAGACGACCTTGCCGTCCTGGTCGAGGCGGGCGAAGGAGCGGCCGGAGCCGACGAGTTCGGCGACACGGGCCTGGTAGAGCAGGCCGCCGTCCCCCGCGAGCGGCGATACGCCGACCTCCTCGGTGAACATCGCCACGCACGCCGGCATGATCGTCTCCATCTCGTCCTTGCGGATTCGGCGGACGTACGGATCCGGGGTGATGTCGGCCGGCATGTGGTCGGTGACCATGAGGGGCTGGTGGGGGCGGACCTCTCGGGCCGGGCCCCAGTTGGGTTCCAGCAGGCGCCACAGCTGGGCGGTGGCTTCGGCGGGGCCGACGATGGAGGAGCAGCGGCGGCCGGCCCGTCGGGCGCGGTCGGCGAAGGCGCGTACGGCGCGGGGGCCCGCGCAGATCGGGACGAGGTTGGCGCCCGCGTAGCACAGGGAGGTGAGCATGCCGCCCTCGTACCAGCCCCACATCTCGCCGCCGAGGCGCCATGGGTCGAGGCCGGCGATCTGGACCCGGGAGGTCACGAAGGCGTTCGCGACCGGCTCGCTGTCGAGGACGGCGAGCGCGGCGTCCAGGTCGCTCGGTTCGAGGACCCGGGAGGTGGTCTGGGTCAACACGTACGGGGCCTCACGCTGGGGTTCTGCTGGTCCCCGCACTGTACCTGCGGAAGCTGAGCCGCGCCGCCCTGTGGAGATTGGCCTGCGTTCAGGAGGCGACGGTGGGACGCGGCACCGTCCCTGGGGGCTGCCGCCGCTGGGCCGGGCGCCCACGAACTCGGGTGGTCGTGGACAGTTGGCGAGCGCGGGTCGTGTGCGGCTGGTCGCGCAGTTCCCCGCGCCCCTGGGGCTGCGCCCCCGACCCCCGCTTTCGGGCCTGAAGGGCCCTCGTCCTCAAACGCCGGACGGGCTGGAAGATCCAGCCCCGCCGTAGGCCCCTGCGGGTGGGTGGGGGTTCGGGACGGTGAGGGCCTCGCTCCTCGAACGCCGGGCCGGTACATCCAGCCCCTCCGGCGTTCGAGGAGCGGGGTCTGGGGCGGAGCCCCAGAAGGATGGGACGGGTAGGGGCGGCGGGGGCGAGGAAGCCCTCTCAGCCGGCCACCGCCACCGACGGCTCGCCCGACTCCACGCCGTCCGCCTCCATCTGTTCGGCCAGCTTCATAGCCTCTTCGATGAGGGTCTCGACGATCTTGGACTCGGGGACGGTCTTGATGACCTCGCCCTTGACGAAGATCTGGCCCTTGCCGT
>CBFGZZ010000327.1:0-10100 GCA_965653385.1 uncultured Streptomyces sp. | reverse complement strand
TGCGCCACGACCAGCGCCTGGCCGACATGGCCGACGGCATCTCCGAGTCCACCGTCCGACGCTGGCGCGACGAGGCGATCGGACTGCTCGCCGCACAGGCCCCGCGCCTGGACCGCGCATGCAGGAAGATCGCCCGACAGGGTGGCGAAGTGGTCCTGATTGACTGCACTCTCATCCCCACCCAGCGCCGCACCGGGAAGGCCGACCGCAAGAACTACTCCGGCAAACATCGCCACCACGGCCTGCACTTCCTCGCCCTCACCGCCGAAAGGGGCCGCCTGATCTGGATATCCGCCGCCCGTCCCGGCCGCACCCACGACGACACCGCCGCCCGCCACGACCACATCCTGGCCCACCTGCGCGCCGCCGACCTCGAGGCGCTGGCGGACCTCGGCTTCCGCGGCCTGGACAACGACCTACACGATCCCGTGATCGTCACCGGCTTCCAGGCCAGCCGCACCCACAAGCTCACCCCCGACCAGAAAGAACCCAACCGCGTCCTTGCTGTTGGGACGGGCGCCGGTCGAGCACGGCTTCGCCCACCTCAAACTCCAGGCGTTGCCCCGACTGCCTCATCTACCTGCGAGCCCTGGAGGACTACCTGCTCCCCAAGTTCACCGGCACCCACGCCGAGATCGACTGCGGCTGGTACTCGACCACCGCGCTGAACCAACTCGTGCACGTTGACGACGCCCAGGGCGGCTGGTGATCTGCCACATCCACCGCGAGCCCCTCCATCCGAGCGAGGCACTCGCAGGCGCCCTCGGCCGCCCCGTCGCCGAACAGGACGTGCTCGGCGACCTCGTCGTCGCCTGCTCTCTCCAGAACGATTCCGGTAACGGCGGCCCGCCAGGCGAGTGGACGTTGTCCGACTGGGAGGACTACCTCGGCACGCCCATCGACCTGCACCCGTACGCCCTGGTGCACGCCGATTCCCCGACCGGCCTCTTCCACTTCACCGTCCGGCTGCACCCGAACGACCGCGCGCTGACGATGCCGGAGTGGGCGCAGATAGCCCATCGCCTCGGCCATGCCGCCGGCGTCAACCCGAGGGCCGCAGACGAACCGGCGTGCCACTGGGTTGCCCTCCAGGCCCAGCCCGGCCGCCTCGACGTGATCGCCACCCTCATCCGCGCCGACGGCACCTGCACGCCGTCCGGCCCGTCCCAGTACCGGGCGCTCAAAGAGGAATGCCGGCGCAGCGAGTCCGACCTGCACCTGCTGCCGGTGCCGACTCGCACCAAGGTCCAGCACTCGCACGACAGCGCGCCGCCCTTGCAGCTCCCTGAGCTGCCGGGCCCCACCGCGCCGCAGTCGCCGCCGAGCGTGGCGGCTCAACTCGCCACCGTGATGTGCCAGCTCGCCGACGAGGCCACAGGGCCCGTCGCGGGCGTGCGGTCCTTGATCGAACAGGCCGCCCGCCGCCTGGAGGAGTTGCCCCACTCCTACGGGCCCGACTCGGCACAGCGCCTGGGGTGGATCGCCCGGCGCCTGTACGGCATCCAGCAGGACCTCGAAACGGTCGCCGCAGGCCTGCCCGGAGCCGGACGACGAGCCGCCATGGCCCACCCCGTACCTGCCGCGCCACTTCCAGCCACCGTGCACCGTTTCCGCTGAACACCCCGAGAAGGTCTGTGCGACGGTGCGTTGCAGGCAAGCCGCACCGCTCTTCGCCCATGCCGCCGACGGCCGCATAGACCTGCCCGCGGCGATCGAGTCCGCCCGGGTCTGGCAGCAACCTCCGGCCCACGGACTGATCCACGTGGCGCTGCGCCACTTGACCGCTTCGGACGCCGTCGTGGACGTCACCGTCAGCCAGGAGGACGGCACGGTCGCCGCCCAGCTGACCGGCCGCCGCCTGCACGCCGTCACGACACGGGACCAGCTCCAGGAGCTGGCGACCGTACTGCGTTACGCACCTCCCCCGGCCACCTCCCGTCGAACACCCCGGGCCTTTCCGCCGCGGAAGGGCGCTGCGACGATGCCGACCTCGTCGCGTCGGCCGTCGATCGCGCGGCCGAGGACCTCACCGGTGTCGCCGTAACCGTCGGCCGTGTCCAGGAGGGTGACGCCGAGCTTCGCGGCTGCTTCGAGGATGGCGCGGGCTGCGGCGCCCCTGTCGGCCGTGCGGTCGGGCAGGACGTCGATCGGCTCATGGGTCTCGGCATCGATCACCACCGTGGCGTAGCGGTACCGCCGACGCGGGACGAAGTCGTCGACGCCGATCACGCGGGGCGCCCGTCCGACGGGCAACGGGATGCGCAGGGCCGCGCCAGGCCCACCGCGAGTATCGCCGGCACACGCGATCCAGCCCGGCCCGCCGACTCCGTGACTACGGCCTCGAAAGGTCTGCCGGCTGCCGCGTGTGGGGCAGCCCAGACGCCGCACCCGCACACGGACACCACCCGGCGGTCGTCGACCGGCACGTCGGCGACTGTCCGCCAGGAAGGCCCAGGAGGAAGGCCGTCCTCACCGTGATCACCCTGATTGGGCTCTCGTCCTGCGGAACCACGGGGAGTGGGAAGGGCGGTGGGTGTGGAGGACAAGCAGCGCCAGGGCGCCGGTCGCTGCGGACCAGGTGAGGGAGAGCAGGCCGTGGGACCAGGGGATCTGCGGGGTGAGAGCTGAGCTCAGCGCCAACTGGTTCACGCCGTACAGAGGAAGCGCGGACACACCCGCCACATCCATGAGCGTGTTGAAGACGGGATTCTGCAGGCCGGTGTCGACCAGGCTGAGCATGATGATGAGGAAGAAGCCCTCCAGTTCGCCGCGAACCAGAGAGCCGAGCAGAAGGCCGATGCCGCCGTAGGCGAGGCCGGCGCCTGCAAGGGCCAGCGCCAGGGGTGCTGCGTGGCGTACGGGCATGGAGATCCACAGCAGGATCGTGGTGTAGAAGGCCAGCGCGGCGGCGGTGAGCGCGACGGCAGCAAGCTTCGCCAGCAGTATCGGCAGCCGGGGGTAGCCGGCCAGCAGCAGACGGCGGTCCATCTGCCGGGACAGGAAGGTCTCGGTGAAGGCGATGAAGCCGGCGACCATGGTGACGGCGCCCAGCGCACTGGCCACCTGCCCCACCTGGCCGGCCGGGGCGGAGACGGGGGCGCTGATGGCGTCCAGCCGGACGCGCACCACTTGGTCGGAGGTACACAGGCGTGCCACGGCGATCCAGACGGGGATGAACGCCACCGCCAGAACCAGGGCCAGCCGGTTGCGCAGGTGGCCCAGCAGAGTGCAGCGCAGCAGTTCGGTGAATGCCGTCCAGGAGAGTCTCAACGGTCGGTCTCCTCGAAGTGGAGACGGCCCTGGCGCAAGTGGGCGATCGCGTCGAAGTGGTGCAGGTCGTGCAGAAGGTGAGAGACCACGATGATCGACCGGCCCCGATCACGCAGGTCGGCGGCCAGCGTCCAGAACCGCTGATGAGTATCCCAGTCGAAGCCCTGGTAGGGCTCGTCCAGGACCAGCAGCTGCGGATCGTGCAGGAGAGCGAGCAGCAGGTTCAGCTTCTGTCGGGTTCCACCACTGAGTTCGCCGACCTGCTGTCGTCGGCAGCCGGTCAGTGCCAGCAGCTCCATCAGCTCGCCGGCGCGCTCCAGCGTCGGCAGCCGGTAGGCCATCTGGAACAACCGCAGATGCTGTCCGACGGTGAACGCATCGTTCAGTACCGCCCGTTGCGGGCAATACCCCACTGCCCCGGTCCGTGTCACGGTTCCGCGATCGGGTGCAAGGTGTCCTACGGCGATCTGCAGCAGAGTGCTCTTCCCCGCGCCGTTCTCGCCGACGACTCCCACCAGGGTCCCGGCGGACACATCAAGATCCACATCGCGCAGAACCTGCCTACGGCCGTACGCCTTGCAGACTCCGCTGATCCGCAGCCGTGGCCCGTGGCGCGTCGTTACTGCCTGCACATGAGCCCCTCGAAAGATCGGACAGGTGGAGCGAGCCGATCCGGAGGAAAAGCCCGCCGCGGAGGCCGGGGCCGCACGCAGGCTCATGTCCCCTGGTCTGCCCGGCTCATGACCGCTCAGCCGCGTCCGGCCCGGACGGTCCGGTCCTGGGCGGACCGGGCAACCCCCGCACGTAGCGGCGCGCTGCTGCCCTGTTTCCAACGACTCCACACCGCCGGTGTAACGGCGGTAACTCGCTGTTCCCTGTGTGTCAGTCGGGCGTGACGTGCGCCGCGGTCTGCCGTTGTAGGGGGCGATGCCCCCGACACCACAGCGAGACTTCAGCGCTCCCACGATCGTGATCGGAGCCGGCCCACACGGCCTGGCGGCCGCCGCGCTACTGAACCGCTCCGGAGAACCGACCGTGATCCTTGAACGGTCGGACCACGTGGGAGCGAGCTGGGCGCAGCGCTATGACCACCTGCGCCTGCATACCACTCCCAGCACGTCGCAACTCCCCGGCCTGCCGGTGCCGCGCCAAGCGGGCCCGTGGGTGAGCCGGGACGACTACGTGCGCTACCTGGAGGGTTACGCCGCCCATCACAGGCTCGACGTCCGGGTGGCCACCCTGGCGCAGCACATCGAGCGGGCCGAGCCGGGTTCGAGAGCACTGTGGCTGGTCCATACCCCCGACGGGCCGGTGCGCACGAATGCGGTAGTGGTGGCCACCGGTCGCTGCCATACCCCGCACCTCCCTCACTGGCCGGGGCGTTCGTCCTTCACGGGCAGGCTGCTGCACTCGGCCCACTACCGTTCTCCGGCGCCCTACCGCGGGCAGCACGTCCTGGTGGTCGGCACCGGCAACAGCGGTACCGAGATCGCGAGCGTCCTGGCCGGGGCCGGAGTCGAACGGGTACAGATCTCAGTCCGTACGCCGCCCAACATCCTGCCCCGCTCCAGTGCCCGTTGGCATGCGGTCGGCCGGCTGACGGAGGCCCTCCCGCTCGCGTGGCGCGACCGCACATCCCTGCTCACGCAACGTCTCTCGGTGCCCGACCTGACCTCGCGGGGACTGCCGCGGCCCCGTACGGGCCTGTACACCCGCAATGCCCGCGAAGGGGTGAGCCCGGTGCTCGACAACGGCTTCGTGGACGCCGTCCGCTCCGGGCGGGTCGAGCCGGTCGCGGCTGTCCAGGAGTTCGACGGCCCGGACGTGGTACTGGCCGACGGCATCCGACTGCGGCCCGACACAGTCATCGCCGCCACCGGGTACCGGTCCAACCTGCAGGGCCTGGTCGGGTCCCTGGGCGTACTCGACGAGGCTGGGCATCCCCTCGCCGTAGGGGCACAGAACCATCCCGCAGCCCCCCGCCTCTACTTCGCCGGATACACCAATCCCCTCACGGGTGTCCTTCGCCAGGCGGGCATCGAGGCGCGCGCCATCGCCCGCGCGTTCCGCCGTGAGAAGGCGTGAGCGCCCCTTCTCACCCCCCAGCTTGGTGACCGCACGGCAGACGCACTCGACAACGGGCATGCTCCGAGCTGACGGAGCCTCGGAAGCCTGACCGTTCAGCGATTCGCCCAGCAGGGCGATCGGACGCCGCGGTGACGGTCGGGGGCAGGCGTGGACGCTTCGGCGCAGAGCAGCGCAGGGGCATGGATACGGTGGTCACGTCGATCGGGGCCGCCCGCTCGTGCCGCGTGGGTGTGGCGGCGGAAACAGGGGCGGCTTGGTCGGCACATCAGCACCTACGGCAACTGCGGTCAGGTGCACCCGCGTTCGTTGATGCGGACTGGCCCGCCTTCTCCGACCGCAGCTGGACCTTCACTCCGCGTGAGCACGGCAGGTACCACGGCTTCCAGAGCACCACCGAGGGAACCTATTGGGACCGCAGCCAGAAACCGGCGGCCGGCGGCGACCGGGACCGATGCGGCCACGGCTTGTCACCCTGGCGCCGTGCAGCCCGAACGCCACGAACCAGCAGTCCCAACTGTGGTCGAAGCCCTACCCGGCCGTCACCGAGCGGGAGCGTCCCACCGGAGAGCTGCTGCGCCGGCGTGACGCCGTCCTCCAGCGCAGCCCGGACGCACGCGATGCCCTGCGGCTGGACGGCGAAGCCACCGGTGGTTACCGCATCCGCTGCACTGAAGAAGCGCAGGAGCAGCTACACCGTCGTCCGCCACGTCCTGCGCGCACGCGACGGTCGGTTCCCGCACCCGAATGTACGACCGCACCACTTCGTCCCTGCGGCAGTCAGGAACGATGTCAAGACGCGTAGCCGACTGCGCAGTCGCGGGCCTGGGCCGGAAAGCCAGTCCCGCTCAGAAGGAGCGAGTGGAGGAGACACCGGCTGTTTGCACCGGCGGCAGGGCCGGCCCGCCGGTCCCGCCGCATCAGGCGTCTGTACTCTCCGCTCACCCGGCACGACGCGCGGCCGGCTGTGATCTGACCTGAGCTCAGGTCAGCGGGGTGTTGGCCAGAACCCGGCGCAGAATACCCCAGGAGAGGTCGGACTCGGTGTCGAAGGAGCGGCGCTCCTTGGACTTCTCGTCGATGTAGTCGAAGGAGTCACGGTTGTAGCTGTCACCGTCGTCGTCCTCGATGGCGGTCTGCTCCGGGTTGAGGTAGACGTGGAAACTGGCGCCGAATTCGGCGGTGGAGTTCATGTAGCCGGGGCCGGTGGTGCCGCCGCCGCCGTCGATCGGGCAGTACACCCGGTGCACGGCGTAATTGTCCGCTGAAAGCCAGGCGCACTGGCCCGGGGTGAGGGTGAGCAGGCCGAGCTTGCGGGCGTCCCACTTGAGATGTTCGTAGACCATGACGTCGAGCTGGCCGGCGAGGCAGAAGACGATGCCGGTGGTGTGGCCGTGGGAGTGGATGGGTGAGTAGTGCTGCGCCGGCCAGATCTCCAGGACCACGGGCGAGCCGATGTCGCCCTTCGGGTGGTCGTCGTGGTGGAGGTGGCCGTGTTCGCTCGCCAGATCGTCGTAATCGCCACGGCCGGAGCAGGCGACGCGAATGTAGGGCGGATGGGTGTCGTCCTTCTTGTACTTCTCCACCAGGATCTGACGCAGGAGCCCAACCTTGTCACCAGGTTCGGCGGCGGGGGCGAGGTGTTTGCGCATGGCTTCGACCTCCCAAGCGGACAGGCGCAGGTCCTCGGCCTTGCGCGCGAGGTCCATGACGGCTGGCGGAATCATCAGCTGGCGGGCGTACTCGTCGAAGGAGGTGGCCTGTCCGATCACCAGCGACGGTACGGCCTCGGCGCCCTTGAGGCGCAACTGCCGTTCCTCCTCCTTGGTGATGTGGAAGGGATACTTCGCCCTGCCGTACTCCGGGCGGTCGGCGGCGGTCCGGGGGGTGGTCAGGCTCATGAGATGACTCCTGTTTTGGGGCGACACGGCGCTGGACGCGCCATGTCGGCTGGGGTAATGGGCGACTCTCCGTAGGCGACGCAGCGGCGTGAGCGCATGTTGCAGGGGACTTCGTCAGCTGCTCGACACGTTCGGGGAGTTGGGCTCACCCCTCGGATGAGCCGGTGCGAACCCGGAGCTCTTGAGCGGTGGGCGCTCAGCAGCCGGTGAACGTAACCGGCCACGGTGATGGTGCAGGTGTGCGCCAGATGACGCCTGGGACCGGCCGGCGGCGAGTCCAGGGTGACTTGATCAGCGGCTGGGCAGGCGTGTGGCCTTGAGGCCGTCGAGGAGGTACTCCTGGGGCAGGTGAGCCGGGTCCCCCGGGACAGTGATCTGTACGGTGATCGGCCGGGAGCTGCCCGCGGCGAGGAACTGGTCGTTCTCGGCTTCCAGGTACACCTTGCCGTCCTGGGCGATGACATGTACGCCGGATGCTTCGGCCTTCGCGCCCTTCACCGTGGGCAGATCGAAGGAGATCCGGAACCTCCTGACGTCCTCGGCCTTGCCGCTGTCCTTGCTGACGGCGGTGAGCGTGAGGTCGAAGCTGTACACCCTGCCCCGGGGTTCGCTGTTCTCCCATGTCCGGTTGAACTTCTTGGACACGGCAATCTCGTCGTAACTGGGCGGGACAGGCATAGGGGTGATACGCCCGGCGCCGTTCATGATTTCCAGGGCGCCTACGGGTACCCTTCCCCGCCCGATGCGCTGCGAGTGGTCGGGGATCGTGGCCGTGGTCAGGTCGAGGTGGTTGACGTTGCCCGCAGAGTCGACGGCGTAGAAGTTGCCGTCCTGGTCGAAGAAGGTGGCCGAGTACGACTTGCGCGAGCCTGCTGCGGCGCTGGCTTCCGCCGGTGGGAAGACCCCCCTCTTGAGGACGGTCTTCATGGGCTGCCTGCTCGGATCGACGAGCAACAGGTCGCCGTTGTCGCCCTCCACCGAGATCAGCCGCCCGTCCCTGGGGTGGTAGGCGAAGTCGTCCCACCGGCCGCTCCCCGGGGCGTTGCGAGGCATGGCCTTCAGGGCCGCCACATCGATGGCATAGCTGTGCACGTCGGGGTTACTGACGACGAAGAGGATCTTCCCGTCGGGGTCCATGTCACCGTCGAACCAGGGCCCGCTCGGCAGCCCGTCGATGACCTGGTCCTTCAGGGTGCCGGCCGCCACGTCGATGGTGATGAGCTTGTTGTGGCTCACCGCCAGCAGCAGGGGCTCCTTGTCGTCGCCACGGTACTGCGCACCCATTGCGGTGTAGCCGGGCTCGTAGGGCGGCACGTTCGCGACGACGCGGGTGTCACCGTCGATGGGGTCGAAGCGGTAGATCCGGGTGTTGGTCCTGCCGACGGCGAGATACACCTTGCGGTGAGCCATGCGCTGGACGTCCTTCCACGAGCGATTGAGGGACCACTCATGATTTGCGCGCGCCCACCCACACCACAAGCACTCTCTGTGCCCGTTCGAACACAATGAGCCACCTTGGCCTGGCAGCTTGCCCAGCTCCTGCGGCCCGGTCGGATCGCACAAGACTGCGCCCGCGTTTCCCCGCGCGACGCGTCCGAACATTCGGAAGCCCTCCGGCGCAGGCTCCACAGCCCGGCCACCTTCAGGAGACTGATTGCTGCTCAGGCGGAACGGTCGTCCATGCGTGAGCAGTGCAGCGATGACGGTGACGACACGCGCCGACGAGCGCCGTACGCCTGGCCGAACACAGAAGATCCCTCCGGCTGTGACGTCTTCCAACGGCCCCAGTTGATGAAGATCCGTTGTCTCCTGGACGTCTTCAAGTGGCCCCCGGGATTGGTCATCGCCGGGACCACTTGAGGGGCCTGCCCTCTTCTTCCGGGAGCTCGGGGCGCCTGCGGCTTTGGTCGTAGGTCGCAGGTCGGTGGTGAAGTGATCGGCGGCAACGGAAGATTGGAGCTGTGGAATCTTCTCGTTTTGATGTGGACGCATTCCTGCAGCAGCCGCTCACCGCTCGTATCGCGACGAGCGGGCCGACGGTGCGGCCTGTCTGGTTCCTCTGGGAAGAGGGAGCCTTCTGGACCTTGACAGGCCCTTGGGCCCGGTTGTTCGACCGCGTGAAGGATGACCCGAACGTCGCCCTCGTGGTGGACGAGTGCGATCTCGCGACGGGGTGTGTCCGGCAGGTGATCGCTCGGGGCCAGGCTGAGCTGGTGCCCTTTGACGTGCCGAGGGGGCGGCGCAAGCTCGCCCGCTATTTGGGTGCGGACGAGGCGTTGTGGGACGAGCGTTTCGTGCACTACCTGCACGATGATCCGGGCGAACGAGGCACGATGTGGCTGCGTTTGGTGCCTGCCTCGCTCACCGCGACTGATCTCAGCTACTCCGTGGCGTCGTGACGGTGTGCTTGGCAGCGTCGTTACTCTGCGCCTTGGTGCGGGCCAGGCGGTAGGACTCGGTTCCGGTCTCGATGATGATGGCGTTGAACGTGAGGCGGTCCACGATCGCCGCGCAGAGCCCTGGGTCACGGGCGGCTTGCACCACAGGACCTCCGGGGTGGGGACCGGCGCGCGGGACATCGCCTCGACCTCGACGTCGATGCGCGCCTGTTCGGCGTCCGCCTTCAGGAACACGTCGCCGACGCGCAGAGTCGCGCGCTCGGAATGGGCGACGACGACTTTGACCTCACCTATGGGCGACCAGTATCCCGGGGGTGATCACCGATGTCGCCGGGTTTGCCGGGTGCGATGACGCGGCTGATCACGTCCCACTCCCCGGCGGCCTCGTGCACGGCACCGTCCTCTGGCCAGGTCAAGCCCATGACTTTTGTCAGGAGTCCTTAAG
>CBFGZZ010000326.1:0-10205 GCA_965653385.1 uncultured Streptomyces sp. | reverse complement strand
CGCGTCGACATCGACTGCGTCGCCGACGCCTTCCGCTACTTCGCCGATCTCGTCGCCGCCGAGGCCCCGGGCCGGGTCGTCGACGCGGGCTCGTCCGACATCCACAGCGTCGTCGTCCACGAGCCGGTCGGTGTCTGCGCGCTGATCACCCCCTGGAACTATCCCCTTCTCCAGGCCAGTTGGAAGATCGCGCCCGCCCTCGCCGCCGGGAACACCTTCGTGGTCAAGCCCAGCGAGATCACCCCGCTGACGACCGTCGCGCTCATCGAGCTCCTGGCCGAGGCCGGGCTGCCCGCCGGCGTCGCCAACATCGTCACCGGGCCCGGCCACTCCGTCGGCGCCCGTCTCGCCGAGCACCCCGACGTCGACCTCGTCTCCTTCACCGGCGGCCTGGTCAGCGGCACCAAGGTGGCCCAGGCCGCGGCGCCCTCCGTCAAGAAGGTCGCGCTCGAACTCGGCGGCAAGAACCCCAACGTCGTCTTCGCCGACGCCTGCGCCACGGAGGAGGGCTTCGACACGGCCGTCGACCAGGCCCTCAACGCCGCCTTCATCCACAGCGGCCAGGTCTGCTCGGCGGGCGGCCGCCTCATCGTCGAGGAGTCCGTCCGGGACCGCTTCGTCACCGAACTCGCCCGCCGGGCAGGCCGGATCCGGCTCGGCCGGGGCACCGCCGACGGCGTGGAGTGCGGGCCGCTCGTCTCCGAGCAGCAGCGCGCGAAGGTCGAGGCGTACGTCGAATCCGCGCTCAAGGAGGGCGCGGTGCTGCGCTCCGGCGGCAGGCGGCCCGAACCGTCCCCGGAGCGGCCCGAGAACGGCTACTTCTACGAACCGACCGTCCTCGACCACTGCCACCGCGAGATGCGCGTCGTCCGTGAGGAGGTCTTCGGCCCGGTCCTCACCGTCGAGACCTTCCGGACCGAGGACGAGGCGGTCGCCCTCGCCAACGACACCGAGTACGGGCTCGCCGGGGCCGTCTGGACCGCCGACGCGGGGCGGGCGCGGCGGGTCGCGGGCCGGCTGCGGCACGGCACCGTATGGATCAACGACTTCCACCCCTACCTTCCGCAGGCGGAGTGGGGCGGGTTCGGCAAGAGCGGAGTGGGGCGCGAACTCGGCCCCGCGGGGCTTGCCGAGTACCGCGAGAGCAAGCACGTGTACCAGAACCTGGCGCCAAGGCCGGTGCGCTGGTTCGCAGGCTGACCGCAGCCGACCAAGGGGCGCGGGGCTGTGCCGATGTGCGGCTGCCGCCGCGTGGGCGCGACCAGCCACAACGAAACCCGCACCCCCATGACCACAGGCCCTCCCACGGCGCCACACCCCTGGAGTAACCCCCTGATGTCCCAGAACACCCCCGTCTACGACTACGTCGTCATCGGCGGCGGCACCGCAGGTTCCGTCATCGCCTCCCGGCTCACCGAGAACCCCGACACCACCGTCGCCGTCATCGAGGGCGGCCCCAGTGACGTCGGCCGCGACGACGTCCTCACCCTGCGCCGCTGGATGGGCCTCCTCGGCGGCGACCTCGACTACGACTACCCCACCACCGAGCAGCCACGCGGCAACTCGCACATCCGGCACAGCCGCGCCCGTGTCCTCGGCGGATGTTCCAGCCACAACACGCTCATCGCGTTCAAGCCGCTGCCGTCCGACTGGGACGAGTGGGAGGAGGCCGGCGCCACGGGCTGGGGCGCCGTGCCGATGGAGGCGTACTACGCGCGGCTGAAGAACAACATCGTCCCGGTCGACGAGAAGGACCGCAACGCCATCGCCCGCGACTTCGTCGACGCCGCGCAGGGCGCGCTCGGCGTCCCGCGCGTCGAGGGCTTCAACAAGCAGCCCTTCACCGAGGGCGTCGGCTTCTTCGACCTCGCCTACCACCCCGAGAACAACAAGCGTTCGTCGGCGTCGGTGGCGTATCTGCACCCGGTGATGGACGAGCGGGAGAACCTGACGATCCTGCTGGAGACCTGGGCGTACCGGCTGGAGCTGAACGGCACCCGGGCCGAGGGCGTCCACGTCCGTACCAAGGACGGCGAGGAGCAGCTGATCCGTGCCCGGCGCGAGGTCGTCCTGTGCGCCGGCGCCGTCGACTCGCCCCGGCTGCTGATGCACTCCGGCATCGGCCCCAAGGAGGACCTCGCCAAGCTGGGCATCCCGGTCGTCCACGACCTGCCCGGCGTCGGTGAGAACCTGCTCGACCACCCCGAGTCGGTGATCGTCTGGGAGACGAACGGACCGATCCCCGACAACTCCGCGATGGATTCGGACGCCGGGCTGTTCGTGCGACGCGACCCCGAACACCAGGGCCCCGACCTGATGTTCCACTTCTACCAGATCCCCTTCACGGACAACCCGGAGCGACTGGGCTACCGGCGGCCGGAGTTCGGGGTGTCCATGACCCCGAACATCCCCAAGCCGAAGAGCCGCGGCCGGCTCTACCTGACCAGCGCCGACCCGGCCGTGAAGCCCGCGCTGGACTTCCGCTACTTCACCGACGAGGACGACTACGACGGCCGCACCCTCGTCGACGGCATCCGCATCGCCCGTGAGATCGCGAAGACCGAACCGCTCGCGAGCTGGCTCAAGCGGGAGGTGTGCCCCGGCCCCGACGTCAACGGCGACGAGGAGCTGAGCGAGTACGCGCGCAAGGTCGCGCACACCGTGTACCACCCGGCCGGCACCTGCCGTATGGGCGCCGCCGACGACGAACTGGCCGTGGTCGACCCACAGTTGAGGATCCGAGGCCTGGACGGCATCCGTATCGCCGACGCCTCCGTCTTCCCGACGATGACCGCCGTGAACCCGATGATCGGGGTGCTCATGGTCGGGGAGAAGGCCGTCGATCTGCTTGGAGGTGAGGCGTGATGAGTACTGCCCCTACTACCCCTGATACCACTACTGCCACTGGTACCGCTGCTACTGCTGGTACCTCTGGCACCCCTGTCTTCTCTGTCGACGGTCTCTGGAAGGTCTTCGGCCCGAAGGCGCACCGCGTCCCCGCCGACCCGGAGCTCGCCGGGCTCACGTCCGCCGAGCTGCGCGCCCGCACCGGCTGCACGGCGGCCGTCCAGGACGTCTCCTTCGACGTCCGCAAGGGCGAGGTCTTCGTCGTCATGGGCCTGTCCGGCTCCGGCAAGTCCACGCTGGTGCGCTGTCTGACCCGGCTGATCGAGCCGACCGCGGGCACCATAGCCATCGACGGCGAGGACGTCCGCGCCATGGACAAGACCCGACTGCGCGAACTGCGCCGGCACCGCGCCGCGATGGTCTTCCAGCACTTCGGCCTGCTCCCGCACCGCACGGTCCTCGACAACGTGGCGTACGGCCTGGAGATCCAGGGCGTCGGCAGGGCCGAGCGCCGTGAGCGGGCCGCCCAGGTCGTCGCCAAGGTCGGCCTGGAGGGCATGGAGCACCGCAGGCCGGGCCAGCTGTCCGGCGGTCAGCGTCAGCGGGTCGGGCTGGCCCGGGCGCTCGCGGTGGACCCGGAGGTGCTGCTCTTCGACGAGCCGTTCAGCGCGCTCGACCCGCTGATCCGGCGGGACATGCAGGAGGAGGTCGTCCGCCTGCACCGCGAGGAGGGCCGCACCATGGTCTTCATCACCCATGACCTCAGCGAGGCCCTCAAGCTCGGCGACCGTATCGCCCTGATGCGCGACGGCCGCGTCGTCCAGCTGGGCACGCCCGAGGAGATCGTGGGCTCGCCGGCCGACGACTACGTCCGCGAGTTCGTCCGTGACGTACCCCGCGAGCAGGTCATGACCGTGCGTACGGCCATGCGTGCCGCGTCGGCGGACGAGAGCGGCAGCGGGCCGGCCATCGCGCCGGACGCGACGGTGTCCGAGGCCATCGAGGCCGTGGCCCGCACCGGTGTCCCGGCCCGGGTCATGGAGGGCGGGCGCTGTCTGGGGGTCGTCGACCACGAGCAGCTTCTCGGCGTCGTGGCGGGGACGCAGCACAACGCCCCGGGCGGGGCTGAGCGGAGTGTCGTGGCGGGAGCGGGGAAGCGCAAGGAGGTGGCTTGATGGCCACCGTCACCACTGCCGCCCCTCGCCTCGGTGTTCCGGGCGTCCTCAAACAGCCCGTCGTCCGCAAGCTCCTGCTGCTCGCCCTCGCCGCCGCGATCCTCGTGCCGCTGGCGAACGCCCGCTGGGCGAGCGGCAGCTGGCCCGCCGCGCTGACCGTCGACTTCTCCGACCAGCTGACCAAGGCCAGCGTCTGGATCATCGACAACCGGGACAGCCACCCGCTGTTCGTCTACTTCTTCGGGCACATCAGCAACGCGGTCGTCATCTCCGTGCGCGCCGTGTACCTCGTGCTGCTCGCGGCCGGCTGGGCCGGCGTCACCGCCGCGGCGTCCCTGATCGCCTGGCGGGTCGCGGGCCTCAAGCTCGCCGCCGGTACGGCAATCGCGCTGCTGGCCTGCGGGTTCCTCGGCATGTGGATCCCGACCATGCAGACCCTCGCGCTGATGGTCGTGGCGGTCCTCGCCTCCGTCGTCGTGGGCGCGCTGCTGGGCCTCGCCGCCGGACTGTCCGACCGGATGGACAGGATCCTGCGCCCCGTCCTGGACACCATGCAGGTGCTCCCGGCGTACGCCTACCTGCTCCCCGTCGTCCTGGTCTTCGGCATGGGCGTCCCCGCGGCCGTCCTGGCCACCGTCGTCTACGCCGCCCCGCCGATGGCCCGCCTCACCGCCCTCGGTCTGCGCCGCGCGGACAAGGAGGTGCTGGAGGCCGTCGAGTCGCTCGGCGCCACCGCACGGCAGCGCCTGCTGACCGCCCGTATCCCGCTGGCCAGCAAGGAACTCCTGCTCGGCCTCAACCAGACGATCATGATGGCGCTGTCGATGGCGGTCATCGCGTCGGTCATCGGCGCCGGCGGCCTCGGTGACCGCGTGTACCAGGCGCTGGCCACGGTCGACGTCGGCGCGGCCCTCGCGGCCGGCATCCCGATCGTGCTGCTCGCCGTCGTCCTGGACCGGGTGACCGGCGCGGCGGGGGAGGGTCTCGGCGCGGAGCCGCGGCCGGGCGGCCGGGCACGCTGGGTCTACGCGGCCGTCGCCGCCGTGGCCGTGGCCGTGACCGGACGGCTCCTGGGCCGTCTCGACTGGCCCGAGGCCTGGACCCTGAACATCGCCGAGCCGGTCAACCGCGCCGTCGACTGGATGACCGACCACCTCTACTCCGGGGTCCCCGTCATCGGCGGCACCGCCGACTGGGCGGCCCACTTCACCACCTGGGTCCTCAACCCGGTGCGCGACACCATGCAGTGGCTGCCCTGGTGGTCCGTCCTGCTGATCGTCGCCGCGCTGGCCTGGCTGATCGGCACCTGGCGCACCGCGCTGACCGCCGTCCTCGCCATGGCCGCGATCGGCGTCCTGGGCGTGTGGACACCGGCGCTCGACACCCTCTCCCAGGTCCTGGCGGCCGTCGCCGTCACCCTGGTCCTGGGCTTCGCGACCGGCATCGCGGCCGCCCGCAGCGACCGCGTCGAACGGCTGCTGCGGCCGGTCCTGGACGTCTTCCAGACGATGCCGCAGTTCGTGTACCTGATCCCGGTGGTCGCGCTGTTCGGCGTCGGCCGGGCCCCGGCCGTCGCGGCGGCCGTCGTCTACGCGCTGCCCGCCGTCGTCCGCATCACCACCCAGGGCCTGCGCCAGGTCGACCCGGCCGCCCTGGAGTCGGCCCGCTCGCTCGGCGCGACCCCCGCCCAGCAGCTGCGGCAGGTCCAACTCCCGCTCGCCCGCCCGGCGCTGCTGCTCGCCGTCAACCAGGGCGTCGTCCTGGTCCTCGCCGTCGTCATCATCGGCGGCCTGGTCGGCGGCGGCGCGCTCGGCTACGACGTCGTCTTCGGCCTCGCCCAGGGCGACCTGGCGACCGGCCTGGTGGCCGGCGCGGCGATCGTCTGCCTGGGCCTGATGCTCGACCGGGTGACCCAGCCGACGGAACGCCGCGCGAAGAAGGGAGCGTGACATGCGACTGGGAATCCGACACCTGAGCACCCGCCGAACGCGTACGACCGCCGTAGTGGCCGGCGTGTCCTCGCTGGCGCTGCTGACCGGCTGCGGTGCCGCCGACATGACCAAGCAGGCCTCGCCGTTCGCCAATGCCCAGGGCGCGAAGTCCGTGACCCTGTCCGTGCAGTCCTGGGTCGGCGCGCAGGCCAACGTGGCCGTCGCCCAGTACCTGCTGGAGCACGAGCTCGGCTACCGCGTCGACACCGTCCAGATCGACGAGGTGCCCGCCTGGGACGCGCTCAGCCAGGGCCGCGTCGACGCGCTCCTGGAGGACTGGGGGCACCCGGAGGAGGAGCAGCGGTACGTCAAGGACAAGAAGACGATCGTGCCCGGCGGCGACCTCGGGGTCACCGGGCACATCGGCTGGTTCGTGCCGACGTACTTCGCGAAGGCCCACCCGGACGTCACCGACTGGAAGAACCTCAACAAGTACGCCGACCAGCTGCGCACCGCGGAGAGCGGCGGCAAGGGCCAGCTCATGGACGGCTCGCCGTCCTACGTCACCAACGACAAGGCGCTGGTGAAGAACCTGGGCCTGGACTACCAGGTGGTGTTCGCCGGTTCGGAGGCCGCGCAGATCACGCAGATCAAACAGTTCGCCAAGTCGAAGAAGCCCTTCCTGACGTACTGGTACGAGCCGCAGTGGCTGTTCAAGAAGGTGCCCATGACCGAGGTGAAGCTGCCCGCGTACAAGGAGGGCTGCGACGCGGACCCGGAGAAGGTCGCCTGCGCCTATCCGCACACCCCGCTCCAGAAGTACCTCAACGCGGACTTCGCCAAGAGCGGCGGCGAGGCGGCGGCCCTGCTGAAGAAGTTCAAGTGGACGACCGAGGACCAGAACGAGGTCTCCCTGATGATCGCCGAGCAGAAGCTGTCGCCCGAGGAGGCGGCGAAGAAGTGGGTGGACAGCCACGAGTCCACGTGGAAGGCGTGGCTGTCCTGATCCTCTAGCTCAGGTGCGCGGCGATCTCGCGCAGCGCCTGTGCGGCGCTGCGCTGCATCCCCGGCCCGAACGTGATCCGGGTGGCCCCGAGTTCACCCAGTGCGGTGGGCGAGGGGCCGTCCCCGGTCACGGTGCCGTGCACATTGACCGGCCCCTGGATGCCGGACCGCAGCAGGGGCAGTACGTCCACGGGGGCGCCGATCGGATACACGCAGTCGGCGCCCGCGGCGACGTACAGCGCGGCCCGCTCGATGGCCCGTTCCGGATCGGGCACGCCCCGGATGAACGTGTCCACGCGCGCGTTGACGAACAACTGGTCCCCGGCGGCGTACCGCACCTCGGCGAGCCACTCGGCGTGCGCGCGAGGGTCCTTCAGGACCCCGGCCTCGGAGTCCTCCAGGTTGCAGCCCACGGCACCGGTCTCCAGCAGGCGCTCGACCAGTTCCTTCGGCGCGATCCCGTAGCCGCCCTCGATGTCCGCCGACACCGGCACGTCCACGGCCCGCACGATCCGGGCGACCGCCGCGAACATCTCGTCGGCCGGGGTCTGCCCGTCCTCGTACCCGAGGGAGGCGGCGACGGCCGCGCTGGGCGTGGCCAGCGCGGGGAACCCGGCCTCGACGCAGACGCGCGCGGAGGCGGCGTCCCAGGGGCCGGGCAGCACGAGCGGATCGCCGGGAGCGGTGCGCCGGTGCAGGGCACGGAAGGTCTCGACCTTGGTCACGGTGTGTATCCCCCTGGTGGAATGCGGCGGGTGACCATCACCCGGTTCCAGTTGTTGATGGCGACGATCAGCGCGATGAGATGGGCGAGCCCGGTGTCGTCGAAGTGCGCGGCGGCACGGTCGTACACATCGTCGGGCACGAAGCCGTCGGTGAGAACGGTGACCGCCTCGGTCAGCGCCAGCGCGGCCCGTTCCCGCGCGTCGAACAGCCCCTCCGCCTCCTCCCAGGCGGCCAGCATGTCCAGCCGGTCCTCGCTCACCCCGTACTCGCGGGCGATCCCGAGATGCATGTCCAGGCAGAACGCGCAGTGGTTGAGCTGCGAGGCCCGGATCACGACGAGCTCGGCGAGGGCCGGATCACCGAGTCCCTTCTTCGCGGCGGCGCTCACGGCCGACATGGCCTGGGCCACGGCGGGGTCGAGCAGCGTCGTCCGAAGTGTCGTCCGAACGGTCACAGGTGCTGCCCCGGCCGGTAGTGACCCGGGGTCCGCCGGCAGGTCACCCCGAACCGGTTCCACGCGTTGATCACGCTGATCGCGGCGATCAGCTGCGCCAGCTCTGCCTCCTCGAAGTGCGCGGCGGCGCGCTCGTAGACCTCGTCCGGCACGAAGCCGTCGGTCAGCACGGTCACGGCCTCCGTCAGCTCCAGCGCCGCGAGCTCCTTCCCGGTGTAGAAGTGCCGCGACTCCTCCCAGGCGCTCAGCTGCACGATCCGCTCGACGCTCTCGCCGGCCGCGAGCGCGTCCTTGGTGTGCATGTCGAGGCAGAACGCGCAGTGGTTGAGCTGCGAGGCCCGGATCTTCACCAGCTCGCGCAGAACCGGGTCGAGCCCCCGCCCCGCCGCCGCGTCGAGCCGGATCATGGCCTTGAAGACATCGGGGGCGAGAGCGGCCCAGTCGAGGCGCGGGGCCGGTTCTGACGCATAGGTGACGGTCGTGGTGGTGCTCTCTTCAGTGGTCGTCATGATCTCGACCCTAGGAGCGAAGCAGCCCAGGAGTATGGTCCACTTCCATGGCGAAACCTTGGGCCACTCAGGCCGCTCTGGGAGTGGACCTCCACCTGGAACCGGCGGGGCCGGGCCTGCGCCGGGGCCTGACAAACGCCCTGCGCGAGGCCGTCCGCACCGGACGCCTCGCCCCCGGCACCCGGCTGCCCTCCTCCCGCTCCCTCGCCGCCGACCTGGGCATCGCCCGCAACACGGTCGCCGAGGCCTACGCCGAACTCGTCGCCGAGGGCTGGCTCACCGCCCGCCAGGGCTCGGGCACGCGCGTCGCCGACCGCCCGGTGATCCCGCCGACCGGCCAGACCGCCCCACCGCACCGCGACCGCCCGCGCCCCGCCCACGACCTGATCCCCGGCACCCCCGACCTCGCCGCCTTCCCCCGCACGGAGTGGCTCAAGGCGGCCCGCCGCGCCTTCCTCGCCGCCCCGAACCAGGCCCTCGGCTACGGCGACCCGCGCGGCCGCCCCGAACTGCGCACCGCCCTCGCCGGCTACCTCGCCCGAGCACGAGGCGTGCGCGCCGACCCTGAGCGCGTGGTGGTGTGCGCGGGCTTCGTACACGGCCTGCAACTGCTCGGCAGAGCCCTGCGGGCGCGCGGCCTGGAGACGGTCGCCGTTGAGTCGTACGGCCTGCCTCCGCACTGGAAACAGCTGACGGCGGCGGGCCTGACCACCACGCCCCTGGCCTTCGACGAAATGGGCACGAACCCGGCGAGGCTGAGGGAGGACCGCTCTATCGGCGCGGTGCTCCTCACCCCGGCCCACCAGTTCCCCATGGGCATGCCCCTGCACCGCGACCGCCGGGCCACGGTGGTGGACTGGGCGCGCCGCACCGGGGGCCTGGTCCTGGAGGACGACTACGACGGCGAGTTCCGCTACGACCGCCAGCCCGTCGGCGCGCTCCAGGGCCTCGACCCCGACCGCGTCGTCTACCTCGGCACCGCCAGCAAGTCCCTCGCCCCCGGCCTGCGGCTGGCCTGGATGGTGCTGCCTTCGACACTGGTGGACGCGGTCACGGAGGCGAAGGGCGGCTCGGACACCTGCGGCGCGGTGGACCAGCTGACGCTGGCCGAGTTCCTCACCTCCGGCGCCTACGACCGCCACGTCCGCGCCGCCCGCCTGCGCTACCGCCGCCGCCGAGACGCCCTGGTCCAGGCCCTCGCCACCCACGCCCCCCACCTCCAGGTCACCGGCATCGCCGCCGGCCTCCACGCCGTCCTCCGCCTCCCACCCGGCACCGAACAGTCCGTCCTCCAGGCCGCCACCTGGCACGGCCTCGCCCTCCACGGCCTGAGCGCCTACCGCCACGAGTCGTCCACGACGGAACGCCTCGACGCCCTGGTCGTGGGCTACGGGACACCCCCGGACCATGCGTGGGCGGGGACGTTGGAGGCGTTGTGCAGGGTGCTGCCGTGAGAGCGCGTTTCATTCAGCCCGTCCGGCGTTTGAGGACGAGGCCCGCAGGACCGATGGCGGGGGTCTGGGGCGGGCGGCAGCCCCAGCGGGGTCGAAGGGGCTGA
>CBFGZZ010000325.1:0-10213 GCA_965653385.1 uncultured Streptomyces sp. | reverse complement strand
GCAACGAAGATCATCCCGGTCCTCACCAATCCGTGAGGTGACCGGGCGGGTCCGGACGGACCCATTGACAGCGTCGCGGCGCTCGCAACGGTGACCATGGGACTCGCGACGGCGGCCATCCCAGTCGCCGACGCACCGCCCAGCTCTTGGGTGAGCTTCGGCATCGTTCCGCAGATTTTGCCTGAGTTCGGCGCCCTCCGGGCCGGCCAGGCCGATCCGGGGCACGGATCCCGCAGTGGCCGAGGCCGCAGTCAGCCGACAGATGATCGCCCACGAGCCACCGACACCGCCGCACCGCGGTCCTGACTCTCATCCCTCCACAGCCCTGCTCCCATGCCTGGAGGCATCCGTGCCAGTGCACCCCTTTTTCAATGAACAGTTCGACAGGATGCGGGAGACGCTCTCGCTCGGTCTGAGCCAAGCGGATCTGGAAGCCGCGATCCAGAACCATAGTCGGGAGCAGGCGCGCAAGTCCGCGGAGTGGGACTCCTCGGGGGTCCTGGTGGAGGAATACCAGGTCCCGGGCGCGCACGGTCCCATACCGGTACGCACATACCGGCCCATAGGTGAGTTCTCAAGTGTCCTGGTCTGGGCGCACGGTGGAGGATTTCAGTCGGGCGACCTCGACATGCCTGAGGGGCACGTGGTGTGCGGCGAACTGGCGCGCCGGGCGGACGCATTCGTCGTATCGGTGGACTACCGTCTGGCGCGGGACGGCGTCCGATACCCCGTGCCCATCGACGATGTCCACGCCGCCTGGTCCGCTCTCTGCCGGGGCGACCTTCCGATCCACCCCACGAGCCTGCCGATCGCCATTGGTGGTGCCAGCGCGGGAGCCGCACTGGCCGTCGCCACGGCGTTGCGCGCCCATGACCACGGCCCCCGGACGGCCGACGCCCTTATTCTCGCCTATCCCTTCGCCCATTTTCCCAACCCGGCCCTTGAGGAGGCGGTAGCCGCGGAGATGACGGCGCTGCCCCTGCGCTGCACGCCGGCAGCCGTGGAGGCCATGGTCAGGAACTACGTGGGAAGGATCAGCGACCTGCCGGCCGATGCCCTGCCCGGAGCGGCACTACTGACGAATCTGCCGCCCACGTACATCGTGGTCTCCGAGTACGACGACCTGCGCCCTTCCGCCGAACTGCTCGAACGACAACTACGTGAAGTCGGTGTGCCCGTCACCTCTCAACTCGCCCACGGCATGGTGCACGGCCACCTCAACAACCTGCCTGAGCTTCCGGAAATCGAGGAGTCGCTCGAGTTCCTGGCAGACGCGTTGCGAAAGGCAACCGTGCGGGATTCCTTGTGACACGCCGGTAGGTTCACTGACGCAGGTACCGCACGCGGCATCGGCATCGCCCGGACGACCCCACGCTCGCGGTTGTCGATCTGAGCCTCAACACCCAGAACTGAATTCCGCCTCCCGCGCGTGATCACCCATGCCCAGCTCCTGGAACATGTGGGCGTACGACTTCAACGGTGACCCACGGTAGTGGCCACCTACATCAGCTACCTGCGCCGGAAGGTCGACAGGCTCGGGCAGAGGCTGATCCATCACGGTGTCCAACCCCAAGGCTTCGCCGTGGTCGCGGTAGCGACGCTGCCCCTGGCGGCGAACGCGGGACCGGCGCGAGCCCAGTACCACTTGCCCTTCATCGAACCGTCCGAGTTGGTCACCGGCGTGGTGACCTGGACGCCCGTGGAGCCCTTGCCCGGGTAGTACCAGAAGTAGTGGCGTCGGCGCTCCCGCCCCAGCTCCCTACGACCGCGATCGTTGGCCGGATCGTCAGGTAACTGAAGGCGCAATAACGCGACTCGCCACCGCCTGGCTAACCCGGTGTTCGATTTAGTCGGTCACGAGTTGCGCGAAGCGCAGTGGAGGAAGTCCGGTGCGCCACCATCGTTGCGCCACGATCATCACGGATCCCGAGTCCAGCGGACGCCGTCGCGATGCTGCCCGGCCGCGAGATTGCCACGTTGGCGTCCTGGATGTCCGGTCACCCTGGCATCGCGGTCGTGTACCGGGACGGCCTGCCCGTCCCGTAGGCAGAGCCGGGCGCTTGGCCAGACCCGACCCGTGCGGATAGCCCGCACCAACCCCGCGCCGTGGGCGCGGCGGATCCCGTCGGCGGGTACTCCTGCCGCAGGTGCGACGGCTGCCGCTCAGCAGTGCAGGAACGGCAGGGCGCGCGACTGCGTCGCGCGGCGGCTGCGCAGCAGCGCGCATTGAAGTGTCCGCTGATCCGGGGGCATTGACGTCGGGACGGGTGTAGGTCCGGACGGGCCGGGGCTCCATGCCTGCGGTGCCCATCGTAGTCAGAAACGGACTTGGCGTCGGTCACTCCGTTGGCGGCCGGTGGGCACGGCGGAAGTCGCCGGGTGTGGTGCCGGTGTGGCGGGTGAAGAACTTGCCGAAGTTGGTGGGTTCGGAGAAGCCGAGGCGCCGGGCGATGACAGCGACGGGTTCGTCGGTGTGGGCGAGCAGCCGCTGGGCCTGCAGGGCGACGCGGGTGTCGATGACCTGTTTGACGGGCTGTCCGGTGGCGGCCAGGCAAGCGCGGGTGAGGGTCTTGACGGTGTATCCGAGGCGGTGGGCGTAGTCCTCGGCACGGCGGGTGGTGGCGTAGGAGCGTTCGAGCTCGGCGCGGAAGCGGGCGTAGATGCCGCCGTCGGCGGGCGGGTCGGTGTGCGCGCCGTGCCGTGGCAATCGGTCGATGTGCAGGAGCAGGGCCGCGAGCTGGAGTTGGAGGATCTCCGGGGAGACCGTGCTGGCCTGGCGGGTGAACTCGGCGCGCAGCTGGCTCAACAGCATGGAGACGGTGTCGTAGTCGCGGTCGGTGCCGAGTTGCCGGCAGACGGGTCCGTGCCAGTCGTCGAGGAGGCGGGCGGTGTTCGCGAAGTGGGCAGGGAAGGTCGGGGTGAACAGCAGGTGCGGGCCGTTCATCGTGCCGGGCTTGCCGAAGCGCTGGACCTGGCCGGGGCGGATCCACAGCAGCGTACCGGGGAGGCAGGGGTAGGTGACGAAGTCGACGGTGTGCTCGCCGTTGCCCTCGGTGACCAGGGTGACGGTGTGGAAGTCGACGCGGTGGACGCGCTGCAGGGAGGCGTCCGGCACGCGGCCGTGCAGGGCGGCCAGGTCAGTGGCCTCGAAGCCGGAGACCGGCGCGGCCGGCGGGTTGAAACCGAACCCGGGAATCGGTTCGCTGTCCGTCCGGGTGCTGTCGGCGGACTCGTGCATCGGCACGGTGACCTCGCTGATGTCCGTTTCTGACCAGGAAGAGTCTCCAGCGTATCTCGCCTTCCCGCTTGCGGAGAGTGAAAGTGGGAGATGCCGGGACGGCCTGACGGAGGCTATCCGCCCAAGTAGGAAGTGACCTCATGTACGGCACGATCACCATCGTCGACAAGGGCGCGGTCCGCGTCCACAGCTACATGGCCCCCGACGACAGTCTGAATGTCACCACCCAGCTGATCGAAACGCCGGCCCGGGTCATCGCGGTCGACGCCCAGTACGCGCTGGCCTACGCCGACGAGGTGGTCGCCTACGCACAGGGCCTGGGCAAGCCGATCGACCGGCTGGTCATCACCCATGCCCACCCCGACCACTTCCACGGCGCTGCCCGCTTCGGCGTCGCCGTGCATGCGCTGCCCGCCGTCCGCGACCAGATCGCCGCGCAGGGCGACGGCCAGGACCCGACCGGCACGCTCATCCCGGTCGCCGACGTCACCCCGACCGTCGAGATCACCCCCGGCACCGAGGTCATCGACGGGGTGCCCTTCGTCTTCGACGCCGTCTCGGGCGGGGAAGCCGCGGACGAGCTGGTGATCAAGCTGCCCGAGCAAAGGGTGCTGATCGCACAGGACCTTGTGTACCGCGACACCCACCTGTTCCTCGGCAACAACGACATCGACGGCTGGCAGAGGGCCGTGGGCACCCTGGCCGCCGACACGTCGTACGACACGATTCTGGCCGGCCACGGCCTGCCCACCGGCCCGGAGGTGTACTCCGAACTGCGCAGCTACCTCGCCGCCGCGCGCGAGCTGCTCGGCGACGACGGCGCGGCGTACAAGAAGGCGATCCTGGAGCGCTACCCCTCCTACGGTGGCCCCTTTTTGATCGACATCGGCAACCAGTACCTCTTCGGGTCGCAGAGTGTCTGAACCCATACCACGAGGAGATCGGGAAATGAGCAGGATCGTCGTCTTCGGAGCCGCCGGGAAGGCGGGCTCCCGTGTCGTCTCCGAGGCAGCAGCGCGCGGTCATGAGGTCACCGCCGTCGCCCGCGACGTCGCCCGGCTCTGCCGTCTCCCCGAGGGTGTGCGTTCGGTGGTGGGCGATGTCACCGACGCCGAGACGGTCGGCGCCCTGGCCGTAGAGGCCGACGCGCTGGTGCTGACCGTCGGCGGCCCTGACGCGCGCCTGTACACCGAGGCGGTGTCCACCGTCGCCGCAGCCGTTCGCGCCCTGGGCTCCAAGGGCCCGCGTATCGTGCACATGGGCGGCGGGGCCAGCCTGCTGAACGAGGACGAGGTGCGCTACTTCGACTCCCCCCGGTTCCCCGAGGAGTTCAAGCCGTACGCCATCGGGCAGATCGAGGCCCTCGACGCCTACCGGACGCTCGGCGCGGACGTCACCTGGACGTATGTCTCGCCTCCCCCGGTGCACTTCGCCCCCGGTGAGCGCACCGGCAGCTACCGCACCGGCCTCGACCACCCGGTCGTAGGCGACGACGGGGAGGCCCGCATCTCCTACGAGGACTACGCGGTCGCTCTCCTCGACGAACTCGAAACCCCCCGGCACCTCAACCGGCGCTTCACCGTCGGTCACTGACCCTCGCAGTCACCATGCCTCCGTGGTGACTGAAGCCTCCTACCAGCACCGGACCCTGGGCCCATCACATGACTGTCCTGACAGCGGCGCGAGCAGCACGGTTCACCACGCTCCTGCACGACATGCGGCGCGTCACAGGCGTGGACGCGGTCATGGGCTCCCTGGTGGCGGTATCAGCCACGAGTACGACCCGGCCGTGCGCCGGGAGCAGATCCGTGCCGCGTTCGCCGTTCCGATCCGGGTTCCGGCCCCCGGCGGTCTCCGTGCCCCCGGTGTGAGCGCGATATCCGCGATCACACCGGGGGCCGGATACATTTCACGGTGCTCACCTCGACCCGCGGCGTCGAAGTGCCTCTTCCCGGACCGGCTCGTCGGCCGCTTCGACCGCACGCGCCTTGTCGTGGACCGCTGCTCGGAGACAGGCCCCCGGTGCCGCGCGGCGATCGATGGCCGTCGCCGCGTCCTGAGCCTGGCGGCCGTTCCTGCGTACGGCCAAGCTCCTACGTCATCCAGAGCGATCCGCGGTTCCCGCTCCTGCGCCGAAACGGCGCGGGCCGCAGTGCCTGTTCCTCACGGCCGGATACGGCAGGTGATGTCGTCGCTGGGCAGGCGGCCTGTGATCAGGTAGGTGTTGACCGTGTTGGTGGCGCACGCGGGGGTGGCCGGGATGCCGTACACACCGTGGTCCCGTCCGCCCCGGACCTCGAGGAATCGTGAGCCGCGCAGGGCGCGGTGCATGGCCAGGCCGCTCGCCGCCGGTGTCTGGGAGTCCCACTGGTTCTGCAGGATGAGCGCGCCCACCTTGTTGTCGACACGTGTGGCCGGTTCGGCGCCGCGCGGCCAGAAGGCGCACGGTGTGATGTTGGAGGTGAAGTCCCCGTAGAGGGGGAGGCGAGCACCGTCGCGGATGGCGTCGCGGCGGTATCGGGATGGGTCGCGGGGCCATGACGCGGAGTTGTCGGCGCAGACGACCGCCCAGTGGAGCGCCTCGAAGTTGGCTTCGGAGGGGTCCGCGGGTTCGTCGGAGGGCCGGGGATCCGGGCGGGTCGCGCGGGCCTTGCGGAGGCTGACGACATCGCGTGCGGCCTGGTGGGGGTCGTAGAAGAACATCGGTCGCAGCGACTCGCGGATGTCGGCACCGGTGACGGCCCGGTCCTCGAAATCGGGGTCGCTGCCGTTGTACTTGAGCGGCGTGCGGTCGGCGCGGGCGACCAGCCGGAAGAACGCGGCGCGAACCTTCGCGGGGGTGTCACCGAGGTGGTAGGTGCTGTCCCGGCGGGCGACCAGCCGGGTCCAGTCCCGGAACGCCGGCTCGACGCCCTCGGCCATGGCCTGGTAGGTGCCCCGGCCAAAGCGGTTCGGGTCCACCGAACTGTCCAGGACGACGCGGTCGCTGCGGGCCGGGAACATCTGGGTGTAGACGGCGCCGAGGTAGGTGCCGTAGGACACACCCATGTACGAGATCCGCTTCTCACCCAGGAAGGCACGGATGACATCCATGTCCCGTGCGGTGTTACGGGTGGTGAGATACGGCAGCCGGGCGCGGTCCCGGGCGGCGCACTTCGCGGCAAAGCCACGGGCGAAATCGATGTTCTGACCAAAGGACGCCGGCCGGTACGCGCGCGGCCAGTTCAGTTCGTTCTTGGTGAGGCCGCAGTTCAGGGGGCTGCTGGCGCCCGTACCGCGCGGATCGAAGCCCACGAGGTCGTACCGGTCCCGGACGCTCTTGGGCATGACCTCCGTGTACGCCGAGGGATTGCCCAGCCCTGCGGCCCCCGGCCCTCCCGGGTTGGACAGCAGCACGCCACGCCGCTTGCCGGGGACGCTGGTGCGCAGCCGGGAGATCTCCATACGCAGTGTGGGTCCGGCGGGCCGCGTGTAGTCGAGCGGCACTTTGAGGGTCGCGCACCGCAGGTCGGCGGGGTACTCCTCGGCGGCGCCGCAGCGGTGCCAGGCGGGGCGCTGGTCGTAGTAACGGTCGAGGGCGGGGGCGGGGGAACGGTCGGCTCCGGCGGCTGTCGCCTGGGCGGTGGGAATACACAGGCTGACGGTCAGTCCGGCCGCGACGAGGGCGGCCTTGCGTGCGGTAGGCATGACAAGGACTCTGCTTCCCCATCCAACCGGCCCGCCTCGGCCGAACGGCCAGAAAACGAAGGCGATCGCGGTGGACCCTCGGCCGAAAGGCAGTTGGAGCACGCATGGGCCGTCATCGCTGGTCGCCGGCCATGGAGTCGCAACCTCGACCGCCCGGGCCCACCGACGAGTGCCGCTCCCGAGACCACGGCACATCTCACCTGTGCGCGGTGACTGTGCTGATCATGCGGGTGGACCATCGCTCTCCCTGGGCCATGCACCGACCGAGACGGCGATGGGCGGGTCTTGTCGGCAGGAGGTGCGTCGCGCTGTCACGAGGGGGCGCGGAGTCCACGGCAGCCTGCGTCTCGCAGGCGGTTCTTCCAGGCCGTCAGCCTCAAAGTTGACGCGCCGCCATACCTCAAGCTGACAGAGCCGGGCCCGGGTATCAGCCTCAGGTAGTCGGTATTTCGGCTGATCCGAGGGGGCCGCTGCGAACCCGACGATGAAGGAGTTCCCGGCCGGGCACAGATCTGGACCCGCTCCCGGCTCTCCCCCCGTTATCTTCTTCGATCGGAGCATGACCTCGTGACCACCCTGCCGCCCGTTTCCCACACGCCCGCTGTGGCCGCCCGCGCCACCAAGCTCTCCAAGGTCTACGGAGAGGGCGACACCAAGGTGGTGGCTCTCAACCAGGTCAGTGTCGGCTTCGGACAGTCCCAGTTCACCGCGATCATGGGACCCTCCGGGTCCGGCAAGTCCACGCTGATGCACTGCGTGGCCGGGCTGGACTCGTTCTCCTCCGGCTCAGTCCGCGTGGGTGACATCGAGTTGGGGTCCCTGACGGATAGGCAGCTCACCAAACTACGCCGGGACAGGGTCGGCTTCATCTTCCAGGCGTTCAACCTGCTGCCGACCCTCACCGCGCTGGAGAACATCACACTGCCGATGGACATCGCGGGCCGGACGCCCGACCAGGAGTGGCTGGACACCGTCATCCGAATGGTCGGTCTGTCTGACAGACTCAGCCATCGTCCCGCCCAGCTCTCCGGCGGTCAGCAGCAGCGGGTCGCCGTCGCCCGGGCCCTCGCCTCCAAGCCCGAGATCGTCTTCGGGGACGAGCCGACCGGGAACCTGGACTCGCGTGCGGGTGCCGAGGTCCTCGGGTTCCTGCGTAACTCCGTAAGGGAGTTGGGCCAGACCGTCGTCATGGTCACCCATGATCCAGTCGCCGCCTCCTACGCGGACCGGGTCGTCTTCCTCGCCGACGGGCGGATCGTCGAGGAGATGTACGAGCCCACCGCGGACGGGGTCCTCGATCTCATGAAGTCCTTCGACACCAAGTTCCGTACGAGCTGAGCCGTTCGAGCCGGCTCGCACCGAGCCGTACGGACCGACACGCACCCCCTGATCGACCCCGTCCTCCTCTGCCCTCACCTCACCGGGACCAGACCATCATGTTCCGCACAGCCCTGCGCAACGTCCTCGCGCACAAGGCCAGACTGCTGATGACCGTGCTCGCCGTCATGCTCGGCGTCGCGTTCGTCTCCGGCACCCTGATCTTCACCGACACCTACAAGAACGCCTCCGACAGCCAGACGGCCAAGAGCTACGCCCACGTGGACGTCCAGGTCGACGAGAACACCGAATACACCGGCGAATCCTCCGGCATCAGCCGGAAAACGCTCGACGCGGTCGCCCGACTTGACGGCGTCGCCGACGCCGTCGGACGCGTCGACGGGAGCGCCTACGTCGCCGACAGGGACGGCGGGCTCATCGCAGACGGCCTGTTCAACGAGGCCGCCAACTTCGCGCCGGGCAAGAACGGCAAGGACCCGCTCTACGTCTTCACCGACGGCAGCGGCCCCACCCGGGCCGGACGGATCGCGCTCGACAAGGACACCGCAGACAAGGGTGGCTACCACGTCGGCGACACAGTGCCCGTCGCTCTCACGGGTCCGGCGAAGACGTACGAACTCTCCGGCATCTTCACCACCGAGAACGAGCAAGTGGCCGCAGGCGGCAGCCTGGTGCTGTTCGACACACCGTCCGCGCAGCGCCTCTTCCTCCAGCCGGGCTTCTTCGAGAAGGTCACCGTCACCGCCGCCCCCGGCGTATCGAGCACCGAACTCGCCGTCGCCATCAGCAAGGTGCTCCCTCACTCCGCGAAGGCCAAGACCAGTCGGCAACTCACCGCCGAAGAGGTCCAGCTGGTGGCGGGAGACGCGATGACACTCAATGGCATCCTGTTCGCCTTCGCCGGCGTCGCGCTCTTTGTCAGCGTCTTCCTGATCGCCAACACCTTCACCATGCTGGCCGCCCAGCGCACCAGGGAACTCGCTCTGCTCCGCGCGGTCGGCGCCTCCCGCAGGCAGGTCACCCGGTCTGTGCTGATCGAGGCGATGGTGGTCGGCGCCGTCGGCGCGGCCGCCGGGCTCGGGCTCGGCGCCGCCCTGGCCGCCGTAGCCCGTGCCACGGTCGAATTCGACGGCGGGACACCGGACGGGCCGCTGATCGTCACGTCGACGACCGTGCTGGTCGCGGCTGTCGTCGGTGTCCTGGTCACCATGGTGGCCGCCTGGCTGCCGGCCCGTCGCGCCGCGAAGATCCCGCCGGTCGCGGCCATCGGCAGCGCACACCTGCCCGCCACCACCAAATCCCTGGTGCTACGGAACGTGCTCGGCGGCATCCTCACGCTGCTCGGCGCGGCGGTCGTCGTCGCGGGTACAGGGGCCGGCAGCTCCAGTGGTGGGGGGATCGTCGGGTTCGGGGCCTTCCTCTCGGTGACGGGCCTGCTGGTGCTGATCCCGTTGCTGTCCCGGCCGGTGATCGCGGTCGTACAGCCACTGCTGCGGCGCGGCTTCGGAGTCTCCGGCACCCTCGCGGGCCGGAACGCCGTACGCAGCCCCCGCCGCACCGGCGCCACCGCCTCCGCGCTGGCCATCGGACTCACCCTGGTCAGCGCTCTGACCGTGCTCGGTGTCACCCTCGGTGAGTCCATGGACAGGATGACCACGGACATCGTCAAGGCCGACTACCTGGTCACGGCAGGCGGAGTGCGCCTGGACGCCTCGGCGGTCGCCGCCCTGCGCAAGGTCCCCGGTGTGAGGGCGGTGTCACAGGAGCAGCAAGGGTGGATGCAACTCGACGGCAGCCAGCAGGACGTCACCGCCGTCATCCCTGCGGACTTCGACAAGGCCCTCCACCTCCCGGTGGTCTCCGGCTCGCAGGACGCACTCGCGAAGGGGCAGGTCGCCGTCGACGAGAAGCTCGCGCGGTCGCACGGCTGGAAGGTCGGTGACAGCCTGC
>CBFGZZ010000324.1:0-10300 GCA_965653385.1 uncultured Streptomyces sp. | reverse complement strand
TGCTCCCCCGCCGGAGGCGACCCGTACCGGCACCGCGTCCTCGCCCGCGCGCCGGGCGCGTTCGTCGAGGACGGCAGCGACGCCCCGTACGAAGGTGTCCGGCGCGGCGGCCACCGTGCGGCCGCCCAGCAGGACGAGGTCTACGTCGAGCAGCGCGACCAGGTTGCCGACGGCCGTGCCGAGCACGCGGGCCGCCTCCGCCAGGTCGCCGCGCGCGACGGCGGCCAGGCACAGCGCCTCGACGCATCCGCGGTTGCCGCACTCGCAGGGCGGGCCGTCCAGCTGGACGACCTGGTGCCCGAACTCCCCGGCGCCCGTACGGGCTCCGCGGTGCACCGCTCCGCCGATCACGAGCCCTCCGCCGACGCCCGCGCCGAAGTGCAGATACGCGAAGGAAGTGACGGACGCTGTCTCGCCCCCCACCGCGAGTCCGAGGGCGGCGGCGTTGGTGTCCTTGTCGACGACGACCGGCAGCGAGAGGCGCCGCGCGAGCACGTCCCGCAGCGGGAAGCCGTTCCACTCCGGGAACCCCGTGACCCGGTGCAGCACCCCGCGCCGATGGTCGAGGGGCCCGGGCAGCGCGACTCCGACACCGAGCACGGCGCCCGGCCGAGGGACGTCACCGGGCCCTCCCGCCGCCTCGAACACTCCCGCCACCTCGCAAGCCCCCGCCGCCCCGGCCGTCAGCTCCCCCACCGCACGCACCGCCCGCTCGACGACCGTCTCCGCACCCGCCCCCAGGTCCAGCGGGGCCCGGCGCCGGGCCACCACGGCCCCGGTCAGATCGCAGAGCACGGCCGTCAGCTCGTCCCGGTCCAGATGCACGCCGACCGCGTGCCCGGCCTCCGGTACCAGGCGCAGCACCGTGCGCGGCTTGCCGCCCGTGGACGCCCGGTGCCCCGCCTCAGCCGCGAGTCCGGCCTCCCGCAGCCGGGCGGTGATCTTGCTGACCGCCTGCGGGGTGAGGCCGGTGCGCTCGGCGAGTTCGAGCCGGCTGATGCCCTCGGGACCGGCCGTGCGCAGCAGGTCGAGCACGAGCGCGGTGTTGTGACTGCGCAGGGCGCCCAGCCGCATCGAGTCACGGCTCCGCCGGGCCGCGGCCCCGACCCCGACCCCGTCCACCCCGTCCTTCGTCCTGTTCACGCCGTCCATTGTCCCCGGCGCTTGCACTTTGGCAACAGCGTTGCGAAAGTGGGCTGCATGAGTGCTACTCCCCTCCGCGTCGGCCTGGTCGGCTTCGGCCTGGCCGGTTCCGTCTTCCACGCCCCGCTGATCGCCACCACCGAGGGGCTCGCCCTGGACACGGTGGTCACGTCGAACCCCGAGCGGCAGAAGCAGGCCACGGCCGAGCACCCGGACGTGCGCGTCGTCGCCACGACCGACGAGCTGCTCGCCCGCGCCGCCGACCTCGACCTGGTCGTCATCGCGTCCCCCAACAAGACGCACGTCCCGCTCGCGACGGCCGCCCTGAAGGCCGGCCTCCCGGTCGTCGTCGACAAGCCGATCGCCGGCACGGCGGCCGAGGCACGTGACCTGGCGGCGCTCGCGGAGGAGCGCGGGCTGCTGTTGTCCGTCTTCCAGAACCGCCGTTGGGACAACGACTTCCTGACCCTGCGTCGGCTCATCGCCGAGGGCGAGCTGGGCGACGTATGGCGCTTCGAGTCCCGTTTCGAACGCTGGCGTCCGCAGACCAAGGGCGGCTGGCGGGAGTCCGGCGACCCGGCAGAGATCGGAGGTCTGCTCTACGACCTCGGCAGCCATGTCGTCGACCAGGCCCTGGTGCTCTTCGGTCCGGTCACCCAGGTGTACGCGGAGGCGGCCGTCCGCCGGGCCGGCGCGGAGACGGACGACGACACGTTCCTCGCGCTGACCCACGCGAACGGCGTCCGCTCCCATCTGTACGCCTCCGCCACGACCGCCCAGCTCGGCCCGCGTTTCCGGGTACTGGGCTCGAAGGCGGGCTATGTGAAGTACGGCCTGGATCCGCAGGAGGCGGCACTGCGGGAGGGGCGGCGGCCCGGCGCGGGTAAGCAGTGGGGTACGGAACCCGAGTCGATGTGGGGCCGCGTGGGTGCCGGCGAGTCCCCACTGACGGGCGGCGGCCGCGTCGAACCCACCCTCCCCGGCGACTACCCCGCCTACTATGCGGCCGTGGCCGAGGCGCTGCTGGCCGGCGGCCCCAACCCGGTGTCCGCCCTGGAGGCGGCCGCCGCCCTCGACGTGCTGGAGGCGGCACGTCGTTCGGCCCACGACAAAGTGGCGGTGACCCTGTGACGACGCACAAGACCCACAAGACGCACAACCCCGAGATCACCCCGAAGTTCCACCCGGAGCTCACCCCGCCCCTGGAGGAGCTGGAGGCACAGGAACGCCGCCTGGTCTTCCGCCAGTTCACCTACGACGACGCCTGGACCCTGGGCTCCCTGCTGGTCGAGCTGGCCCGCGAGCGCCAGGCCCCGGTCGCCATCGACATCCACCGCGCCGGCCAGCAGCTCTTCCACGCGGCCCTCCCCGGCTCCACCCCCGACAACGACGCGTGGATCGCCCGCAAGCGCCGGGTCGTGGAGCGCTACGGCACCTCGTCCTACGTCGTCGGCGCCCGCTTCCGCGCCAAGGGGACGACGTTCGAGGACTCCTCCCGCCTGGACCCCGACGTCTACGCGGCGCACGGGGGCTCGTTCCCGATCAACGTGGAGGGCGTCGGGGTCGTCGGGTCGGTCACGGTGAGCGGGTTGCCGCAGCTGGAGGACCACCGGCTCGTCGTGGCGGCCCTTGAGGAGTTCTTGAAGCGCTGACGGGAAGAACCGGCGGCACCCTCCGGTTGGCACGCCCGTAGGGGACACCGACCGGAGGGACAGCGACGTGAGTGACCGCGTAGGGGCCGGCAGCCCGGCGAACGCCAGCCGCGTGACGGACAGCCCGGCGAGTGACGCGTTGAAGAGGTCCGTCGGGCGCCACGGCATCTGGAGCGTCGGCCTGCGCTCGGAGGACCCGGCCCGGCGTGGCGAACTCGACGAGGCCGCCGCCGAGTTGGAGCAGCTGGGCTACGGCGCCGTCTGGCTGGGCGGCAGCAGCGCCGCCCGCCACGCCGTGCCGCTCCTGGAGGCCACCTCGACGCTCGCCGTCGGCACCAGCATCCAGAGCATCTGGCAGTACGACGCCGCCGAGAGCGCGGCGGGCTTCGCCGAGGTGGAGGCGGCGCACCCGGGCCGGTTCGTCCTCGGCCTCGGCGTCAGCCACGCGAAGTTCGCCGAGCAGTACCGGCGGCCGTACTCGGCGCTGGTCGCCTATCTCGACGAGCTGGACGAGGCCGGCGTCCCCTCGGACCGCCGCCTCCTGGCGGCCCTGGGCCCCAGGACACTGGACCTGGCCCGCGACCGGGCGGCCGGCTCGATCCCGTACCTGGTCACCCCCGAGCACACCGCGCGGGCCCGTGAGATCCTGGGCGAAGTCCCGCTCCTGGCACCGGAGTTGAAGGTGATTCTGGAAACGGATCCGGGCCGGGCCCGCACCCTTGCCCGCGACTACCTGGCCCTCTACCTCACCCTCCCGAACTACACCGACAACTTCCTGCGCCACGGATTCACCGAGGACGATCTGTCGGACGGCGGCAGCGACCGCCTGATCGACGCGGTGTTCGCGTGGGGCGACGAGACCGCGATCCGGAAGCGGATCGACTCCTTCGTCGCGGCGGGGGCGGACCACGTGGCCCTGCAGGTGGTGGACGGCGGTTCGCGCGAGGCACTTCCGCGGGAGGCGTGGCGCCGGATCACTGCGCTGCTGACGTGACCGGCCGCCCCTCCGGAGGCTGATGCCCCCGGAGGGGCGCAGGACCGTGCCGGCGCACGGCTCCGCGCCTCTCCGCGCCTCTCGGCGCCGCTCGGCATCCGGCCGCAGGCTCCCGGCTCTCCCGGCTCTCCCGGCGGAGCGCCTACGCGTCCTTGAACTCCTGCCGCTGCCGCCCGAGTCCCTCGATCTCCAGCTCCACGACGTCCCCGGCCCGCAGGAACGGCTTCGGCTCGGGCTGCCCGAGGGCCACCCCCGCCGGCGTACCGGTGTTGATGACGTCACCGGGGTACAGCGTCATGAACTGGCTGACGTACCGCACGACCTCGGCGACCGGGAAGATCTGCTCGGCCGTGGTGCCGTCCTGCTTGAGCTCCCCGTTGACCCACAGCCGCAGCGAGAGGTTCTGCGGGTCAGGCACCTCGTCCGACGTCACCAGCCACGGCCCCAGCGGGTTGAACGTCTCGCAGTTCTTCCCCTTGTCCCAGGTCCCGCCCCGCTCTATCTGGAACTCCCGTTCGGACACGTCGTGCGCCACCGCGTACCCGGCGACATGCGCGAGCGCCTCCTCGGCGGACTCCAGATACCGGGCCGTACGTCCGATGACGACCGCGAGCTCGACCTCCCAGTCGGTCTTCGTCGACCGCCGCGGCACGAGCACCGTGTCATGCGGGCCCACGACGGTGTCCGCGGCCTTGAAGAAGACGACCGGCTCGGCGGGCGGCTCCGCGCCGGTCTCCCGGGCGTGGTCGTGGTAGTTCAGCCCGATGCACACGACCTTGCCGATCCGCGCGAGCGGCGGCCCGATCCGCAGCCCGGCCGCGTCCAGCGCGGGCAGCTCCCCGGCCTCCGCGGCGGCCCGGATCCGGCCGAGCGCCGCGTCGTCGGCGAGCAGCGGCCCGTCGATGTCGGGCACCACACCGGAGAGGTCCCGCAGGACCCCCTCGGCGTCGAGCAACGCAGGCGTCTCCACTCCCGCCGTACCGACTCGCAGCAGCTTCATGATCACAATCTCCCTCGATCGCGTGCGCCCGCCGACGGGTGCAGCCATCGGAGGACTGGTCGATCCTCCAAGGTCGACGGCCGGTCCGCAATACCCGGTTCACGTACTGGACCGTAGGCCCGGAGGACATGTGCGCCGGATCAGCGATAGAGGGCGGCCCGCTCCACCGCGCTCCACGTCGTACTGGTCACCACGTACAGTGCGGCCGCCAGTGGCACCACCGCCACGGTGAAGAGCGTGAAGAAGGACATGAACGGCATGACCTTGCTCATGGCGCCCATCCCCGGCACCGGCTGACCGTCGACCACGGGCACGGCCGGATTCGCGGCCATCATCCGCTTCGTCCGGCGGTAGTTGAACGCGGCGACGCAGGCGACGACCACGAAGAGCACGAGGTACACGAGCCCCGCTCCCCCGAGCACTCCACCGTCGCCGAGCGCGTCGGCCCACCGGTCCCCGAGGGGCGCGGCGAACAGCTGGTGGGTGAGCAGTTCGTTCGCCTTTCCACCGATCGTCGTGTTCGAGAACAGGTGGTAGAGGAGGAAGAAGGCCGGCAGCTGGAACAGCCCCGGCAGGCATCCGGCCAGCGGCGACACCTTTTCCTCGGCGTGCAGCTCCAGTACGGCCCGCTGGAGCCTCTCGGGGTTCTTGGCGTGCTTCTTGCGCAGCTCGGCGATCTTCGGTTGCAACTCGGTCCGCGCCTTCTGTCCGCGCGCGGAGGCCCGGGACAGCGGGTGCACGAGCAGTCGTACGAACGCGGTGAACAGGACGATCGCGGCGGCGGCCGCGGACGCGCCGAACAGCGGCTGGAGCAGATCGGCGAGCCGCTGAACAAGGTCGGCGAAAACGGACATGGGTGAGCCCTCCGAGGGTCTCGTCGTGCCGGAACGGAACATGCCGGAAGCGGCATGGCGGAATGGCGGCATGACGACCCGCGCGGGTCAGGCTGACGTGCTGTTGCTGGTTGCCGGTTACCGGTCGCTGATCCGGTGCGTGCGTGCCTGTCTGCCCTACGCGAAGGTCGCCGGGAGGGCGTGTCCGGGCGCCCTGGGCCGAGGCCGGCCCGAGGCGTCGGGGTCGCGTTGCGGCAGGAACGCCGTACGGCGGGCCCGGTCGCGGATGGCCGTACGCACCCGGGTCGGCGCCACGGCGGGCGCGGCACGCGAGGCCAGGAGCGAGCAGGCGGCGAACGCGGAACTCGCGGCCGCGGTCGCCGCGAGCGCGACGGTCGCGGAGAGGCTGCCCGTGTCGAGCAGCACGACCTCGAGGAAGAGGAGCACCAGCGCGGCGGCGGGACGCAGACCGGCCCGACTGCGGATCATCGGCTGCCCCTCCCGTCCGTACTGCGTTCTGCTCGCCCTGATGTTCGTTACGTTACACGCACCTCAGCGTGGCCTCATGGAGACGAGCTTGCCCCAGACCACCAGCCGGTACTTCGACGTGTACTCGGGCGTGCAGGTGGTGAGGGTGAGGTAGTAGCCGGGGGCGCGGTAGCCGTAGCCCGGCCGGGCGGTGGAGCGCGGGACGGCCCGGATGACGCTCCCGTCATGCGCGGTTGTCCGCGGCAGGATCTTGTCGACGGCGTACGTGTACGTCGCGCTCCGCGTCTCCACCCGCACGGTGTCCTTGGGCGCGAGCCGGTTGAGGTACCGGAAGGGCTCACCGTGGGTGTTGCGGTGCCCGGCGAGAGCGAAGTTGCCGGCCTGGCCGGGCTGTTGGGTGCCGGGGTAGTGGCCGACGTAGCCCTTGTTGAGGACACCGCTCTTGCTGACGCCCTCGGCGACGGGGACGCGGAGGTGGAGGCGGGGGATGGTGAGGATGGCGTAGGCCCGGGACCAGTCGGGCGAGGGCGCGGAGGCGCCGCCGGACCGGCCGGGCGCGCCGGTGGACGAGGCCGCGGGCGCGGACGCGTCCGTAGCCGGAGCAGTATCCGTATCCGTATCCGTATCCGTATCCGTATCCGTATCCGTGGCCGAAGAAGCGGGCGGCGCCTCGGCGGCGCTGCGGGAGTCGCCGTCCCAGGCCCGCTCCAGCGCCCGGACCTCCCGCTCCGCTCCCTCCCTGGCCTCCCGGTTGGTCCACCAGACCTGGTGCACGACCAGCAGCAGAAGCACCACCCCGACGGTGACGAGCGCCTCCCCGCCACTCCACAGCACCCGCCGCCGCAGCGCACGCCGCCGAAGTCCGCTGTGCCGCACGACGCGAACCCGCACCATCCGTGAGCCTCCTCCACCGGGGCGACGGGGCCGCCCGCACGATAGGCGCTGAGGCTCAAGCTCTCCAGACCCGTGCGCGGCCGGTGCGCGGCCGGTGCGCGTCGGGTTCGCACCCGGCCCCGGCGTCCGGTACCCCGAACACTTCCTCCACAGGTTTGAGAAAGGGCTGTTGGAACCCTCGACAACCTCACCCGCCACACCCGATGCTTCCTGTCGGCATCAGCGGGACCAGCCACGGAGCCGGTTCGACGACGACACCGCCGACACCGGCCGTTGAGCGAAGCGGAGAAGTCATGATCCGACGCAGAACTCTGCTGGCGGCGACAGGCGGCGCCCTCGTCGGGGGCGCTTTGGCGACAGGCACCGCACACGCGGACGCGACCATCGCCGTCAACCCCGGCACGTCGTACGGCACCTGGGAGGGCTGGGGCACCTCCCTGGCCTGGTGGGCCAACGTCTTCGGCAACCGGAACGACTTCGCCGACCTGTTCTTCACCACCAACTCGGTGACCTACAACGGCACCGCCCTCCCCGGCCTGGGCCTCAACATCGCCCGCTACAACCTCGGCGCGTGCAGCTGGAACTCGGTGAACGGCGAGTCGATGGTCGCCTCGCCCAACATCCCCGGCTTCAAGCAGATCGAGGGCTTCTGGCAGGACTGGAACAACGAGGACCCCACGTCCTCGGCCTGGGACTGGACGGCGGACGCCAACCAGCGCGCGATGCTCCAGAAGGCGACGGCGCGCGGCGCCACGACGGAGTTGTTCGCCAACTCCCCCATGTGGTGGATGTGTTCCAACCACAACCCCTCCGGCGCGGCAGGCGGCGGCAACAACCTCCAGACCTGGAACTACCGCCAGCACGCCTCGCACCTGGCGGCGACGGCCCTGTACGCGCGGTCGAACTGGGGCGTGAACTTCGCGACGGTCGACCCCTTCAACGAGCCGGCCTCCACCTGGTGGACCGCCACCGGCACCCAGGAGGGCTGCCACATGGACCCGGCGGTCCAGGCCGCCGTACTCCCCTACATGCGCAGCGAGCTGGACAAGCGCGGCCTGACGGGCGTACGCATCGCCGCGTCGGACGAGACGAACTACGACACGGCGCGATCGACGTGGTCGTCGTTCGGTTCGTCCACCAAGGCCCTGGTCAGCCAGGTCAACGTGCACGGCTACCAGGGCTCGGGCGGCCGCCGCGACCTCCTCTACACGGACGTCGTCACGACCTCCGGCAAGAAGCTCTGGAACTCGGAGACGGGCGACAGCGACGGCACGGGCCTGACTCTGGCGTCGAACCTCTGCTACGACTTCCGCTGGCTGCACCCGACGGCTTGGTGCTACTGGCAGGTCATGGACCCGTCGACGGGCTGGGCGATGATCGCCTACGACGCGAACACCTTGCAGCCGACGACCATCCAGACCAAGTACTACGTGATGGCCCAGTTCAGCCGCCACATCCGCCCCGGGATGCGGATCCTCGACACGGGCGTGAGCTACGCGGCAGCGGCCTACGACGCGGCGGCGCGCCGCCTGGTGATCGTCGCGGTGAACACGTCGACGTCGGCCCAGACCCTGACCTTCGATCTGTCGAGGTTCACAACGGTTTCCGGCGGCTCGGGCGGATTGGTCCCCCGCTGGAACACGGTGACGACGGGCGGCGACCGGTACCGGTCGTACTCGAACACGTTCCTGAGCGGAAAGTCAGTGGCGGTGCCGTTCGCGGCGAAGGCGGTGCAGACGTTGCAGATCGACGGGGTGGTGATCTGATGTTGCGGGCGTGACGCAACCGGAGGCGTTCCCGGAACGTCGTGCGTCACATGACGAAAGCAGCCGTAGCAGCGGCAGGTGGGAGCAGGAGCGAGGACGAGCGTGGGCGCCGCCGCCCCGGCCTGGTGGCGCCCGCGCTGGCGAACCTGGCCATCGGGGTGCCCGCGATCATCCCGCTGTACCTGGGCTACTGGCTGCTCACCGATTACCTGCCCTCGTCCTGCGACGCCTTCGCGACCAGGCCGGACATGTCGAACTGCGACTACCACACGCTCGATCACGCACCGGTGGTGATGTTCCTGCTGGCGGTGACGGGAGCGATCCTGCTGCTCGTGCTGCTGAGGGTGGACGTCCTGGGCCCACGCCGCCGAGCCGATGACCGCCCGGGCAGATGGCTGGCGATGGCGACGCTGGTCCCGGTGCCGTTCCTGGCGCTGCTGTGCCTGGCGAAGGCGTGACCGAGGTCCGCGCCCGCCTCGACCAGGCAATATCTCTACCCTCTTCCCCCCTCTGTTCTCCGCACCGCCATCCCCAGCCAGTACGGTGTCTGCCATGCGCCCCGACACGCCTGCCGAAAACGTCGACCACACCGCCGAAGCGGCACGCCTGGAGCGAACCGCCGGCCTCTACCCCGAGGACGCCGAGGCCCTGCTCCTCCAGGCCGCGGCCCACCTGGAACTGTCCGGCGACCGCCCCGCCGCGACCGCGCTCTACGACCGCCTGCTGTCGTCGTCGACTTCCCTGGACGACCCCCACCTGGTACGGGCTCTGAAGGCCTCGAACCTCTGGGAGTACGGCCACGAGGCCGAGGCGAGAGCGATCATCGAGGGCGTCCGCGCAGCCTCCCCGAGGGACCCGGCCCCGTGGGTGATCGTCGCGGAGGCCCTGGAGTCCCACGACGAGCTGGAGCAGGCGCAGGAGACGTTCACGGAGGGCGCCCGCCTCCTCCTGACCGACGTGGCGGAGCCCCCGTACTCGACGCACCCGTTGCTCTTCGGCCGCCACCGGGTCCGCCGCATGCTGGGCGCCCCCCACGACGAGTGGGACGCCCTGGCCGACACCCTCCACTCCATGCCGATCTCCCTCGACGAACTCCACGACCCCAAGCGCGTCTGGTCCCTGGGCTCGGACAACCCGGCGGAACTGGAGGCGGAGATCTCACGGCTCCGGGCGGAACTGGGCGCGTATCGGGAGGCGCTGTCGCGTCCGTTCCCGGTGGCGGTGCTGCACTGGACGGCGGACGAACTGACGGAGCTGGTCGCGGCGTATCCGTCGCTGGCGGTGGAGTATCCCTCGCACGGGGAGCACCTGGCGACGATAGAGGCGTCCCTGAGGGAGCTCTCCGCCTCCGGCACCCCGAACCTGGGGGTCGTCACGGGGACGGTCCCGTCGTACGAGGCCTTCGCGGCGTCGGAACTGGCCTCACCGGAGGACGCGACGCTGCTGCCGCAGTATGCGACGACGTTGGCGGCGCGGGGGCGGGCTGTGGCTTGGCCGCCGCAGCGGGGGGCGGGGTGTTGGTGTGGGTC
>CBFGZZ010000323.1:0-10309 GCA_965653385.1 uncultured Streptomyces sp. | reverse complement strand
GAGCGGGCGCGGCGGGCTTCGCGGCGGCCGGCGCCGGGGCGGCGGGAGCCGCGGGCGCGGCGGCCGCGGGCTTCGGGGCCGCGGGGGCCGGCGCGGGGACCGACGGGGCGGCCGGAGCAGCCGGAGCCGTGGTGGTGGTCTCTGCGGCCCCCGCGGCCGCAGTACCCGCCGGAGCCGGGGCGGCGGCCGCCCCGGGCTTGTAGTCGGCGAAGAAGTCCCACCAGGCTCGGTCCACCGAATTGGGGTCCTGGAGGTACTGCTGATAGATCTCGTCGACGAGCCACTCGTTCGGACCGAACGCGGCCGCGGGGTTCTTCCCCGCTTGGTCTGCGTCGGTCGAGATGCTCGAGTTACTGGGGGACTGTGGCGACACGGCGGCAACCGCCCTCTTCCGCTTCACAAGGTGATGGACAGCGGGAATTAAGGCTACGCCCCCATGGCCGGGAAGGTCAGGCTGAGCAAGGTCATCGTCGCGTAAGTCACATCGGAAAGCGTGTTTCGTGCCTGGAAATGGCGGGAAACAAGCGTGGTTCCGCTTCGGATGACCTCAGATGGGAAGGCGTGATCACGACCTGGCACGCCGAAGGCGCAGGTCTGTACCTGATCACACGTGTCCGTCAGCCGGGACAGACGTGGATCTTGACGCTCCGCTTCGAACTTTACGTCAACTTGGTACGGATGGCTGCCCTGGAAGCGTGACAAGAATCCGGCAACCCCGATCGGATTCGGCCACTCCGATCCGGCCGCCGTGCAGATCGACGGCCCAGCGCGCGATCGCAAGACCCAGCCCCGTACCGCCGTCGCTGCCCGGCCCGTGCGGCCGGCTCACCGCGCCCCGGTTGAACCGCTCGAAGACCCGGTGCCAGTCCGAGCGCGGGATGCCCGGACCCTCGTCCAGGACCTCCAGCACCAGCGACTCCGGATGCGCGCCGCGCCGTGCCTTGACCGTCACGCGGCCGTGCGGCGGGCTGTGCTTGATCGCGTTGTCGATGAGGTTGGCGACGACCTGGTGGATGCGCTCGGGGTCGGCGTGCGCGGTCAGCTCCGGCGGGGAGACGTCGAGGTGCAGATGGACGTCCGTACGGGTGTGACTGCCGGAACCCGACGCCATGCCGCCGCGCGCCGAGGAAACCATGTTGGCCTCCTTCAGCACCCCGGACAGATAGGGCCACACCTCGAAGCGCCGCAGCCGCAGCGGTACGACGCCGTTGTCCAGACGGGACAGGTCCAGGAGCGTCTCCACGAGCCGGCCGAGGCGCTCGGTCTGCTTCAGCGCGGTGCGCATCGTCTCGGGGTCGGCCTCGGCGATGCCGTCGACGACGTTCTCCAGGACCGCCCGCAGGCCCGCGATCGGGGTGCGCAGCTCGTGCGAGACGTTCGCCACCAGCTCCTTGCGCTGCTGGTCCTGGGCCTCCAGCTCGTCGGCCATCAGGTTGATCGTCCCGGCGAGGTCACCCAGCTCGTCCCGGCGGTTGTCGCGCACCCGGCGGGTGTAGTCGCCGTGCGAGATGGACCGGGCCACCGCGTTCATCTCGTCCAGCGGCGCGGTGAGCGAATGTGCCACGAACTGCGTAATGAGCAGTGTGGCGATCATCGAGAAGACCGTGATGAAGCGCAGTTCCGTCTGGGTGCGCACAGCGATCATCGACAGGCCGGTGGTGATCAGCACCGCGATGATGACCAGCGCGCCCAGCTTGGTCTTGATCGAGAACGGACGTACGCCGCCCCAGGGCTCCCCGGGGCCTCTCCGCGCGGCCGGTCCGTCGCTCATGGCGTCGGGGTCTCCAGGGCGTAGCCCACGCCGTGCACGGTGCGGATCCGCTCGGCGCCGATCTTCCGGCGCAGCGCCTTGATGTGGCTGTCGACCGTGCGGGTGCCGGAGGCGTCCGCCCAGTCCCACACCTCGGCGAGGAGCTGCTCCCGGGAGAGCACCGCGCGCGGGGTGTTCGCCAGGCACACCAGGAGGTCGAACTCGGTCGGCGTGAGGTGGACGTCCTCACTGCGGACCCGTACGCGCCGCTGCGCGTGGTCGATCTCCAGCTCGCCGAGGCGCAGGATGCCCGACCGCGGGGTCGTGGCGGCCAGCGCGGCCCGCTCCACGCGGCGCAGCAGCACATGCACGCGTGCCGCCAGCTCCCGCATCGAGAACGGCTTGGTCTTGTAGTCGTCGGCGCCGACGCCGAGCCCGACCAGCATGTCGGTCTCGTCGTCGCGCGCGGTCAGCATCAGCACCGGCACCGGCCGCTGGGCCTGCACCCGGCGGCAGACCTCAAGGCCGTCGAACCCCGGCAGCATGATGTCGAGGATCAGCAGGTCGGGCTGCCAGGCCTCCGCCGTGTCGACCGCCGCCGGACCGTCGCCCGCGGTCTGCACGAGGAAGCCCTCGGCGCGCAGACGGGCCGCGATGGCGTCCACGATGGTCGGATCGTCCTCGACCACGAGGACCCGGCGCTGGGCGCCGGGGGTCGCCGCCGTGCCGTTGTGGGAGGTGTGTGTCTGCTCCATCGCCCGCCCCAAAGTTGCTTTCCGGAATCCGTGGGGTGATCCCGCTATCTGGCTATGCCTGCGCATGCTTGCGATTGACGCTTGAATGATCCGCGTCAGGTGAGCAGAGTACGGGGAGTCACCGTGCCACGGCTATCCAGGCCGTACGCCGAGGTGTACGACGTCCGGAACGCCCCGGGCAACGGGGATCTCTTCGGTACGCACCTGTTGGAATCCGGCATTACACAAGGTTTCTTCGAATTCCGGAGAGGGCTGGGCGGACCATACGGCAAGCACGCCACCGGGCCTCAACACCCCTGCGCAGCCCGCCAGTCCGGCCGGTGAGTACAGGCTGTCGTTGCCCTCGGTGACCGTCCAGTCGGGCCCGTTGTCGATGTCGAGACACAGGGCGTCATACGTGGCGGAAGTCTCATGCAGGTAGGCCACGAGATCAGTTTCCAGAATCTCGGTGCGCGGATCGGCGAGAGCCGCCGCGGAGATGCCGGACAACGGGCCGTCGAGATGCCAGTCGATAATCGCGCGCTCGCGCTCCACGACTGCGATCCGTCCCGGGCGCGGGTCGGCGGCGGCGTGTGCGAGCGAGAACCCGACGCCGAGCCCGCCGATCAGCACCTCCGGGTCGGGCCGTCCGTCCAGCGCACCGAGCGCCACGTCGACCAGCAGCCGCTCCGAGCGTCCGTCGGAGGTGTCCATCAGGAAGCAGCCGTTGGCGATGATCTGGAGCAGTTCACCGTGCCGCCGCAGCACGATCTCGCCGTGCGGCCCCTCGCGACGTTCCAGGACTTCGGGGATGTCGTACGAAGTGGGCATCCGGCCATCCTGGCAGGTCCGGCCGGAGTCCCTGCGGGAATTACCTTCGAATGCGTGAACTGGTGAGACGCGAGAACTTGTTGAGAGGTTGCTGAGAATCTGCTGTTCTGTGGCGCAGATCACAGACATGGATGATCTGTGGTCCGAGGGTGGGGGAAACGGAAGGAGCGCCTCACCTTGGAACGGACTGCGGTCGGGGGCGTGACGGGCTCGTTTCCCGAGCCCGAGGTGGCGGAGCTGCTGGACGGGATGCCCCGCCAGCGCGGGCCGGCCACCGCCGTGAGCGCGTTGCCCGCGATGCCGCCGCCCGCGATGCCGGCTCCTGCCGGGACCGCGGTGCCGCGCGCCCGTCCGTTCCGCCCCTGGCGCCTGCTCCCCACCCCCACCGGCGCCCCGTTCACCCTCGCCTACGCCGCCGTCCTCGCCGTCACCTCGCTGATCGCCACCTACGCCGACCCCGACCTCGTCCACGCCCTGCACCAGGGCTCCAGCACCGATGTCGCGCACCTCGTGCGGACGCCCGTGCTGGTGCTCCTCGCCAGCGCCCTGTGGGTCGCGGGCGGCTTCCTGGGGCCGTACACCCTCGGCTTCCTGCTGGTGCTGACCGCGCTGGAACGACGGATCGGCGGCGTGCGCACAGCCCTTGTCTTCCTGACCGGGCACGCCCTGGCCACCCTCGCGACCGAGGTCCCCGTGGGGCTCGCCGTGCTGGTCGGCCACCTTTCCGACAGTTCGCTGTACCGCCTCGACTACGGCATCAGCTTCGGCGTCGCCACGAGCACAGGCGCCCTGGCCGGGCTGCTGCGACCGTGGCTGCGTCGGCCGGTGCTGGCGCTGTTCGGCGGGATGCTGCTCCAGGACCTCCTGAACCTCACGGACCCGCTGACCAATTGGGGTCACCTCATCTCCCTGGCCATCGGGATCGGGATGTGGCCGACCGTCAGGCGCTGGCACGCCGCGCACGCGAAGTCGGGGCCGGTCGGCCGGAGGTGACCGCACGTCGGCGGCGACCGGCGCGCGGTAGATGCCGCAGTCCCGTCGCTCGGCGAGTCGCCCCGCCCCGCAGGCTCTCGTACGCCCAATTCGGTGGCCCGTCCGGTCAGGGCCGTCTGCTGGTCCTTGAGTCGGTCCAGCTCGGCGCCGCGCAGGCCGAGGGGCGCGCCGCTGACGGGGCGCGGAATTCCGCCGACGATCCGCGGCAGCGGCAGTCCCGTTCGTAGGGAAGGGCTCTTTGTCGGTCACGGCCAGACGGGCGGGAAGCATCGGACCGCAGTGACCGTTGACCAGGAAAGCCCGAGGTCACCGCAGCTGCGGCAGCTGATCGCTCACAGCGAACGAGGGCCCGGGAACATTCGAGCCTCCCAGTGCATTGAGTCGGCATAACTCAACTTGACTGCCTAAGGGGAGATCATGGCTTCGACGTCCACACCGCTCACCCTGCCCGTGCTGCCCCTCGACGACGAGGTCGTGCTGCCCGGGATGGTGGTCCCGCTGGACTTGAACGACGCCGATGTACGCGCCGCGGTGGAGGCCGCCCAAGCGGCCGCCCGGTCGCAGCCCGGGAAGCCACGGGTGCTGCTGGTGCCGCGCATCGACGGGACGTACGCGAGCACCGGTGTGCTCGGCACCGTCGAGCAGGTCGGCCGGCTGGCCGACGGCGACCCCGGCGCCCTGATCCGGGGACGCGGCCGGGTGCGGATCGGCGCCGGGACGACCGGGCCGGGTGCGGCCCTGTGGGTCGAGGGCGCGCGGGTCGACGAGAGCGTGCCCGAGCCGCTTCCCGGACAGGTCGCCGAACTGGTGAAGGAGTACAAGGCCCTCGCCACCGCCTGGCTGCGCAAGCGCGGCGCCTGGCAGGTGGTCGACCGGGTTCAGGCCATCGACGACGTGTCCCAGCTCGCCGACAACTCCGGTTACTCGCCCTTCCTGACCACCGAGCAGAAGGTCGAGCTGCTGGAGACCGCCGACCCGGTAGCCCGCCTCAAGCTCGCCACTCAGCAACTGCGCGACCACCTCGCCGAGCAGGACGTCGCCGAGACCATCGCCAAGGACGTCCAGGAGGGCGTCGACAAGCAGCAGCGCGAGTTCCTGCTGCGCCGTCAGCTGGAGGCCGTCCGCAAGGAACTGCGCGAGCTGAACGGCGAACAGGACGGCGAGGAGTCCGACGACTACCGGGCCCGCGTGGAGGCCGCCGACCTGCCGGAGAAGGTCCGGGAGGCGGCGCTCAAGGAGGTCGACAAGCTGGAGCGGTCCTCCGACCAGTCGCCCGAGGGGTCGTGGATCCGGACCTGGCTCGACACCGTGCTCGAACTGCCGTGGAACGAGCGGACCGAGGACGCGTACGACATCCAGGGCGCCAAGGCGATCCTCGACGCCGAGCACGCCGGTCTGGAGGACGTGAAGGAGCGCATCACCGAGTACCTCGCGGTGCGCAAGCGCCGTACCGACCGGGGCCTCGGTGTCGTCGGCGGCCGGCGCGGCGGTGCCGTGCTGGCGCTGGTCGGCCCGCCCGGCGTCGGCAAGACCTCGCTGGGCGAGTCCGTGGCGCACGCCATGGGGCGCAAGTTCGTCCGGGTCGCCCTCGGCGGCGTCCGCGACGAGGCCGAGATCCGCGGCCACCGCCGTACCTACGTCGGCGCGCTGCCCGGCCGGATCGTGCGCGCGATCAAGGAGGCCGGTTCGATGAACCCGGTCGTCCTCCTCGACGAGATCGACAAGGTGGGCTCCGACTTCCGGGGCGACCCGGCGGCGGCCCTGCTGGAGGTCCTGGACCCGGCGCAGAACCACACCTTCCGCGACCACTACCTGGAAGTGGAACTGGACCTGTCCGACGTCGTCTTCCTCGCCACCGCCAATGTCCTGGAAGCCATCCCGGAGGCCCTCCTCGACCGTATGGAGCTGGTCCGCCTGGACGGCTACACCGAGGACGAGAAGGTCGTCATCGCCCGCGACCACCTGCTCCCGCGTCAGCTGGAGCGGGCCGGACTGAAGGCGGACGAGGTCGCGATCGACGAGGGCGCGCTGCGCAAGCTCGCCGGCGAGTACACCCGCGAGGCGGGCGTGCGCACCCTGGAGCGGTCGATCGCACGGCTCCTGCGCAAGGTCGCGGCCCAGCACGAACTGGGCGAGCGAGAACTGCCGTTCACGATCGGCGACGGCGACCTGCGCGCACTGATCGGCCGACCGCACCACGTGCCCGAGTCGGCGCAGGACCCGGCCGAGCGGCGTACGGCGGTCCCGGGCGTGGCGACCGGCCTCGCGGTGACCGGCGCGGGTGGTGACGTCCTGTACGTCGAGGCGTCGCTGGCCGACCCGGAGACGGGCGCGGCGGGCCTGACCCTGACCGGCCAACTGGGTGACGTGATGAAGGAGAGCGCACAGATCGCCCTGTCCTTCCTGCGCTCGCACGGCGCCGAACTGGAGTTGCCCGTCGCCGACCTGAAGGACCGGGGCGTGCACATCCACTTCCCGGCGGGCGCGGTGCCGAAGGACGGTCCGAGCGCGGGCGTCACGATGACGACGGCGCTGGCGTCGCTGCTGTCGGGCCGCCTGGTCCGTACGGACGTGGCGATGACCGGCGAGGTCTCGCTGACCGGCCGGGTGCTGCCCATCGGCGGCGTGAAGCAGAAGCTGCTGGCGGCCCACCGGGCGGGCGTCACCACCGTCGTCATTCCCAAGCGCAACGAGCCCGACCTGGACGACGTCCCGGCCGAGGTGCTGGACAAGCTCGACGTCCACGCCGTCACCGACGTCCGCCAGGTCCTGGAGCTGGCGCTGTCGCCGGCCACCAACGGCGCGGCGCCGGAGGTTCCGGTCGCGGCGTGACGGACGCGGTCGGACGGCAGGGCCCGGGTCCCGTGAGGGAGGCCCGGGCCTTCGCCGCGAGAGGATTCAGCCGTTGGCCAGTGCCTTCAACCGGTCCAGCGCCCCGTTGAACCGGTTGTGGTCGCCGACGGTCGGTCCGGAGGACGTGTACTGCCACATCGTGTAGTAGTCCCAGCCCGCCGGGAGTTCCCCCACCTCGGCGGCGTACCGGGCGACCCACAGCGGGTTGGCGGTGGCGAAGCCGCTGTAGTTGCCGGTGCACTGCTTCCACCAGTTCGTCGCCGTGTAGATGACGGGGGCGCGGCCCGTGCGGGCCTTGTACTGGTTCAGGAAGTCACGGATCCAGGTGACCATCGCGGCTGGGGTCTTGCCGTAGCAGGCGTCGCCGTACGGGTTCCACTCGATGTCGAGGGCGCCGGGCAGCGTCTTGCCGTCGCGTGACCAGCCGCCGCCGTGGTTGACGAAATAGTTGGCCTGGGTTGCGCCATTGGTGGTGTCCGGGGTGGCGAAGTGGTAGGCCCCGCGGATCATGCCGACGTCGTAGGAGCCCGTGTACTGCTGGGTGAAGTAGGGGTTGGTGTAGTAGGTCCCCTCGGTGGCCTTCACATAGGCCCACTTCACCCCGCTGCCCCACAGGGTCGACCAGGCGACGTTGCCCTGGTGGCTGGAGACGTCCACGCCTTCCGTCTGAGCGGCCAGGTCAGCGACGGGTTCACCGTCCGTGCCGTCATGGGTGAGGACGCCCATGCCCATGTGGGCGGAGCCGCGGGGCGGGGGATCGTCGGCGGACGCGGAGGCGGGCCGGGTGGTCAGTACGAGGAGGGTCAGGGTCAGGACGGCTGCGAGCAGTAGCCCGGCGACAGGGGTGTGCCGGGAGCGGAGCGGTTCGGGTCTGTGCACGGGCATAGCGTGCCTCCGAAGGCTCGGTGACGCTCGGTGGGGAACTCACATGGATCCGTGATCGGCCGCAGTCTGGGACATGTCTGGCGTGGGCATGCCAGCCAGGTCTCGACAGAGACGCCAGGGAGCCAGAAGAGCAGGTGGAAGGGGGTCCGAAGGCTGCCGTTGGTCCAAGCCTGCGAAATACTGACGGAGCTGCGGCGACGACGGCGGTCGGCGGAAACTTTCAGGACCGGGAAATTCGAGGCAGGGGCTGACGTGCGGGAAGACGGAGACGGGGACGAGCGGCAGGGACAGTCGGCGGGTGCCCCCTTGGAGGGGGCGTCCGGCGGTGGTCCGGGCCGTCCCGAGTTCCTCGATCTGGAACGGGAGCTGACCGTTCTGTTCCGGCGCGCCCGGGCCAAGCAGGGCGAGATGGCCCGTGAGGTCCATCCCGACCTGGAGTCGGCGGCGTACGGGCTGCTGGTGCGGCTGGACGAGTCCGGGCGGCTGCGGGCCACCGAACTCGCTGCCTACATCGGCGTCGGCAAGGCCACCATGTCCCGCCAGCTGCGTGCCCTGGAGGACCTGGGCCTGGTCGCCCGCGAGCCCGATCCCGCCGACGGACGGGCGTGGCTGGTGCACCTCACGGAGGAGGGGCGGGGCCGGGTCGCCAAAGTGCGTGAGGCGCGGCGGGCGCGCTATGTCGAGCAGCTCTCCCACTGGGACCCGCGCGAGGTCGCCGAACTCGGCCGGCTGCTGAACCAGTTGAACCGGGGCATGGAGAAGTAGGGCCCGCCGAAGGGACCTGGGCGCAGGCCCGCGGACCGCATGACGGTCCGGGGCGCCCGACGATCCGGCCGCCCGAGCCGCCCGAGCCGCCCGAGCCGCCCGAGCCGCCCGAGCCGCCCGGACCGTGCGGGACGCCCGAGCCGCCCGAGCCGCCCGGACTGTGCGGGGCGTGCGAGCCGTCCGAGCAGTCCGGGGCGTCGGGACCGTCCAGGGCGTGCGGACCGTCCGAGCAGTCCGAGCAGTCCGAGCAGTCCGAGCAGTCCGAGCAGTCCGGGGCGACCGGGGCGTGCGGACCGTCCGACCGTCCGGGGCGAGCGTGGGTGAGATCCCCGGCAGGGCGTGCCGACCGCCCGAGCAGTCTGGGGTGAGCGAGGGTGAGATCCCCGCCCGCTCACCACTGCACGTACACCACCGTCGCGTCGTCGTGCGTCTTGCTCCGCCCCAGATACGTCCGCTCCTCCGTGTCCGCCCGTTCCAGCGCCCGCACACGGTCCACCAGCCCCTGCGCCCCTTCCTTCCGTACGAAGGTGAAGCAGTCCCCCCAGTCGCCCTCCCGGAACTTCTCCACCCAGCGCGTCGCCCCGTCCGTCAGCGCCGCAAGGGCCCGGACCTCGCCGCGCGGCAGCACCCCTGTCACCGCCCGCGCCGCCACCGACGGCTCCGCGGCCGCCGTGAAGAAGCCACCCTCCTTGTTGCGGATGTGGGCGTCGATCAGGGCGTCCGTGGCCAGCGAGGCACGGGGGAGGCGGGCCAGACGGTCGTCGAGGCAGGGGGTGATGGTGCCGTCGGGCGCTTCCAGCAGGAGGGCCGAGTCGGAGAGGATCAGGTACTCGACCGTCTCCGGCGACCAGCGGGCCAGAACCGCCGTGGCCTGTGGGGTGCGTGGGTGAGAAAGGTCACAGGTTTGGGTGTGTGCGTCAGCGGTACGTGTGATTGCCCGGCTCAGCGCCTCGGTGAGAGGAACATCGGGGAGTGAAACGGTCAGTTCGGTCAGGGCTCCGCCGAGCCGCCCGGTGAACCAGGGGACCGAATGCAGACAGCCCGTCTCACCCCGCGGTGGGGTCACTCCGTCCAGGACCACCAGTACGCCGCCCTGTCCCGAGGCGGGAAGGCCGACACTCGCGAAGTCCTCGTTGGGGCGGGCCGGATCGCCGGGCTCCGAAACAAGCTCTGTTCGCATTCGGCCAGTCTGCACGAGCCCTTCACAAGGTCCATGAAGGGGTCGCATCGACTGCCGAATGGGCGAGGTCTCGCAGGTCAGACGTCGGATTTGGGGTGGAATGGAGGGCTCCGGGAAGGCGTGGCGGCGAATACTGCCACCGCCCGCCGCAGACGTCCAACCGGCCTGCCGTACAAGGCGAGTGCACGCGCCCGAGGAACTTGCCCGCCAACTCCCCTCCGGGGTTCACTCCTTCGGGTGGCGGGTCAGGTGATGCGCGGCCGTCGCCCACCGGCACTGGGAGGGTCGGGGACCGGTGAGGACACCCCCTGCTCGAGC
>CBFGZZ010000322.1:0-10350 GCA_965653385.1 uncultured Streptomyces sp. | reverse complement strand
GCGGCGGCCGGCTCGGGTGCCCGTCGAAGGGCTCAGCGGGTTCGTTGTCATGGCGGTGAATGTACGCGCGTCTTAAACGCTTGTCTAGAACGCTTGTATAAGACGTACGTCTAGGACGGTCGTATGGATCCGGAGTAGGGTGATGCCATGGGACACCGTGAGGATCTGCTCGAAGGAGCCAAGCGCTGCCTGCTGGCGAAGGGGTTCGTGCGCACGACCGCGCGCGACGTCGTCAAGGAGTCGGGGACCAACCTGGCGTCGATCGGCTACCACTACGGCTCGAAGGACGCGCTGCTGGCGCAGGCGTACGTCGAGATGGTGGAGGGCATGTCGGACGCCTTCGAGGGCGGCGGCGAGCTCAGTGGGGAGCCCGGCTCGATCGAGCGGTTCGCCGAGGTGTGGTCGAACATCATCGGCACCATGCGGGACCCCGGCTCGATGTGGCGGCTCAGCATGGAGATCGTGGTCATGGGCGATCAGCTGCCCGAGGTGCGGGAGCATCTGGCGCGGGCCCAGCGCGGGGGCGCGCGCGGCATCGTGACGCTCTTCCACGGGGGGCGCGAGGAGGATGTCCCGGAGGAGACCGTGGACACCCTCGGCTACTTCTACCTGACCTTGATGATGGGCGTCATGGCGCAGTGGACCTTCGACCCGAAGACCGCACCGGAGGCCGACCAGCTGGCGGAAGGGCTGCGGCAGGTGATCGAGGCCGCTACCCGGAGATGACGCGTCCCTCGCGCATCTCGATCGCCCGGTCCGCGACATGCCGGACGACAGCCCGGTCGTGGCAGATGAACAGGTAGCCGAGGCCGAGGTCGTCCTGGAGGTCGGCGAGCAGGTTCAGTACGCCGGCCCGGACGGAGGGGTCGAGGGACGAGACCGGCTCGTCCAGGACCAGCAGGCGGGGGTCGGAGGCCAGGGCGCGGGCGATTCCGGCGCGTTGGCACTGGCCGCCGGAGAGCTCGTGCGGGAGGCGGTCGCCGTACGACGCGTCGAGGCCCACCCGGTCGAGGAGTTCGGCGACGCGGGCCGGGCCGTCGGCCGCGCTCCAGCGGCCCTGGACCTTCAGTGGTTCCGCCACCGCGTCACGGATGCGGTGGCGCGGGCTCAGGGAGCCGTACGGGTCCTGGAAGACGGGCTGCATACGGGGGCGGAGCGGGCGCAGCTCGCGTTCGGTGAGGGTTGTCAGCTCCCGGCCCTCGAAGACGACTTCACCGGAGTCCGGGCTGCGCAGCTGGAGCACCGCGAGCGCCGTGGAGGACTTGCCGCAGCCGGACGGGCCGTTGAGGGCGAGGGTCTCGCCGGGGGCCAGGGTGAACGAGACGTGGTCGACGGCCGTGACGTCGCCGTAGCGGACGACGAGGTCGCGGACGTCGAGCAGGGCGTCGACCGGAGTGTCGGGCGGGGTGTCGGGCAGGGCGTCACTCATGGAACAACTCCGTTGCCGGGTACGGAAGTTCGGGCCAGCGGTGACAGGAAACCAGGCGTTCCTCCACCTCCTGCGGCACCGGTTCCGCCGTCGCGCAGACGTCCGCCGCTAGGGGGCAGCGGGGCGTGAAGGCGCAGCCGGGTGGGAGCGCGGCCGGGGCGGGTGGGGTGCCGCGGAGGGCGGGGAGGCGGCGGCCCGGAAGCGCGTGCTGGGGGAGGGAGGCCAGCAGGCCCGCCGTGTACGGGGCCCGGGGCCGGGTCAGCACCTCGTCCGCCGGGCCGAGTTCGGTGAGACGGCCGGCGTACATGACCAGCACGCGGTCCGCGTGGTCGCGTACGACGTCCATGTCGTGGGTGACCAGGACGAGCGCGGCGCCCACGGCCTCGCGCTGCTCGGCGAGCACGCGCAGCACCTGGTCGCGGCGGTCCTCGTCGAGGGCTGTGGTGGGCTCGTCGGCGACGACGACGTCGGGTTCGTTGATCGTCGCCATGGCGATGACCGCGCGCTGCCGCATGCCGCCGGAGTACTCGTGCGGATACGCCCGAGCCGTGCGGGCGGCGTCCGGGATGCCGACCCGGTCGAGCGCTGCGACCGCCCGGGCGCGGGCCTCCTTGCGGGAGACGCGGGCCACCGACCGTACGGCGGCGGCGAGTTGGTCGCCCACCGGGTGCACGGGGGAGAGCGCGGACAGGGCGTCCTGCGGGACCAGGGAGATACGGCGGCCGCGGTGCGCCGTGAGGTCGGGCTCGACCGTCCCGCTCGTCGTGGCGCCCCGGGGCAGCATGCCCAGCAGTGCCCGAGCCGTGAGGGACTTGCCCGCGCCGGACTCGCCGACGATCGCGAGCACTTCGCGCGGGCGGACGTCGAAGGACAGGCCGCGCACGGCCTCGACGCCGTCGAAGGCGACCCGCAGGTCGCGCACGGAGAGCAGCGGTTCGGGCGGGGGTGGTGCAGCGGGCGAGAGAGGCGGATCAGACGGCAACGGAGGTCTCCTTCTTCCCCGCCGGGGGCTTCCTCGCTGAGGGCTTCCGCGCCGCGGGTTTCTTCGTGGTCGGCGCGGCTCGCCGCACCCTCCGGCCCTCTACGGCCGCCGCACCCGACACGGCGAGGCCCGCCAGCAGGGCGAGCGCGACGGCCGGGGCGAGGGCTGCCCAGGGAGCGCGTTCGACGTAGGCACGTGACTCGTCGAGGAGCAGTCCCCACTCGGGGGCGGGCGGCTGGGCGCCCAGGCCCAGGAAACCGAGGGAGGCCAGGGCGAGGGCGATGCCGGGGAGGCGGAGGAGGGCGTGCCGGGCGACGGGCGCGGCGACGGACGGCAGGACGTGCCGGGTGAGGATCCACAGCGGGGTCGCGCCCATGGCGCGTTGGGCGGTCAGGAACGCCGACGCCCGTACCTCCTGCACCAGTGCCGCCGCGTGTGCGGACAGCGCCGGCCAGGAGATCAGCGCGACCGCGAGGGCGGCGCCGCCGGTGCCGGGGCCGGCCGCCGCGGCGACCAGGATGCCGACGATCACCGGCGGCAGGGCGTTGGCGATGTCCGCGGCGCCCGCCGCGACGCCGGGCAGGAAGCCGAGGGCGAGCGCGACCAGCAGGCTCAGTGCGCAGATGGCGGCGGCCGTGCCGACGGTCGAGGCGGCGCCGTGTCCGAGCCGGGCGAGCACGTCACGGCCGAGGGCGTCGGTGCCGAGCGGGTGGGCCCAGGTGGGGGCGGCGAGCCGGGCGGCGGTGTCGACGGTGTACGGGTCGCGCAGCAGGCCCCAGCCGATCGTCACGGCGAGGACTGTGAACAGGGTCAACGGGATCGCCGGGTGTGAATGGACCGGACGTGCCGGGGGCAGTGTGAGGCCGGCGTCACGCAGGGCGGGGCCCAGCAGCCGGCGCCGTGCGAACGCCGCCGCCGCGCCCGCGACCAGGCCGAGCAGCAGCAGCGCCAGCACCGCCCCCTGGAGCAGCGGCAGATCCTGCGACTTGGCCGCACCGAGCGCCGTACGCCCGATGCCGGGCACCGCGAACACCATCTCCACGGCGACCGCGCCGCCGGTCAGACCGACGGCGACCATCCCGAACTGCGGTACCAGCGGCGGCAGTACGCGCTTGAGGGCGGCCACCGAGATCGCCGTACGGCTCACTCCCGCACCCCGCCACAGCTCCACCCACCGTTCGTCGAGGACGGCGGGCAGCGCGTCGGCGACCAGCCGGCCGAGCAGGCCGCCCGCCGGGACACCGAGGGCGAGCGCGGGCAGCACCAGATACTCGGGGCCCGCCCACCCGGCCGTCGGCAGCCACCCCAGCCACACCCCGCACACCAGCAGCACCACGGTGGCCAGCAGGAACTCGGGGATCGCGGCGAGCATGGCGGCGAAGGCACCGGCCGATCCACGCCCCCGCACCAGCACGGGCACCACCAACACCGCGGCGAGCACCACCGCCACGCCGAGCGCCGCGCCCATCAGGCACAGCGACACCTGGAGCCCGCCGATCACGGACGGCAGGACGTCGGTGCCGGACACCCAGGAGGTGCCGAAGTCGCCGCGCAGCAGGTCCGAGGCCCACCTCCCCAGCAGGGCGAGCGGGCCGGCGTCCAGGCCGAGGTCCGCGCGGATCGCCGACAGCGCCTCCTCGGTCGCCTCCTGCTCGGCCGACCGGGCGCGCAGCACGGTGAGCGCCGGGTCCCGCTGCGAGAGCCAGGGCAGCAGGCCTACGGTGGCCAGTACGGCGACGAGGCAGACGAGGCGGGTCAGCCCGGCGGAGCCGGCCGACTTCTTCGCGCTGGACCTCGCTTGACGCTGAGGGGCCTTCACTTGACGTAGGTGTCCGCCGTGACGAGCTCGCGCTCGCGCGGGTCGTGGGCCGCGTCGACGACGCCGGCCGCGTCGCCCTGGATCACCCGCTCGTGGAGCAGCGGTACGGCCGCGTCCTGGGCGAGCACGGCGGCCTCGGCTTCGATGACCGCCTTGCGGCGGGCGTCGCCGACCTTGGCGTCGGAGGCCTTCTGCAGGGCCTTGTCGACCTCCGGGGACGCCAGTTGCGCGATGTTGAAGGTGCCCTTGGAGGCGAAGTCGCTGTAGAGGTACGCGGCCGGGTCGCCGGAGTCGAGGACGGTGGCGCGGGAGAGGATGAACGCGTCGAAGCGTCCCGCGAGCGCGTCGGACTCGATGTTCGCGTACTCGCGGATGTCCAGCTTCACCTTGAACCCGGCCTTCTGCAGCTGTTGCTGCAACGCGGCGGCGACCTCCGGCAGTTCGGCCCGGTCGGTGAAGGTGCCGATGGTGATCTCCGCGCCGTTCGGCTTGCCGGCCTTGGCGTGTTCGACGGGCGAGCGCAGTTCGGAGGCCCAGGGCAGGGCCGGGCCGAGCAGGCCCTCGGCGACGTCGGCGCGGCCCTCGTACACCCCCTCGACGATCGACTCGGCGTCGAGGGCCTCGCGGGCGGCGGCCCGCAGCGAGGGGTCCTTGAAGACGCCCTGCTCGGTGTTGAGGTAGAGCGTGTTGGTGCGCGGCATCGGCACCTCGGTGATCAGGTCCTGGTCGAGTACCGCCGCCTGCGAGACGGGTATCGCCTCGACGATGTCGGCCTCGCCGCTGCGCAGCGCCGCCGCGCGGGCGGTGCCGTCCGGGACGAACGTCACGTCGATGCCGGGGGCCTTGGCCTTGCCGCCCCAGTAGGCGTCGTACCGGTCGAGGGCGGCGGAGGCGGTGCCGTTGACCTTGGTCAACTCGAAGGGGCCGGTGCCGGCGCCCACCGGGTCGACCGTCTTCCCCCGGTACGCCTTGGCCGCCAGGATCGACAGCTGCGGTGAGCTGAGCCGCTGCGGGACCAGGGGGTCCTCGGTGGCGGTGGTGACGGTGACCTTGTCGCCTGCGGCCTTCGCGGTCAGGTCCACGCCGTCCAGGATGCGGGGCTTGGGGGAGGCGGTGGCGGCCTCGGTGAGGGAGGTGACGACGGCTTCGGGGGTGAGCTTCGTGCCGTCGTGGAAGGTGACGCCGTCGCGTATCTCGAACGTCCAGGTGCGGCCGGACTGCTGCCACTTGGTGGCCAGCGCGGGCCGGGCGTCGCCGTCCTCGTCGAGCTTCACCAGGGTCTCGGCGGTCGACCAGCGCGACAGCTTGAACGCGTCGTCCGACAGCGGCGACAGCCCGGAGCGCGGGGGCTGCATCATCGCGACACGGACACGCTTGCCGCCCGCACCCGCGTCAGCGGTGTTCTCCGCCCCGGCGAAGCAGCCGGTGAGCAGTGCGGAGGCCGCGGTGAGGGCGGTGGCGGGGAGCAGACGGCGAGCGGGGAGGCGCACGGAACCCTCCGGGTAAAGGGGCGGTCAAGAGAGCGGTTGCTGCGAACCGTAACATGATGACAATCATTTCCAATACATCGGCCCTGGTGGCGGGACGGCTCGGCGTGCGGCCGTTCGGCTACAGCCGCGCCCCTTTCAACGCCATGTGCAGCAGAAGCCGGTCCTCGCCGTCGTCCAGGTCCAGCCCCGTGAGCTGTTCGACGCGGGAGAGCCGGTAGTAGAGGGTCTGGCGGTGGATCCCGAGTGCGGCGGCGGTGCGGGCGGCCTGGCCGGCGCGGTCGAGGTAGGTCTCGGCGGTGCGGGCGAGTTCGTGGTGGGCCGGTGAGAGGAGGAGGGCGACCGCGGGGTCGTGGGTGACCTCCGGGGGGAGGGAGGTCAGCAGGCGGTACGGGCCGATGTGCGCCCACTCGGCGATCGGGCCCAACCGGGGCTCGGCCAGGGCGGCTCGGGCCGCGGCCGAGGCCTCCCGCCATGCGGCGGGCAGTTCGCCGAGGCCCGTGCGCGGCGCGCCGATGCCGGCCGCCGAACGCGCCGCCTCCTCCTTGAGCAGCCTCGACGCCGCCGCCTGGGCCGGCGTCCGCACCTCCGCCGAGCGCAGCCGCACCAGCACCGCGAGGCTCTGCCCGCCTGCCCCCCACGGCACCGTGCACAGTGCCGTCGCGTGCGGCACCGTACGCACGGACGGGGCGTCGTCGGGGTCGGCCGACGGCCACGGGGCGACACAGACCACGGTGTGCGGTCCGTCGCCGCGGGCGCCGAGGGCCGTGCGCAGCGCCGCCACCGCCATGTCCCCCTGCCAGCCCGGCTCCGCGACCAGCGCCGCCCGCAGCTCCCGGCTCAGATCCGCCCCGTGCTGCGCCTCGTCCGCGAGCAGCGCGCCGATCCGCGCCGTCACCTCCATCGCGGCCGCCAGCTGCTGCTCGGTCGGGCCCGGATCGTCGTCCAGGAGCCAGACGTAACCGAGGACGACCCCCCGATGGCGTACCGGCAGACAGATACGTCCCCGGTACACCCCGGCCTCCGGAGTCGGCGGGATCCGCACCGGGCCCGTCGCGCGCGTGATGCCGAAGCCCTCGAACCACGTCCGTACGGCCGCCGTGGAGCGACGGGTCAGGATCGAGCGGGCGCGGACCGGGTCCAGGGCCGACGCGTCGAGCTCGTCCTCGCTGTCGTACGCCCCGAAGGCGATCAGCTCGAAGTCCCGGTTCTCCAGCGTCGCCGGCACGCCCAGCAGCTCCGAGATCTCGTCGACCAGCTCCTGGAAGTCACCCCTGTATTCGGACGTCACCCGGGCATTCTCCCGCATTTCCGCAGCCCCTTCATACATCTGTCTGAGATCTGCGGCACGGATGCGTGACAGCTGTCGATGGCCGACGATCGGAGGGATCCTTAGGTTTCACGGTGGTTCTATCTGCTGGTTTGTGGAGGTGCCCCGTGCTGGGTCCCGTGATTCTTGCCGCGTCGCGCAGCGACCGGATGCGACGCCTGATCTCGGCGGCCCCGGTGACCAAGCAGGTCGTCGACCGGTTCATCCCCGGTGAGACGGTCGACCAGATCGTGCCGATCATCCAGGACCTGACCTCTCGGGGCCTGGAGCTGACGATGGACGTCGTCGGCGAGGACATCACCACGCCCGAGCAGGCCGAGGCCGCCCGGGACGCCTATCTGGCGCTCATCGACCGGCTCAAGGAGCTGGAGCTGGGCACCAGGGCCGAGATGTCCGTGAAGCTGTCCATGTTCGGGCAGGCGCTGGACGGCGGCCACGAGCTGGCGCTCGCCAACGTCCGCCCGGTCGTGGAGGCCGCCGCCGCCATCGGTACGACGGTCACCCTCGACGCGGAGGACCACACCACCCTCGACTCGATGTTCGCCATCCACGAGGAACTGCGGAAGGACTTCCCGCAGACCGGCTGCGTCATCCAGGCCTACCTCTTCCGCACCGAGGCCGACGCCCGCCGCCTCGCGGCGAACGGCAGCCGCGTACGGCTGGTCAAGGGCGCCTACAAGGAGCCCGCCGAGGTCGCCTACCAGCAGAAACACGAGATCGACAAGGCGTACGTCCGGGTCCTCGGGATTCTCATGGAGGGCGCCGGGTACCCGATGATCGGCTCCCACGACCCACGCCTGATCGCCATCGCACAGGAACTCGCCCACCGCGTCGGCCGAAAGCTCGACGAGTACGAGTTCCAGATGCTGTACGGGATCAGGACCGACGAGCACCTGCGGCTGGCCGCGGAGGGCCACCGCATGCGCGTCTACACGGCCTACGGCACGGACTGGTACGGCTACTTCATGAGGCGCCTCGCGGAGAAGCCCGCCAACCTGCGGTTCTTCCTGCGCTCGATGGTCAGCAAGGGCTGAGCCCCCACACACGGCTCGCAACACACCGCTCAGTAAGGAGTTACGGAACCCATGGACGCTGTGACCCAGGTCCCCACCCCCGTCAACGAGCCGGTGCACGGCTACGCCCCCGGCTCGCCCGAGCGCGCCCGGCTGGAGGTCAAGCTCAAGGAGCTGGCCGAGAACCCGATCGACCTGCCCTGCACCATCGGCGGCGAGAAGCGCATGGGCGGCGGCGAGCGCTTCGACGTCGTGCAGCCGCACAACCACAAGGCCCGCCTCGGCAGCTACGGCAACGCCACCCAGCAGGACGCCCAGGACGCCATCGACGCGGCCCTCGCCGCCGCGCCGGCCTGGCGCGCGATGTCCTTCGACGACCGCGCGGCGATCATCCTGCGCGCCGCCGAACTGCTGTCCGGCCCGTGGCGCGAGACGCTGGCCGCCTCCACGATGCTCGGTCAGTCCAAGACCGCCCAGCAGGCCGAGATCGACACCCCCTGCGAGCTGATCGACTTCTGGCGGTTCAACGTCAAGTACGCCCGTGACCTGCTCGCCGAGCAGCCCCCGGCGAACTCCCCGGGCGTCTGGAACCGCCTCGACCACCGCCCGCTGGAGGGCTTCGTCTACGCGATCACGCCGTTCAACTTCACGGCCATCGCGGGCAACCTGCCCACCGCGCCCGCCCTGATGGGCAACGTCGTCGTCTGGAAGCCGTCCCCGACGCAGACCCACGCCGCCGTGCTGCTCATGCAGCTGCTGGAGGAGGCGGGCCTGCCCAAGGGCGTCATCAACCTCGTCACCGGCGACGGCATCGAGGTCTCCAAGGTCGCCCTTGAGCACCGCGACCTCGCCGGCATCCACTTCACCGGCTCCACCAAGACCTTCCAGTACCTGTGGAAGACGGTCGGCAACAACATCGAGAAGTACCGCTCCTACCCGCGCATCGTCGGCGAGACCGGCGGCAAGGACTTCGTCGTCGCCCACCCGAGCGCCGACAAGGCGGTCCTGAAGACCGCCCTCACCCGGGGCGCCTTCGAGTACCAGGGCCAGAAGTGCTCGGCGACCTCCCGGGCGTACATCCCGGCGTCGATCTGGAACTCCGGCTTCAAGGAGGAGTTCGCCGCCGAGGTCGACTACATCACCATGGGTGACGTCACCGACCTGTCGAACTTCATCGGGGCCGTCATCGACGAGCGCGCCTTCGCCAAGAACAAGGCCGCCATCGACCGCGCCAAGTCCGACCCGACCTGCACGATCGTCGCGGGCGGTTCCTACGACGACTCGGTCGGCTACTTCGTGCGCCCGACCGTCGTCGAGTGCACCGACCCGGAGAACGAGGTCTTCACCACCGAGTACTTCGGCCCGTTCCTCGCCGTGCACGTCTACGAGGACGACAAGTACGACGAGATGCTGGAGCAGATGGAGTCGGTGTCCGCGTACGCGCTGACCGGCTCGGTCATCTCCGGCGACCGCGCCGCGGCCGCGTACACGATGGACAAGCTGCGCTACGCGGCCGGCAACTTCTACATCAACGACAAGTCGACCGGCGCCGTCGTCGGCCAGCAGCCCTTCGGCGGCGGCCGTGCCTCCGGTACCAATGACAAGGCCGGCGCCCCGCAGAACCTGATGCGCTGGACGCTGACCCGCGCCATCAAGGAGACGCTGGTCGCCCCGACCGACTACGGCTACCCGCACATGGGCTGACGCCAACTCCGCGTAAAGGGCCGGGTCTTGAGCGGACCCGGCCCTTTCGTGTTGCGACAATGCGGTCATGACGGTGACGACGGATGACGGCGTACGGCTGTGGGCGAGTGCTTCCGGCCGGGGCGAGCCACTGGTGCTGTGCCACGGCGGGCCGGGGCTGTGGGACATGTTCGAGGACGTGGCCGCGATGCTCGGTGACCTGGCCACGGTGGTGCGCTGGGACCAGCGCGGCTGCGGACGGTCCGAGCGGTGCGCCGGGCCGTGGACGACCGACCGGTTCGTGGCCGATCTGGACGCCGTACGACGGCACTTCGCCCCGGAGCGGACCGCGCTGTTCGGACACTCCTGGGGCGCCCAGCTGGCGCTCGCCTACACACTGGCCCATCCGGAGCGGGTGAGCCTGCTGGTGTACGTGGCCGGGACCGGCATCGGCCCGACCTCCGAGTGGCGCCCCGCCTATCAGGAGAACCTCCTCGCGAGACTGGGCGAGGACCCCGAACGCCTCGCCCGCTGGCGGGAGTTGCCCCCGGGTGACCGGGAAGGCGCGGTGCTCCAGTGGTCCGCGGAGTTCGAGGACCGCAAGCGG
>CBFGZZ010000321.1:0-10401 GCA_965653385.1 uncultured Streptomyces sp. | reverse complement strand
CCAGTGACCTCTTCGGTGTGAACGAAGCGCTCTCCCACTGAGCTAATCGCCCGGGAACGGACTGAACAATACAGGGCCCTGCGCGCTTCCTTCAAACCGCTTCTCGCCGGTCGGCGAGGTGGGCGAGGAGCCCCCGCCGTCCGGCGCGCATCATCAGCCGGTGGTTGGCCCGGAAGAGGGGCCGTCCCGGCACCGCGAACCGTCTCAGCAACGGCTTGTTCACGTCGACGACCTGGTCATAGCGGGCGAGGGTGCCGGAGCCGTGCGGGGTGATCGTCCAGCGTGCCCAGCCCTCGATGTCTCCGGACATGGCGATCTCCAGGACCCCGGCCGCTCGGTCCCGCCGCACTTCACGGGCCGTGAAGGTCATGGCGTACGGCAGGGCCGAGCGGATCGTGATCACGCCACTGGTGTCGTCGATCCGGTTCACCTCGCGCACCTGGGGCCACCAGAGCGGGTAGTCCTCGGCCTGGGCCAGCAGGTCGTAGACGGCGCCGGGCGGGGCGGGCAGGGCCCACAGGCTGCGGAAGCGGTAGTGGCTCCAGTCCATGCCACGAGTCTGCCCCGGTGCGGCGGGATTGCCCCGTATCTGAGTACGTTCTGAGTACCCGCACTCATGCCGTACGGCGTGACGCGGGCCACACTCCAGCCATGACGCACATTCCGCCACCGGCCGAGGAGTTGCGGCTCCTCGACCTCGAGCTGCGCCGACTGGACGCCCGCCGGGCCCAGTTGCTGCACCGCCGCGCCTGGCTGGTCACGGCCCTGCACGCGGCGGCCATGCCGACCTCGGCTCCTACGCCGGTCGCACCCCGGCACCCCGAGGCATCGGCGCCCCGGGTCCAGAACGTGCTGCTGGTTCTGGGCGGTGTTCTGCTCACCATCGCCGCGATGGCGTTCACGCTGGTCAGCTGGGGGCACATGGGGATCACCGGGCGGGCTCTGGTGCTCGGTGGGATCACGGTGGCGGTGCTGGCCGCGCCGGTGCCGCTGCTGAAGCGCGGGCTGCGCTCGACGGCCGAGTCGGTGGCCGGCCTCGGGCTCGCGCTGACCGTGCTCGACGCCTACGCCGTGCACGAGGTCGCGCTGACCGACGTGGGTGCCACGGGTTACGTCGCGGCCGCTTCCGCGGCGCTGGCGGCCCTGTGGACGGCGTACGCCCTGCTGCCGCGCACTTCCACGCTGCGTCTGCCCCTGCCCGCCGCCCTGGTCGCCGCCCAACTCCCCCTGACTCTCTGGGCGGTGGCGGCCGACGCCGGTCCTTACGGGATCACGGCCGCCGTGCTGGTGACGGCCGGGGTCGACACGGGTGTGGCGCTCCGGGTGCCCGCGAAGTCCGTCCGGATCACCGCGATGACGGGTGCGTACGGCATGGGCGCGTGGGGCGTGTGTGCCGCCGGTTGGCTGTCCTGGACGGCCACCGACCCGAGCGCCGCCGCCCGTGCGGCGGCGCTCCTCCTCTTCGCCGCGGGCATCGCGCTGACGGCCGCGTGGCAGCGGGTCGCCGAGAAGCAGGCGGCGGGGCTCACCGTGACCGCCGGCCTGCTCGTGGTCGCGGCGATCGGCGGCACGGCCCGCTCCGTGCTGCCGGACGCGTGGACGGTTCCGGCGTATCTGGCGTGCGGGATCGCCCTGTTGGCTGCGGTCCGGCTGGGCCGACTGCCGGGGACGGTTCGGCTCGGACTGGCTCGGGCCTCCGCCGCCGTACAGGGACTCGCCCTGCTCTGGACGCTGCCCCTGGTGGCGGTCACGCTGCTGGGTCCGCTCGCGTGGGCGGAGCAGGTGTGGTCCGGGGTGCCGGGTGACGTACGTGCGGCCGTGACGGTGTCCACGCCGTGGCCGCCCCACGCGGAAACGGCGCCCGTCGTCCTGGCCGTCGTCGCCGTGGTCCTGGTCGTTGCGGTACGGGACGCGGTCTGGCGGCCTCGCGCCCTGACCGGTGTGCTCGTACTGGCGTGGGCAACGGCGCTGGTGCTTGCGCCGGTGCTCGAAGTCCCCTACGTGGCAGGCCTGGTGGCACTCGGCCTCACGACGGCCGGCGCACTCGCGGCAGCCGCGTGGCTGCGCCCGTCCGAGCGCCCGGAGCGGGAAGCGGCCTCTGAGCCGGCCACGGCGCCCGCCATGGACTTCCCCGCGCCTCGCCCGACCGCCATGGTCCTCGCCCTTCTCACCTCACTCGGCTTCGCCTTCCTCTCCCTGACCACCGAGCCCGCGACCCTCGCCGTGCTCTCCACGCTCACGGCACTGTTCGCCGCCGCCTCCTGGAAGCCGCACCTCGCCCCGGTCACGGCCCCGACCGCACTCGCGAACGCCGCCATGCTCGCCTGCGCGACCGGCGCCGCGGCCGACTGGCAGCCGCAGTACACCGCCCTGCTGGTCCTGACGGTTCCGGCGGGTGCGGCCTTGCTCGCGGCACGGCTCGGGAACACGTCCGCGACGATCCCGGTCGAGATCACGGGGGCACTCGCCGGGCTGCTCGCCTTCGCGCTGGCCGCGGCCTCGGCCGACCTGCCGATGCTCGCCCTGGTCCTGGCGCTGTGCGGCGTGATCACCGCCGGTACGGCGATCCGCACCGACCGCCGCCCCGTCGCCTACGCCTCCGCCGCGCTCTTCGTGCTCGCCACCTGGGTGCGCCTGGCGGCCTGGGACGTCGGCACGCCCGAGGCGTACACCCTGCCGGTCACCGTCCCGGCACTACTCGTCGGCGCCCTGCGCAGGCGCCGCGACCCACAGGCCTCGTCCTGGACGGCGTACGGCCCCGGCCTCGCCGCCACGCTCCTGCCGAGCCTCGTCACTGCGTGGGGTGATCCGGACTGGACGCGCCCCCTGCTGCTGGGCCTCGCCGCACTGGCCATCACCCTCCTGGGCGCCGGCCACCACCTCCAGGCCCCGCTGCTCCTCGGCGGCACGGTCCTCTCCCTGGACGCACTGCACGAACTCGCCCCGTACATCGTCCAGGTCACCGACGCCCTGCCCCGCTGGGTGCCGCCTGCCCTGGCCGGCCTGCTGCTGCTCGCACTCGGGGCGACCTACGAGCAGCGGATCAGGGATGCCCGCAGGATGCGGGACTTCTTGGGCAACATGCGCTGAAGCACCGCCCAGCGGCGCGGGGAACTGCGCGACCAGCCACACCGGCCCGCAGTTCCCCACCCACCACTCCGCCCCCTACGGCATGCGATCCCCCAACAACGCGAGGTTCTCGATCGCGGCAAGCCCATACAGCGCGGTGTCATTGGTGGACACCCACGCCGCTTCGCTCCCCGGCACCAACGCGTCCGGCCCGCTCAGCTTCTCCGTCCTCCAGGGCGCCGACTCCTTGTACCCGTCGGAGTTGTAGAACTTCTCCCACGCCCGCTTGGCCAGCTTCTCGTCCCCGGTCTGCACGGCGGCGAACGCGTCGAGGCGCGAGTGCCCCTGGAAGAGCAGCAGCGTGCCGAAGTTGGAGCCGTAACGCGCCGCCTGCTCGGCCTTGGTGGCGTTGAAGTAGCGGCAGTAGTCGAAGTACGCCTCGTTGAACTTCGGCATGTCGACGAGGTCGATGAGCTCGGCGCACAGTTCGTTGAGCCCGAACACGGCGGACAGGTGCGAGACCCCGACCACCGGCTCCGAGGCGACCGCGAACTTCCCGGTGTCGAGGTCGTACAGACCCGTGCCCTGCACGAACCCGTTCGGCTGGGCGGCGATGGTCTCCATCGTCGACAGCACCCGCGCCTTGGCCTTCTCCCACTTCGGGCCCTTGCGCTCCCACTCCGTCAGCCACGCCGACACGAGCCCGCTCCAGTCCGTGCCGAAACCGATCGACAGCGCGTGCCGGTCGGGGGTGTACGGCTCGGTGCGGATCTTGCGGATCGGGTCGAGCACCAGGAACGTCTCGTCGGAGTCGACGTTGGCGTGCATGAGGTCGCCGACGCGCTCGTCCGCCGTGAGGAAGTAGTAGTAGCGGCGGTACGTCGTGTTGGCGATGCGCTGCTGCTTGGCGCTGTCGGCGTAGTGCTGGACGCCGTGCCGGGTGCCGAGGCCCGCCCATTTCCCGAGGTGGTAGACGTCGACCTCACCGGTGTGCCGGGTCATCGCCTCGGCGAACCGGAAGATGTCCGCACGGCCGGAGCGCAGGTACGCGAACCACAGCCACAGGTCGGGCGAGAGCTCGGAGTTGTCCCAGGCGTAGCCGCCGATGTCGTACCGCCACTGGTGTCTGACGGTGTCGTAGGTGTGCATGATGTCGCCGTAGTCCCAGAAGCCGTACCAGCGGCGCTGCTCAACCTGGTCCTTGTAGTAGGTGAAGAGGAAGTCCAGGTGGTCCTCGATCTTCGCCTTGGCGGGCGTGGAGCGGTCGGGCTCGGAGTACAGGCCCGGCCCGAAGACCTTGGCCTTGATGAGCTGCTTGGGCGGGGCGGCGAGCTGCGGAAGCACCCGTACGGCCTCGACCTGCTGGGCCAGCACCTCCGGTGCGGGCGTGGACTCGTTGGCCCAGAACAGCAGCTCCGACGTGCGGGCGATGCCGTACGGCGTGCCGAACTCCGGCTCGTAGTCCTCGTAGGTGATGTTGAGGCCTTCGAGCTGCTCGGGGTAGGTGTCCTGGCCCATGCCGTCGTGGTAGAAGCGCAGGTCCATGGGCTGTGCCTCGGGCGACCAGAGCCACATGGTGACCTCGGCCGCGTCGGTCTGGGCGTCGCGGATGTCGAGCTGGGCCGGGAACTTCTCCCAGAAGTCGCGCAGCCCGAAGGAGAGTCCGCCACTGACGCCGCCGACGTAGCCGAAGCCGGAGGCGCGCCTGCCGCCGCCCGCGCCGATCCAGCCGTGGCCCTTCTTCGTCCGCTTGCGCAGCGTGAAGCCGTCGGCGGAGAGCTGGGAGAGGGTGTAGTCGCCCCACTCGGGGATGTACTGGAGGCGGGTGGTGACCCGCTGGTCCCAGGTGGAGGGGTCGGGCAGCTTCTCGCCCGCGAACTGCGCGGCCTGTACGGCGGCCCCCGGGTCGCGGCGCAGTCCGGTGATGCCCTTGACGGCCTCGCGGAGCATGCCGGTGCCGTCGCCGCCGATGCGGATGTGGCGGTCGTAGGACTGGTCCCGCATCGGCACGGTGAAGCGCACGCCGATGCCGCGGATGAAGTCGCCGCTGGGCTTCCCGGGCTCCTGGGTGCCGTCGTAGGTGATGGTGTGCACCATGCGGAAGGAGTCGGCGCCCGCGTAGAAGTAGAGCCGGATGGAGAAGGGGAGCCAGCTGCGGCTTCCCTTGCGGTGCTTGCCGTCGATGCGGACGACCGCGCGGACGGGGCCCTCCTGCTCGACCTCGACCTTCGAGATAGCCCCTTCGAAGCGCTCGGTCTTGACCGCGCCCTGGTCCTCGTCCTCGATCTCCGGCTGGCGGATGAGCACGAGCCGCCCGTTCCTGGCGATCTCCGTGGAGCCACGGGTGACCGACTTGACGAGGGTGGCGCCGGACTTGCCGATCTTCGCCGTGATGACGCCGGTCGAGACGTCGATCGTCCCGCCGCTCTTGTCGACGGTGACCTTCTTCTCCGGTACGGCGGCGTCGCCGGCGGCGAGCGTGAGCTTGCCGTTACCCGAACTCACGGCGTGGGCCGTCCACTTGAGGGAGCCATCGGGCCAGTAGGCGATCGGCCAGGACTGCACGGGCACCGACTTGCCGTCCGCGTCCGTGAGCGCGAAGGTCTGGTCCTCCTGGTACGCACCCTTCGGCCAGGGCACGCCGACGGTGGAGCCGGGCGCGGCACCCAGGCCGCCGTCCTCCAGCCAGTCCAGGGTCACGGGACCTTCGTCGGCGTCAGCGGCTCTGGGCGCGGCCTGCGCGTCCTTGGCTCCTAGCGCCCAGCTGAACTGCGCGGCGGCTCCGGCGACGGCGGCCGCCTTGAGGATGGACCTACGGGGGATGGGAGACATGAGAAGTCCAGCCTTTCCTTCCGTACGGGGGATGCGAGGAGTGGGTAATCAGGGGCATGACAGCGAGAGGTGCGGCGCCCGGGGCGCCGACCTGGTGCGTGGGCGCCGCGCGTCAGCGGTGCCGGTAGCGCTGCTCCACGGCGACGGCGGCCGCCGCGACGGCCCCCAGGACAGGGACCGCCAGCGGCGGGGCGAACCAGGCGGACAGGGCCACGACGGCCAGTCCGCAGACGATCAGGAAGGACCCGGCGGGATCGAGCACGGTCCGCCGCCCGGCCTCGGCGAGCAGCGCCCGCCAGGCCGCGTCGGGCGTCCAGACGGCGGCCGCCCGCAGCAGGGCGACGGTGGCCGCGATCAGCGCGAAGACACCGACGGCTCCGACGAGCGGCCCGCCCGGAATCCCGGCCCGCGCGGCCAGTACGTCCACCCAGACCGCGACGGCCACCGCCCACCCGGCGAGCCCGACGACCCACCCGCCGCGCACGGCCGCCCGGAAGTCCGTGACGAACTCGCGCAGACCGCCGCCCTCGTGGGTGGTACGACGCCGCAGGTGCCGTGCGCCGGCCGCGAAGGCCGCGGGGTAGGTGACGACCCCGAGACAGGCCACGGCGATCCACACGCCGGTGAGCAGGGTCTCGGCGAAGACCGCGAAGCGCTCACCGAACACGGACTCCTTGCGCCGGGCCTCCCTGCGCGAGGAGCGGGCCTTCACTCGTGCTTGCGCCATGGTGACCGCCTCCGCCCTTTCACTTCAGTCCGGACGTCGCCATGCCGTCGATGAGATAGCGCTGGAAGGCCATGAAGAAGGCGATGACCGGCACCAGTGCCACCAGCGACATCGCGATCATGCTGCCGTAGTTGGAGATGCCCTCCTGGTCGCGGAACATCATCAGGCCGAGCGAGACGGTGTACTTCTCGGGGGTGTTGAGGTAGATCAGCGGCCCCATGAAGTCGTTCCAGGCGTTGATGAAGGTGAAGATCGCGCTGGTGATGATCGCGGGCCGGCTCAGCGGCAGCACGATCGACCAGTAGGTGCGCAGATGTCCGCAGCCGTCGAGCTTCGCCGCCTCGTCCAGCTCACGCGGCAGCCCGCGCATGAACTGCACCATGAGGAACACGAAGAAGGCTTCCGTGGCCAGGAACTTTCCGGCGACCAGCGGCACCAGGGTGTCGGTGAGTTCGAGGTTGCGGAAGAGCACGTACTGCGGGATGAGCAGGACGTGGTACGGCAGCAGCAGAGTGCCGATCATCAGTGTGAAGAGCAGGTTCCGCCCGGCGAACCGGATCTTGGCGAAGGCGTACGCGGTCAGCGAGCTGGACAGCACGACACCGGCCACGGCGAGGCCCGCGTACATCAGCGAGTTCCAGAAGAAGCTGCTGATGGAGATGCCGGAGATACCGTCGGCGAGGCCGGAGAAGTTCGCCCAGACCGGCTTGGTGGGCAGCAGGTCGAGGCTGGCGATGATGTCCTTGCTCGGCTTGAACGAGGCGCCGACCACCCAGATCACGGGATAGAGGACGACCGCGAGGACGGCGAGCGCGCCCACGTGCCAGGCGATCGAGCCGAAGCGGCGCCGCTCGGTCGCGGTGCGCAGGGCGGGGCTGGTGGCGGTGGTCACTTGGCGGCCTCCTCGTAGTGCACCCACTTCTTCTGCGACCAGAACAGGACCGCCGTGACGAGCGCCACCGCGATCACCAGCGTCCAGGCCATCGCGGAGGCGAAGCCCATCTGGGCCTCCTTGAAGCCCTTCTGGTAGAGGTAGCAGGTGTAGACGAGCGTGGCGTCGGCGGGCCCGCAGCGGGTGTCGGAGACGACATAGGCGGAGCCGAACACCTGGAACGCGTGGATGGACTCCAGCAGCACGTTGAAGAACAGCACCGGGGAGATCATCGGCAGCGTGATGTTCCAGAACCGCCTGAGCGGCCCGGCCCCGTCCACCTCGGCGGCCTCGTACAACTCCTGCGGGACCTGCTTGAGACCGGCCAGGAAGATGACCATGGGCGCGCCGAACTGCCAGATACTCAGGGCCACCAGGGCGTAGATGACGTAGTCCGGGTTGCCGATCCAGCCGCCCACGTCGAGTCCGAAGATCTTCTGCCCTCGGTCCACGATCGCGTCGTCCGAGAACAGCGCCCGCCACACGAAGCCGACGGACACGCTGGCACCGATGAGCGAGGGCATGTAGAACGCGGCCCGGTACAGGCCCTGTCCGCGCCGCTTCTGCGCGAGCAGCAGCGCGACGCCCAGCGCGAGCAGCAGCTTCAGGGGGGTGGCCACGACGACGTACTTCAGCGTGACCTCGACCGACTTCTGCCAGCGCGGGTCCTGGAACATCGTCGTGAAGTTGTCCAGCCCCACCCACCGGGGCGGCGTGAACAGGTTGTAGCTGGTGAACGCGTAGTACAGCGACGCGACCATCGGCCCCGCCGTGAGCAGCAGGAACCCCGCGATCCACGGCGACATGAAGAGATAGCCGGCGAGGTTCTCGCGGCGCCGCCCGCGCCGCCCGGCGGCGGGAGCGGCGGACCGCTTCCCGGCCGGGCGCGCGGGCGCTTCCTTGACGAGCGTCATGGTGGTACGTCCCCTCAGCCCGCGAACGCGGCCTTGGCCTCGCTGAACAGTGCCTTGGCGGCGTCGGCCGGCTTGGTCTTGCCCTGGGCGACCTCGCCGCCGATGCGCAGGAAGGCCGCCTCGATGACGTCGGCACCGGACGGATGCGGGGTGATCTTGCCGAGGACGCCGGCCTTGGCGACCTCTTCCTCGTACGCCTTGACGCCCTTGTTGTTGTCGTCGGTGGGCGTGAACGCCTCGTACTGCTCGGTGGTGGCGAGGATGCCTCGGTCGTAGCCCATGATCTTGCCGACCTCGGGGTCGTGGACCATGAAGTCGATGAACTGGGCGACCTCCTTGGGGTGCTTGGTCCCGGAGAAGGCGCTGAGCATCAGCGAGCCGAGGTACTGGCCGGTCTGCTTGCCGTCCGTGGTGGGGATCGGCGCGAGCCCGTAGTCGGACTCACCCTCGCCCTCGTAGCGGATGGAGAAGTTGTCCCAGGTGAACTCGGAGGCGGCGAGCCCCGCCGAAAGCGCGGACTTGGGCTTGACCTGTTCGACCTTCTTGGGGTCGGCGACCAGCCCGGACCGCACGCGCTTGTAGCCGTCCTCCCACCACTGCGTCAGATCGTCCTCGGTGAAGCCGAGGTCGGTGTCGGTGAAGAAGGCCTTGCCGTTCTGTCGCAGATAGAGGTCGTAGAGGTACATGATGCTGAAGTAGCCGGTGTCGCCGGCGATCTTCAGCTTGTCCTGGATCGTCTGGAGCGCGTCGAAGTACTCGTCCCAGGTCCAGCCCATCTTCGCTTCGACGCCCGCCTTCTCGAAGGCCTTGAGGTCGATGACGAGCGCCATGGTGTTGGCGCCGACGGGCACACCGAGCTGCTTGCCGTCGGCCTGACCGGCCGACAGGACCCCGTTGCGGAAGTTGTCCAGGCTCAGATTGCCCGCGTCCGCCTGCGTCTTGAGATCCATCAGCACACCGCGCTTGTCGTACTTGCGCAGGAAGCCGACCGCATTCTGGAAAACGTCCGGCGGATTACCGCCGGAGGCCTGGGTCTGGAACTTCTCCCAGAACGCCTCATAGTCCGTGAATTCAGGCTTGATCTTGATCTTCGGGTACTTCTTCTCGAAGAGTGCGATCGTCTTCCTGATGGCGATGGTGCGCGGCTCGCCACCCCACCACGCGTAACGGAGCGTCACCGTCCCGTCGCCGGAGCCACTGTCGCCACCGCACGCGGTGGTCGCACCCAGGCCGACCACGGCCGCGGAGGCCCCGGCCGCCTTCAGGATCGTACGCCTCTCAACATTCCTGCTGGTTCCCATGGTTGGGCCCCCTCCCCGCAGCGTCATCGCCGACTGCATGAATCGTTTCAAGTAAGCGCTTGCTGGCACAAGCTACGAGGGGCCTCGTGGTGCGTCAATGATTCGGACAGGAATTTCTTGTGGACCGGCGCGGTGAGTTGACGGCCCGTCGGGAACGATTCGGGCGCCGGATCGCCCAACTCCGCAGGTAGAACAGGCGTGGTCGACCGACCGAACGTGAACTGGCCACTCACACAGGGGAATTGATCGGCCGGAATTCGCCTGGCCGGGGGCGGCCGACGTGGGTGGACCGGCGCGGACCGAGCGGGGTTGGCACGGGCGGAACCGGGAAGGGAGGGCGGAGCCGGGAAGGGCGGGCGTCGGATGAGCGCGGAGGGGGCGCTTGCCGACACGGACGGGTATCGACGGGCGTCGGACGGCGCTCGCCGGGAGTGGACGGGCATTCACCGGCACTGGCCGGCACCGGCTGCACCGGCTGCTGACCCTCGCTCGACGTGGGCCGGCGCCGGCAGGCGCCCATCGGCTGGCACTCGCCCGTCGGCGCGCGCAAACGACGACGGCCCGTCCGCTCTCGCAGACGGGCCGTCGTACCCGGGTGGGCGATACTGGGTTCGAACCAGTGACCTC
>CBFGZZ010000320.1:0-10456 GCA_965653385.1 uncultured Streptomyces sp. | reverse complement strand
ATCACGCCCCCTTTGGCCGGGGCCCGGTCCGACAGCGGTCGGGCCCCTCCCCGCCCCTCACCCACACCCCGTTCCGACGCCCTCACCACCAGGAGGACCGGCCATGAAGGTCGTCGTCGACATGAACAAGTGCCAGGACCACGGACAGTGCGTCTTCGCGGCCCCCGACGTCTTCTCGATGGACGGCGACGGACACCTCGTGTTCGTCGCCGACCCCGACGACACCCTGCGCGACGACGTCGAGGAGGCCGCCGACGTCTGCCCGCTCCAGGCCATCCGGATCGAGGACTGAGCCCATGACCGGACGCATCGTCGTCGCCGGCGCCTCCATGGGCGGCCTGCGCGCCGCGGAACAACTGCGCGCGGCCGGCTGGACCGGCGCGATCACGGTCGTCGGCGACGAGCCGCACATGCCGTACAACCGGCCGCCGCTCTCCAAGGAGGTCCTCGCCGGCAAGGCGCCCTTCGAGTCGCTGGCCTTCACCCCGAAGGCGGCCGCCGTCGACGTGGAGTGGCGGCTGGGCACGAAGGCCGTCGCCGCGCGGCTGGCCGAGCGGACCGTCGAGCTGGACTCCGGCGAGGCGCTGTCGTACGACGGACTGGTCGTCGCCACCGGAATGCGCCCCCGGCGGCTGACCTGCCCCGGCCCGCGCACCGGACGTCACACGGTCCGCACCCTGGCCGACGCCCAGGGGCTGCGGGACGAACTGACCCGGCCGGGCGTGCGCGTCGTCGTGGTCGGCGCCGGCTTCATCGGCTGCGAGGTCGCCGCCACGGCTGTCGGTCTGGGCGTGTCCGAGGTGACCGTCGTGGACCCGCTGCCCCTGCCCATGGTCGGCCCGCTCGGCGAACTGCTCGCCCACGCGCTGCTCAAGCGGCACGAGGAACGCGGCGTGCGCTTCCGGCTGGGCGCCGGGGTCGCCGGCTTCGAGGGCGACGACCGGGTGACCGGGGTCGTCCTCGGTGACGGCAGCGCGCTGCCCGCCGACGTGGTGGTCGAGTCGGTCGGCTCGCTCGCCAACGTCGAGTGGCTCGACGGCAACGGCCTCGACCTCACCGACGGTGTCCTCACCTGCGAGCACCTCCGCGTCGGCGGCCGGCCCGAGGTGGTCGCCGTCGGTGACGTCGCCCGCTTCCCCAACGCCCGCTACGACGGCGTGCCGCGCCGTGTCGAGCACTGGTCGATCCCGACCGACACCGCGAAGCACGCGGCGCGGGCCCTGGCCGCCGAACTGACGGGTGTCCAGGCCGACTTGGCGCCCTTCGCCCCGTTGCCCACCTTCTGGAGCGACCAGCACGACTTTCGGTTGCAGTCCTTCGGGGCGCCCGTCCTCGGCCTCGGTGACGTCCGGGTGCTGGACGGAGATCCGGACGGAGACGTGCTCGTCGGCTACCACACCGACGGGCGGCTCGTCGGTGTCGTGGCGCTCGGTGGCCACAGCGCCGCCATGGGGGCTGCCCGTTGTCGCGCCCAGTTGCTGAAGCAGCCCGCCCTCACCGCGTAAGGAACTTCGTCATGTCTTCACTCCGTGGCTACTTCCATCCCAAGACGGCCAGTGGCGCGTCGTCGCTGATTCCGCCGCCATCGTGGCGCTACTCCGGTGACCTGCTGACGATCGAGTACCGGACCGATCCGGCGCGCGTGCGTGAACTCCTGCCGGAACCACTGGAGTTGGCCGACGAGGACCCCGGTGCCGTCGCGCTGATCTGGGCCGACTGGCAGTCCTGCTCCGGGTCCGGGGCGGAGCTGCTCGACCCTGTGCTGGCGCAGTACAAGGAGGCGTTCGCGGTCGTCCGGTGCAAGTTCCGTGGGCGGACGTACTCGCGGTGCGTGTACATCTGGGTCGACAAGGACTTCGCCATCGCGCGGGGGCTGCACCAGGGGTATCCGAAGAAGCTGGGGTCCATTCACCAGACGCGGCCCCATCCGTACGGGCCCGCTCCGCGGGTCGAGGCGGGGGCTCGGTTCGGGGCGACGTTGGCTGCCGCGGATCGGCGGTTGGCCCAGGCCGTGGTGACCCTGCGGGAGCCGTCGGAGACGAACGGGTTCGTCAACGGGCATCCGATGGCTCATCACCGGTGGCTGCCCTCGATCGAGAAGGGCAAGGGGCTGGCTCTCGATGAGCTGATCGAGACCGGGGCGGCTTCTTTCGAGGGTGGTCAACCATGGGTCGGGGAGGCGGAGTTGGAGCTGTTCGAGGCACCTACGGAGGAGCTTGCCCGGCTGGAGGTTCGTGAGCCGATCGCCGCGTATTTCCGGCAGGTCGGGGTGGTTTGGGATGGGGGGCGGCTGCTGGAGGTCGGGACGTCGGAGGTGGTTGCCGAGTAGTGCCGGTGGCGGGCTGCGGGTTTGTCGTGGCCTGTCGCGCCCAAGCGGCGGAGCCGCACATCGATACAGCCCCGCGCCCCTGAGGAACTGCAGTCCCCTTCTTCTGAATGGAGCCCTTTCCCATGCTCGACAGAGTTCTCGTCGCCGGTGTCTCCGTCGACACCCGGCACTGGATCGGTGGCGAACGGGTCGCCTCCGGTGACACCTTCACCGACAGCTCTCCCATCGACGGGAGCACCCTCGGCGAGATCGCCCGTGGTGGGCCCGCCGAAGCCGATACCGCCGTCGCCGCCGCCCGCGACGCCTTCCCCTCCTGGGCCGCCACCCCCCGCGCCGAACGCGCCCGGATCCTGCACGCCATCGCGGACGGGGTGGAGAAGCGGATCGATGAGCTCGCGATCGTCGAGACCACCGACAACGGTGCTCTGCTGCGTTCGCACCGGCGCGGAGTGATGCCCCGTGTCGCGCACAATTTCCGGTTCTTCGCGGACTGGCTGCTGCAGCTGGAGCACGAGGATTTCGAGACGCGTGGGCACAACAACCACGTCAGCTGGGACCCGGCCGGCCCTTGTGTGCTGATCACGCCGTGGAACGCCCCGTTGATGCTGGCCACGTGGAAGGTCGCGCCGGCCCTCGCGGCCGGCAACACGGTCGTCCTCAAGCCCGCCGAGTGGAGCCCGCTCACCGCCTCGCTGCTCGCCGACATCGCCGCCGAGGCCGGTCTGCCCGCCGGTGTGCTGAACGTCGTGCAGGGCTACGGTTCCGAGATCGGTGACGCGCTCACCTCCCACCCGGACGTACGCCGGATCAGCTTCACCGGCTCGGTGCCGACCGCTCGCCGCATCGCCGCGTCCGCCGCCGCGAACCTGACACCGCTCAGTCTCGAACTCGGCGGAAAGTCACCGCTGTTGGTGTTCGCCGACGCCGACCTCGACCTGGCCGTCGACCTCGCCGTGGAGCAGTACGACAACGCCGGGCAGGTCTGCCTGGCCGCGACGCGCATCCTCGTGGAGGAGTCGATCGCCGAGGAGTTCACGCGCCGGTTCGAGGAGAGGGCGGCGGCGCTGACGCAGGGCGACCCGCGGGAGGCGGCCACCGACATCGGGCCGAACATCCACCCCCGCCAGCTGGAGAAGATCGACGGCTTCGTGCGGCGGGCGATCGAGGGCGGGGCCCGTGCGGTCATCGGCGGCCACCGCAACGACGGCCAGTACTACGCGCCGACCCTGCTCACCGACGTCGCCCAGGACTGCGAGATCGTCCAGGAGGAGGTCTTCGGACCGGTCCTGACCCTGCAGACCTTCGCCGACGAGGACGAGGCCGTACGCCTCGCCAACGACACCCGCTTCGGCCTCGCCGCGACCCTCGCCACCGGCGACACCGGGCGCGCCGAACGCGTGACCCAGCAACTCGTAGCCGGGACCGTCTGGGTCAACTGCTTCTTCGTCCGCGACCTCCAGGCCCCCTTCGGCGGGTCGCGGCAGTCCGGCGTCGGGCGTGAGGGCGGCACCTGGAGCTTCGACTTCTACTGCGACCTGAAGAACACCGTCACCGCTCCGAAGGGATGGAACCACAGCCATGGGTGAGATCGTCGGGGCCGGGCTGCTCGCCCATGTCCCCACCATCGTGCTGCCGGAGGCCGACCGGCTGGAGCTCAACGAGGGCAAGGAGATCACCCTCGTCACCGGGCTCCGGCAACTCCGTGCGGACGTCTTCGAACGGGACGACTACGACACCGTCGTCGTCCTGGACTCCCACTGGGCCACCACCGTCGAGTTCGTCGTCACCGCCCAGACACGCCGGGCAGGGCTGTTCACCTCCGAGGAGCTGCCGCGCGGCATGTGCCGGATGCCGTACGACTTCCCCGGCGACCCCGAACTCGCCCGCAACATCGAGAAGTTCGCGGACAAGCACGGCACCTGGATCACCGCGATCGACGACGACCACCTGCCGATCTACTACGCCACCATCAACCTCTGGAAGTACCTCGGCGAAGAGCTGCCGGACAAGCGGTGGATCACCATCGGCGTCTGCCAGACCGGCGACATGGAAGACCACCTGCGCCTCGGCCGGGCCCTCGCCGACGGAATCGCCGCCACGCCGGGGCGACGCGTGCTGCTCATCGCCTCGGGGGCCCTGTCGCACACCTTCTGGCCGCTGCGCGAGCTGCGCGACCACGAGGCCAGCGACCCGGCGCACATCTTCACACCGCAAGCCCGCGCCGCCGACGAGGAGCGCATCCGATGGTTCAAGGAGGGCCGTCACGACAGGGTCCTCGACACCATGGACGAGTTCTGGACGTACAAGCCCGAGGCGAAGTTCTTCCACTACCTGATGATGGCCGGCGCCCTCGGCGAGCAGGCCTGCGTCGCCAAGGCCCGCCAGTACGGGGAGTACGAGAACTCCATCGGCACCGGTCAGGTCCACCTCTGGTTCGACCGGCCCGCCGACGGCTGGACCGGCACCGGCCAGTCCGCACCGTCGTATAAGGCCACCCCGCACAGCCGCCCCCAGGAGGTCTGAGACATGGCTGCATTCTCCGAGTACCGCCGCATCCTGCTCGACGGCGCCGCCGTCCAGGTCACCGCCGACGGCGACGAACTCGTCGCAGGGGACGGCCGCCGCGTCAAGACCGACGACGCCCAGCACCTGACCCCGGTCGTCCCCTCCAAGGTGATCGCCGTCCACCTCAACCACCGCAGCCGCGTCGACGAGTTCCGGATCGAGCTCCCGGACACCCCGACCTACTTCCACAAGCCGACCTCCTCCCTCAACTCCCACAAGGGCGCCGTCGTCCGCCCCGAGGGCTGCAAATGGCTCAACTACGAGGGCGAGGTCGCCATCGTCATCGGCAGGACCGCCCGCAACATCTCCCCGGCCGAAGCGGGCGACCACATCGCCGGCTACACGATCGCCAACGACTACGGCCTGCACGACTTCCGCGACACCGACGCCGGCTCCATGCTCCGCGTGAAGGGCTCCGACACCCTCTGTCCCCTCGGCCCCGGCCTGGTCACCGACTGGGACTTCCATGGCAAGCGGCTGCGGACGTACGTCAACGGCGAGGTCGTCCAGGACGGTTCCACCGACGAGATGAAGTGGGACATGCACTACCTCGTCGCCGACATCGCCCGCACCATCACCCTGTACCCGGGCGACGTGCTGCTGTCCGGGACGCCCGCCAACTCCCGGCCCGTCCAGCCCGGCGACGTCGTGGAGGTCGAGGTCGAGGGCCTCGGCCGGCTCACCAATCACATCGTCACCGGCCCCACCCCGATCCGCACCGACATCGGCGCCCAGCCCACCGAATCCGAGGAAGTCCTGTCCACCGCCCTCGGCGGCGACTGGGAGTTCCGCGGCGTCCGCCCGCCCCGGCGTTGACCGTGCGTACGGCGTCGACCAGCCGTACGGCGGTGTCCGACCCGGCGGGTAAGGTCGCGAACATGACCGCACCCGCCGATGACCCCGAGGGCCGCAAGCCGCGCCGGCGCATGAACTACGGCGAGGGCCGTGAGGCCCTGCTGAACGCCGCCGTGCGGGTCGTGGCGCGAGGCGGGCTGCGCAAGCTCACCTACCGGGCGGTCGCGCAGGAGGCGGGCACCACGCACGGGCTGGTCGTCCACCACTTCGGCTCGCGCGACGCGCTGATCGAGGAGGCCCTCGCGCACGCGATCCGCTCCTCGGTCAGCACCAGCGCGCTCGAACCGGGCACCGGCAAGATCGCCGACTTCTCGGTCGGCGTCTCCGACATGGTCACGGCCGGTCCGGACATCCAGGCCTTCCAGTACGAGCTGCTGCTGGAGGCCCGGCGCCGCCCCGAGCTGCTGCCGCAGATCCGTGCCCTGTACGACGACTACTTCGCCGCCACCGAGCGCGAGCTGTCCCGCATGCTGCCCGCCGGCGCCGGCCGTCCGCTGACCCGGCTGGTCTTCGCCGCCCTCGACGGGCTCGTGCTGCACCAGCTCGTCTTCGGTGAGCCCGGGACCACCGACGCCGCGATCGAGGAGCTGCGGGGCCTGCTCCGGCTGCTGGCGGCCGACGCGGCCGAGGGCGACGACGTGCTCGACGTACCGGAGAGCGACGGCTGACCTGCCCTTTTCGGGACCCTGCCCGGGGTCCCTTTTCGTTGCCGTACCCATGCTTCGCCGCCCCCGGTTCACCGTCGTGCCAATTCTTCGCCGCACCCCTTGCCAAACGGATAGTTCCAGCCCACCATGAGGCAACTCGTTTGGCCTGAAACGAAGTCCTCTTCTCCAGGCAGGTGATCCGAGTGGACAGTCAGACGGCGGTCCGGAACCAGACCGCGCCCGACCCCTCCACCGCAGGCAAGCTCAAGCCCAACTCGCTCGGCGTGCTGGGCATCCTCTTCTTCGTCCTCTCCGCCCAGGCGCCGCTGACCGGCGTCGCGGGCGCCGTGCCGATCGCCGTGGCCATCGGCAACGGCGCCGGCGCCCCCGCCGCCTATCTCGCGGCCGGCCTGATCATCCTGCTGTTCTCGGTCGGCTTCGTCGCCATGGGCCGGCATGTGGTGGACGCCGGGGCCTTCTACCGGTACATCGGCAAAGGGCTCGGCCGGAACCTCGGCAACGGCAGCGCGGGCATCGCCCTCTTCGCCTACTGCGCGATCCAGGCCGCCATGTACGGCCTGTACGGGGCCACCGTGAGCGGGCTGCTGGCGCACCACACCGGAGCGGACGTGCCCTGGTGGGCGTGTGCCCTGGTCACGATGGCGATCGTGCAGGGGCTGGGTGCCCTCGGCATCGAGATGGGCGCCAAGGTGCTGGCCGTGTTCGTGCTGGCCGAGTTCAGCATCCTGGCCGCCTTCGCCGTCGTGAACCTCGTCAAGGGCGGCGGGCCCGAGGGGCTCGGCCTCGCGGACACGTTCTCGCCGGGTGCGGCCCTCGACGGGGCTCCGGGCGTGGCGCTGATGTTCGCCGTGGCCTCCATGATCGGCTTCGAGGCCACCGCGATCTACGGCGAGGAGGCACGCGAGCCCCGCAGAACGGTGCCCCGGGCCACCTATCTGGCCGTCGCCCTCGTCACCGGCTTCTTCGCCTTCGCCTCCTGGATGCTGATCTCCTCCTACGGCGCCTCGAAGGCGGCCGCGGCCGCGGGACAGGCACTGGAGGGCGGCGACTCGACGGCGTTCGTGTTCGCGCCGATCGCCGCCCAGTTCGGCACCTGGGTCAACGACGTGCTGCCGATCCTGCTCGCCACCTCGCTCTTCGCCGGCATCCTCGCCTTCCACAACTCGGCCAACCGCTACCTGTTCTCGCTCAGCCGCGAGGGGCTCCTGCCGCGCCGGCTGTCGGCGGTCAACCGCAGGCACTCGCCCGGTGTCGCGGGCTTCGTGCAGACCACGATCGCCGCGCTGCTGGTGATCCCGTTCGCGCTGGCCGGCAAGGACCCCGTGGTGACCCTGTTCTCGTGGGGGAGCGGCGTCGCCGTGCTGGCGATCATGCTCCTGTACTTCCTGACCTCGGCCTCCGTCGTCGTCTTCTTCCGGCGCGAGCGCCTCGACACCCGGCCGTGGAACACGCTGATCGCCCCCGTGCTGGGGGCGCTGGGGATCGCCGGTGCCATCTGGCTGATCGTCGAGAACTTCACGACCCTCATCGGCGGCGAGCGGTCCACCGCCGTATGGCTGCAACTGACGGTCCCGGCCGTCCTGGTCCTGGGCGTCGTCGCGGGCCGGCTGACGCGCTCGGGCCGTTCGTCGGCCCGCCCCTTCCTGGAGCGCCCCCGGGCGGGACCCCGCCCCCCGCACGACTGCCCGACCGCTGACTCTGCTGCTTGATCCAACGCCATCTGGAGGTCCCGCATGCTGGACGTCGCCCACGAGGAGTGGCTGCGTCGCGCCAAGTCCCTGGAACTGTCCGGCGCCCATCACATCGACGGCGCCGACGAGCCGGGCGCGGGAGGGCACTTCGCGGCCGTCTCGCCCCGGGACGGCCAGGTGCTGGCGCAGGTCGCCGACGGGGGTGCCGCCGAGGTGGACGCGGCCGTCGCGGCGGCCCGCCGGGCCTTCGACACCGGACCCTGGCCACGCCTCGCGCCCGCCGAACGCGGACGGATTCTGCTGCGCCTCGCCGACCTGCTCGAAGAGCGGCGCGCCGAACTGGCGCTGACCGTCAGCCTGGAGATGGGCAAACCCATAACGGACGCGTACGACATCGAACTGCGCGCCGCCGTCACCACCTTCCGCTGGTACGGCCAACTTGCCGACAAGCTCACCGACGAGTCCCCGCACACCGCGCCGGACGCCCTGGCGCTGGTCACCCGGGAACCGGCGGGCGTCGTGGGTGCCGTCGTGCCGTGGAACTTCCCGCTGACGCTGGCGAGCTGGAAGGTCGCCCCGGCGCTGGCCGCGGGCTGCACGGTCGTCCTGAAGCCGTCCGAGAACTCCCCGCTGTCGGCCCTGCTGCTGGGCCGGCTGGCGACCGAGGCGGGGCTGCCGCCCGGCGTGCTCAACGTGGTGAACGGCCACGGCCCCGTCGCGGGACGCGCCCTCGGACTCCACCCCGACGTCGACGTCCTGGCGTTCACCGGGTCCACCGCCGTCGGCCGTCACTTCCTGCACTACGCGGCCGACTCCAACCTCAAGCGCGTGTGGCTGGAACTCGGCGGCAAGTCGCCGAACATCGTCCTGCCGGACGCCCCGGACCTGGACCGGGCCGCCGCCACCGCCGCCTGGGGCATCTTCTTCAACCAGGGCGAGATGTGCACGGCGCCCTCACGGCTCCTCGTGCACACCTCGATCGCCGACCGGGTCACCGAGGCCGTCGTCCGCCGAGCCCGGGAGCTGCGCGTCGGCGACCCCCTCGACCCGGCCACCGAGATGGGCGCCCTGGTCGGCGAGGCACACCTGGAGCGCGTGCAGGACCACGTCGCGGCGGGCCTGGCCGAGGGCGCCCGCCTGCTCACCGGCGGCTCCCGTGCCCTCACCGACACCGGCGGCAGCTTCCTGGAGCCGACCGTCTTCGACCACGTGGGCCCCGGCATGCGGCTGGCCCGCGAGGAGATCTTCGGCCCCGTCCTGTCCGTCCTCACCTTCGACGACCTGGACGAGGCCGTACGGCTGGCCAACGCCACCGAGTACGGGCTCGCCGCCGGCCTGTGGACCTCCGACCTGTCCACCGCCCACCGGGTCTCCCGCGCGTTGAAGGCCGGCACGGTCTGGGTCAACTGCTACGAGGAGGGCGACCTGACCGTCCCCTTCGGCGGCATGAAGCAGTCCGGCAACGGCCGCGACAAGTCCGCGCACGCCCTGGAGAAGTACACCGAACTCAAGACCACCTGGATCCAGCTGTGACCCGCCCCCTGATCGCCGTCCCCGCCCGCTTCTCCGCCACCACCTCCGCACTCCGGTACGCCGCCGAAGTCAACGCCCGCGCCCTCATCGAGGCCGTGTGGCGAGCGGGCGGCGAACCGGCGAGCATCCACCCGGCCGACCCCGCGGACGCCGATGTGGGGGACCGGCTCGCCCGCTTCGACGGCGTCCTCCTCCCCGGCGGCGGCGACCTCGCCCCGCACCTCTACGGCGCCACCGACATCCACGGCAGCGTCTACGACGTCGACGACCTCCAGGACACCTTCGACCTCGAAGTCGCCCGGCGGACCCTCGACCTGGGCATCCCCCTGCTCGCGATCTGCCGCGGCATGCAGGTCGTGAACGTCGCCCTCGGCGGCACGCTGGAGCAGGACATGGGCGGTCCCGACCGCGAACACCGCCACGTCGTGCACCCCGTGCCGATCCGGCCCGGCACCCTGCTGGAACAGGCCACCGGCGCCGAGAAGGCGGAGGCCTCCTGCTACCACCACCAGCGCGTGGACCGCCTGGGCGAAGGGCTCACGGTGACCGCGAGCGCCGCCGACGGGACCGTGGAAGGACTCGAACTCCCGGGCGCGAAAGGGTGGTTCACCGCGGTCCAGTGGCATCCCGAGGACACGGCCCACCGGGACCCGGCGCATCAGGGTCTCTTCGACGCCCTGGTGCGGGCGGCCGTACGCGAACGCCCCTGAGCCGGGCGCCGCTCAGGCCCGCGGCCGGCGCCCGCTGCGCCGCGGTGCCGGTTCGGCGCCGTCGAGCAGGGCGAGGCGGCGCTCCTCGCCCTGCTCCTCGACCTG
>CBFGZZ010000319.1:0-10481 GCA_965653385.1 uncultured Streptomyces sp. | reverse complement strand
GAGGGCGGCACCCCCGCACAGGGTGCCGCCCTCTTTTCGTGCACCGGAGTCGCCGCCCATCGGTCTTGAGGGTCGGGGACAGGCGACGACTCCGGAGTTCATCGGCCGCCGGCCTACCGCGGCACCCCCAGCGGAGCGCTCAGCGGTGGTCGCTCCCCACCGACTGCGAAGCCGCCCGCCCCGCCTCCAGCCGCGCCACCGGGATCCGGAACGGCGAGCAGGAGACGTAATCGAGGCCGACCTCGTGGAAGAAGTGGACGGACTCGGGGTCACCGCCGTGCTCGCCGCAGACGCCGAGCTTCAGGTCGGGCCGGGTCTCGCGGCCCGCCTTCGCGGCGGCGGCGACCAGCGAGCCGACGCCGTCCTTGTCGATCGTCTCGAACGGGGAGACACCGAAGATGCCCTTCTCCAGGTACGCGGTGAAGAACGAGGCCTCCACGTCGTCCCGGCTGAAGCCCCACACCGTCTGGGTGAGGTCGTTCGTGCCGAAGGAGAAGAACTCCGCCGCCTCGGCGATCTGACCGGCGGTCAGCGCGGCGCGCGGCAGCTCGATCATCGTGCCGATCGACAGCTTCAGGCGGACGCCCGTAGCGGCTTCGACCTCCGCGACGACCTGGTCGGCCTCCTCGCGGACGATCTCCAGCTCCTGGACGGTGCCGACGAGCGGGATCATGATCTCGGCGCGCGGGTCGCCCTTGGCGTTCTTGCGCTCGGCGGCGGCCTCCGCGATCGCGCGGACCTGCATCGTGAACAGGCCGGGGATGACGAGGCCCAGGCGTACGCCGCGCAGGCCCAGCATCGGGTTCTGCTCGTGCAGCCGGTGTACCGCCTGGAGCAGGCGGAGCTCGTTCTCGTGCGGCTCCTGGCGGGACTCGGCGAGGGCCACGCGGACCGAGAGTTCCGTGATGTCGGGGAGGAACTCGTGCAGCGGCGGGTCGAGGAGACGGATCGTCACCGGCAGGCCGTCCATCGCCGAGAACAGCTCGACGAAGTCCTGCTTCTGGAGCGGGAGCAGTTCCTTCAGGGACTCCTCGCGCTCGGCCTCCGTGTCGGCCAGGATGAGGCGCTCGACCAGCTCACGGCGGTCACCGAGGAACATGTGCTCCGTGCGGCAAAGGCCGATGCCCTGGGCGCCGAAGCGGCGGGCGCGCAGCGCGTCCTCGGCGTTGTCGGCGTTGGCGCGGACGCGCAGTCGGCGCTTCCTGTCCGCGAAGGCCATGATGCGGTGCACCGCCTCCACCAGCTCGTCGGCGTCCTGCGCACCCGCGTGCATCCGGCCCTCGAAGTACTCCACGACGGGAGACGGGACCACCGGGACCTCGCCCAGGTAGACCTTGCCGGACGACCCGTCGATGGAGATGACGTCGCCCTCCTCCACCACGTGTCCGCCCGGCACCGTCATCCGGCGCCGCTTGGTGTCGACCTCCAGCTCCTCCGCGCCGCAGACACAGGTCTTGCCCATGCCGCGCGCGACGACGGCCGCGTGGGACGTCTTGCCGCCGCGGGAAGTGAGGATGCCTTCCGCCGCGATCATGCCGTCCAGGTCGTCGGGGTTGGTCTCCCGGCGGACCAGGATGACCTTCTCACCCGAACGCGACCACTTCACCGCGGTGTACGAGTCGAAGACCGCCTTGCCGACCGCCGCACCCGGCGACGCCGCGATGCCCCGGCCGACCTGCTCGACCTTCGCCTCCTCGTCGAACTTGGGGAACATCAGCTGCGCGAGCTGGGCGCCGTTGACGCGCTGGAGCGCCTCCGCCTCGTCGATCAGGCCCTGGTCGACGAGCTGCGTGGCGATACGGAAGGCCGCGCCCGCCGTGCGCTTGCCGACACGGGTCTGGAGCATCCAAAGCTGACCGCGCTCGATGGTGAACTCGATGTCGCAGAGGTCCTTGTAGTGGTTCTCCAGCGTCTCCATGATCTGCATCAGCTGGTCGTACGACTTCTTGTCGATCGTCTCCAGCTCCGCGAGCGGGACGGTGTTGCGGATGCCCGCCACGACGTCCTCGCCCTGGGCGTTCTGGAGGTAGTCGCCGTAGACGCCCTGGTGGCCGGAGGCGGGGTCACGGGTGAAGGCCACGCCGGTGCCGGAGTCCGGGCCGAGGTTGCCGAAGACCATGGAGCAGACGTTGACGGCCGTGCCGAGGTCGCCGGGGATGCGCTCCTGGCGGCGGTAGAGCTTGGCGCGGTCGGTGTTCCAGGAGTTGAAGACCGCCTCGATGGCGAGGTCCATCTGCTCGCGCGGGTCCTGCGGGAAGTCCCGGCCGGCCTCCTTCTTCACGATCTTCTTGAAGGCGGTGACCAGCTTCTTCAGGTCGGCGGCCTCCAGGTCGGTGTCGACCGTGACCTTCTTGGCCTCCTTGGCCTTGTCGAGGGCCTCCTCGAAGAGGTCGCCGTCGACGCCGAGGACGGTCTTGCCGAACATCTGGATGAGGCGCCGGTAGGAGTCCCAGGCGAACCGCTCGTCGCCCGCCTGGTCGGCGAGGCCCTTCACGGACTTGTCGGAGAGCCCGATGTTGAGGACCGTGTCCATCATGCCCGGCATGGAGAACTTCGCGCCGGAACGGACCGAGACCAGCAGGGGGTTGTCGGCCTGGCCGAGCTTCTTGCCCATCTTGGCCTCAAGGGCGTCGAGGTGCGCACTCACCTCGTCACGCAGTGCCGCCGGCTCCTCGCCGCTGTCGAGGTAGACCTTGCAGGCTTCCGTCGTGATCGTGAACCCGGGGGGAACGGGAAGGCCCAGGTTGGTCATCTCGGCGAGGTTGGCACCCTTGCCACCCAGGAGGTCCTTGAGGTCCTTGTTTCCCTCGGTGAAGTCGTAAACGAACTTCGCTACGTGAGGATCTTTGTTTTCCGACACGGTCTCGACTCCCTCGAGGACGCGGTGGCTGCCCTGACGGCGAGGAACATACCCAGATCGAAGGCGTCTGGGTACGTCTACTCACGCGTCATACGCCTGTAACCACCCGTCCGCCAGTGGATCGAAAGTCAAGGCTTGGCAAGCGGTGACGGGCGGATGTTTTCACTTCTTGAACGCAGGAGAGCCCACAAGTGCAGTTTCCTGCTCATCTGAGCGCCTATCCCGCACGTCTGATTTCGATCGATGAACGATCAAGGGGTGGCACCCAGTGCCACCCCTTGGAGAAGTGCAGTCGCTCAAGATCCGCTCATCTGAGCGCAACCCTTATCAAGGGTGGCGAGAATCACGCTGCCACAGAGGACCGGATTTCACCATGCGGACGTGCTCCCGGGACGGAAACGCGCCCGTCACGACACCGTTGCGCACGACGTCGCACACGGACCCGCACTCCCCCTCACACACCCAGTGCGACCAGCCGTTCTTCCACTCGCTCCGGCGCGTACAGATGCTCCACGACCAGCGCCCCGGCCCCCACGAGACCGGCCCGCTCCCCCAGCCGTGACGTGACGACGTCCAGATGAGCGGTGGAACGCGGCAGCGCCCGCTGGTACAGCAACTCCCGCACACCTGTGAGGAAGGGCGTCCCGGCCAGGTCCCCGGCGATCATCAGCACCCCCGGGTTGAGCAGGGTCACGACGGTCGCCAGTACGTCCCCGACCTGTCGCCCGGCCTCCCGGGCCAGTGCGGCCGCTCCCGGGTCACCGGCCCCCAGCAGGTCCCGCACATCCGATCCGGAGGCCGCCGGCACCCCGCCCTCGGCCAGTCGCCGGGCCACGGCACCACCACTGGCGACGGCGGCGAGACAGCCGTACGAACCGCACCGGCACAGCGCGTCAGCGCCCACCCGGATGTGCCCGATGTCGCCCGCGCCGCCGTCGATGCCCCGGTAGATCGAGCCGTCGACCACCACCCCCGCACCGATACCGGTCGAGACCTTGACGAGAACGAACGCCGAGCAGTCGGGGTAGGCGGTGCGCTGTTCGCCGTACGCCATGAGGTTGGCGTCGTTGTCGACGAGGACCGGCACCGCCGCGGCCCCCGTGTGCTCGCCGAAGGCCCGGGCGAGCCGCTCCCTTATGTCGTAGCCGTCCCAGCCGGGCATGATCGGCGGCTGGACGACCCGGCCGGTCTCGCGGTCCACCGGCCCCGGCACCGCCAGCCCGATGCCGCCCACCTCGCCGGCCCGGCGCCCGGTCTTCTCCAGCAGTTCGGCGAACCAGTGCCCCAGCTCGCCCAACACCACGTCCGGCCCGTCCTCGACGACCAGCGCGCCGCTGTGCTCGGCGAGGATCTCGCCGGTCAGCGACAGCACGGCGGCACGCGCGTGCCGGGTGTCGAGGTCGGCGGCCAGGACGACGGCATGCTCGTCGTCGAACTCCAGCGTGATGGAGGGGCGGCCACCCAACGGCGAGTCCACCGGCCCTCCGGCACCCTCACGCAGCCAGCCCGCCCGGAACAGCCGGTCGAGGCGCTGGCCGACGGTGGCCCGGGACAGCCCGGTGACCTGTTGGAGCGCTCCGCGCGTGACGGCCCGGCCGCTGCGCACCAGTTGGAGCAGATCTCCGGCGCCGGTCTGACCCCGTCCAGCCACGCCCCGTGCAGTCATGCGCACCCCCTTGTGTTTCTCAAGCGTGCATTACATATTGAGTTTTGCGTGTTAAATAGACGTAACTCTACGGTCGCACTGGCCGAACCGGTCAGCCGCACGTCTCTCGGGGAGTGCCGAGTGGATCGCACCGCCCAACTCGTCACACCGCCTTCTGCACCCGCGTCGCCGCACGTCAGAGCCGCGGAGGTGCTGGCGGCCAACTGGACCGGCACGTCCACGGTCCCCTCCCGCAGCCTGTACCCGCACCAGTGGTCCTGGGACTCGGCGTTCGTCGCGATCGGCCTCAGGCACATCTCGCCGTTACGGGCGCAGACGGAGCTGGAGACGCTGCTCGCCGCCCAGTGGGACGACGGCCGTGTCCCGCACATCGTCTTCAACCCCTCGGTCCCCCTCGACGCCTACTTCCCGAGCCCCGACTTCTGGCGCTCCTCGACGGCGGGCCGCGCCGCGGGCGCCCCGCGCACCGTACAGACCTCCGGCATCGTGCAGCCACCGGTGCACGCGCTGGCCGCCTGGCTGGTGCACCGTGCCGACCCCGGACTGTCCCGGGCGCGCGGCTTCCTGACCCGGATGTATCCCCGCCTGGCCGCCTGGCACCGCTACCTCCTGCACCGCCGGGACCTGGGCGGCGCCGGCCTCGCGTCGGTCGTGCACCCCTGGGAACAGGGCATGGACAACAGCCCCTGCTGGGACGCCCCGCTGGCCCGCGTCGCCCCCGCCCCGGCCCGCTCCTTCCGCCGCGCCGACCTCGACCACGGGGCACCCGAGGACCGGCCGACGGACCTGGACTACGGCCGATACGTCCGACTGGCGACGGACTACCGGGACGGCGGCTACGCGGACGGCGCAGGAGACTTCGCCGTCGAGGACCCCTCCTTCAACGCCCTGCTCATCGCCTCCGAGCACGCGCTCGCCCGGATCGCCGAGGAGCTGGGCGCGACCGGCACGGCCCGGCAGGCCCGCGCGAGGCGGCTGACGGCGACGCTGATCGAACGCCTCTGGGACCCGGCGAGGAACATGTTCCTCTGCCGCGACGTCCGAGGCGGGGGACTCGTCCCCGAGCGAGCCGTCTCGGGCCTGATCCCCCTCCTCCTCCCCCACCTGCCCAGGAACATCGCCTCAACCCTCATCCGTACGACGGAGTCCGCCCACTTCGGCCTCGGCACCTCAACCCGTCTGGTGCCGAGCTACGACCTCCTCGGCGAGGCCTTCGACCCGCACCGCTACTGGCGCGGCCCGGCCTGGTTCAACACGAACTGGCTGCTGGAGCGGGGCCTGCGCACACACGGGGAGCGCCGCCGGGCCGACGCGCTGCGCCAGGCGGTCCTGGACATCGCGCACAGCTCCGACTTCGCCGAGTACGTGGACCCGTACACCGGCGAGGCCTGCGGGGCGACCGGCTTCAGCTGGACTGCGGCACTTTCGCTGGATCTGTTGCACCGCGACACCGAACCCACCGCGGTCAAGGAACTCAAGGGAGGGAACCGGGGATGACGGACCGGCATCATCTGCTCGTGTTCGGGGGGACGTTCGCCGCCGTGGGCGACGGCGGCGACATCAGCGGCGTACGGACCGCCGGCTCCCCGGAGGGGTTATTCGTACGCGACGCCCGCCACCTCAGCCGCTGGCAGCTCACCGTGGACGGCGCGGTGCCCGAGACCCTGACGCCGGTCGCCGACGGGGACACGGCCCGCTGCGTCCTGGTCCCCCGCGGCGGCCGCAACGAACCCCCCGCGTACACCCTCTTCCGCGAACAGGCCGTCGGCGACAACGCGTTCATCGAGTCCCTGCGCGTCACCAGCAACCGCCCCGTCCCCACGACGATCCGCCTCGCGATCACCGCCGACGCCGACTTCACCGACCAGTTCGAGCTGCGCTCGGACCACCGCACCTACGCCAAGTCCGGCGCCACCCGCTCTCGCCAAGTCCTGGACCACGGGGTGGAGTTCACGTACCAGCGAGCCGACTGGCGCTCCCTGACCACCGTCACGGCCGACCCACCCCCCGACACGGTGGAGGAAACCGGCACAGGCGCCCGCCGCCTCCTCTGGACCCTCGACCTGCCCCCACACGGCACCGAGGAACTGACCCTCCGGGTGATGGCCCGCCCCCACGGCGACAAACGAGCACTGCGAGTCCCCCGCTCCCCTTCCTCCCTCACCACCCAACTCCTCTCCCTGGAGGGCGAGTTCGTCGAGGGTGTGGCCTTCCCGACCGGCTGGCCCGAACTGGCCGCCGCCTGCGCCCGAGGCCTCGCCGACCTGGCCGCGCTCCAGGTCCCGGCGACGGGCCCCGACGGCGAGGAACTCCGCGTCCCCGCGGCCGGCGCCCCCTGGTTCCTGACCCTCCTCGGCCGCGACGCCCTCCTCACCTCCCTCTTCGCCCTCCCCTACCGCCCCCGCCTGGCCGCCGCGACCCTCCCCGCCCTCGCCGCGACCCAGGCGACGGAGACCGGCCTCGACACCGTCTCCCAGCCCGGCAAGATCGTGCACGAGGTACGGCACGGCGAGCTGGCGCACTTCGCCCAGGTCCCGTACGGCCGCTACTACGGCTCGGTGGACGCGACCCCGCTCTTCCTGATCCTGCTGGGCGCACACGCGGAGCAGACAGCCGACACGACCCTTGCCCGCCGCCTCGAACCCCACGCCCGCGCGGCGATCGGCTGGATGCTGGACCACGGCGGCCTGACCTCCCGCGGCTACCTGGTCTACCGGGCCGACCAGGGCGGCCTGGCCAACCAGAACTGGAAGGACTCCCCCGGCGCCATCTGCTCCGCCGACGGCACCCGCCCCGGCGGCCCCGTCATGGCGGCGGGCGCCCAGGGCTACGCGTACGACGCCCTGCGCCGTACGGCGTGGCTGGCCCGCGCGGTCTGGCAGGACGAGACCTACGCGGCCCTCCTGGAACAGGCGGCCGCCGACCTGCGTGACCGCTTCCAGCAGGACTTCTGGATGCCGGGACACTCGTTCCCCGCCCTCGCCCTCGACGGCGCCGGCCGCCAGGTCAACGCCCTCGCCTCGGACGCCGGCCACCTGCTCTGGTCCGGCCTGCTCGACAAGGAGTACGGCGAGGCGGTCGGCCGCCGCCTGCTCGAATCGGACTTCTTCTCCGGCTGGGGCGTCCGCACGTTGGCCTCCGGCCAGCCCGCCTACCACCCCCTCTCCTACCACCGAGGGTCCGTCTGGCCGCACGACAACGCCCTGATCACCCTGGGCCTGGCCCGCTACGGCCTGCACGACGAGGCCCGCACGGTCGCCCACGCCCTGGTGGACGCGGCCACCACAACCGGCCACCGCCTGCCCGAGGTCCTCGCAGGCTACGGCCGCGACACCCACCCCGAACCGGTCCCGTACCCCCACGCCTGCGTCCGCGAATCCCGCTCGGCAGCGGCCCCGTTGGCCCTGCTCACGGCGGTGGGCGGCGCGTAGGCAAGGCGTGGCGAGGAGCGGGCCGCGGACGTGTTGGCCCGGCGTTTGCCGGGTGTTTGCCGAGCGCTGGGGCGCAGTGGCTGAACACGGCTCGACGACGGCCCGTACGAGGGTGTGGCGGGCCCCCAGCCTCCCCAGCGAGGCCCGCCACACACTCCACCACCAGGGGACTCGCACGGAAGGACCTCCGGGTGCCCGTCTTCACACGCCTGCGCCGACCACCGGCCAACCCCGCCCCCACCTCCCCCAACGGCACCCCGACACCCCCCGAAACGAACAAGCCCCAGGCACCACCCCCGAGTGCGGCCGCCGGTGGGCTGAGTGAGGGGGCTACGGGGCCCGGCGACGGAACCGGAGGCCCGGATAACGGAACCGCTGACCCGGGCGACGGAACCGGAGGCCCAGGCGACGGGACCGGTCGGCTGAGTGAGAGGGCTGCGGGGCCGGGCGACGAGGCCGGTGGCCCGGGTGATGGAGTCGCGGAGCCGACCGACGGAGCAGCCTCCCTGCTGAACGAGGAGCCCCCGCCGCTGACCGCCGAGGCCGTGCCGCCGACCGACGAGGCCGCGCCGTCCACTGCCGAGTCAGCGCAGCCCACCAGCAAGGCCGCAACGGCGGCCGCCACCCACGGACCCGCGGCCGCCGACGGCGAGGGCGCCGCACCGGGGCCACCCGCACCCGACGACGAAAGCCGCACGGGTGGTGCGGGTGGGAACGACTCGGCCGAAGGCGAAGCCGAGGCCGACAGGCCGCCCAGGCCTGCCCGCTACCTCCGCTGGACCCTCACGGCCCTCTCCGCCGCCCTCATCCACATCTGCCTGCAACTGCCGAACACCCTCGGCAACCTCAAGGCGACGGAGTTCCTGCGCCTCCCCGCAGAGGCCGTCATCGGAGCCGCCCTACTCCTCAGCCTCCCCCGCCGCCCCCGCCTCATCACCGCAGCGATCTCCGGCGCCGGCCTCGGCGCCCTCACCGCCCTGAACATCCTCGACATCGGCTACAACGAATACCTGGGCCGCCACTTCAACATCGTCCTGGACTGGGAACTCCTGGACGACGCCCAGTCCTACCTGAAGGACTCCCTCGGCGGCACGACCACCACCCTCCTCACCATCGGCGTGATCCTCCTCGCCGTACTCCTCATCACCCTCGTCGCCCTGGCCACCATCCGCATCGCCAACACCCTCGCCCGCCACAAGACCACCGCCTCCAAGGGCGCCCTGATCGCCGGCACCATCTGGATCACCTGCACGGCCTTCGGCCTCCAGATCGCCGGCGTACCACTCGCCGCGGACCACACCGCCGGCGTCATCAAGGTCCACGCCCGCCGCGCGATGGACACCCTCCGCGACGAGGCGGCGTTCGCGAAGGACGCCAGGTCGGACACCTTCGGCAACACGCCCCCCGCCCAACTGGTTCCGGACCTGCGCGGCAAGGACGTCCTGTTCACCTTCATAGAGAGCTACGGCCGCAGCGCCCTCGAAGACCCCCTGATCGCCCCCGGCGTCACCAGCACCCTCGACACCAGCACCAAGGCCCTCGCGGACGCCGGCTTCCACGCCAAGAGCGGTTGGCTCACCTCGGCGACGTACGGCGGCAGCAGCTGGCTGGGCCACTCCTCCACCCTCTCCGGGCTATGGATCGACAACCAGCAGCGTTACCGCACCGTCATGGCCAGCGACCACCTCAGCCTCACCAAGGCCTTCCAGAAGACCGGCGCCTGGGACACGGTCGGCGTGATGCCCGGCGTACAGAAGGGCTGGCCGGAACAGGAGTACTACGGCCTCGACAGGGTCTACAACGCCTTCCAACTCGGCTACAAGGGGCCGAAGTTCAGCTGGTCCACGATGCCCGACCAGTACGCCCTTGAGGCTTTCCAGCGCCAGGTCCACAGCAAGAAACGCGACCAGCCCCTCATGGCGGAGATCATCCTGACCTCCAGCCACCAACCATGGGCCCCGATCCCCGAGATGGTCGACTGGAACGACCTCGGCGACGGTTCCCTCTTCAAGCCGATCCAGCGGTCCGGCACCGAACCGGCGGACATCATCTCCGACTCCACGCGCTCCAAGCAGGAGTACGGCAAGTCGATCTCGTACTCGGTCACGAGCCTCACCCAGTGGCTGGAGCGCTACGGCACCGACGACACCGTCCTCGTCTTCCTCGGCGACCACCAGCCGATCTCCCGCGTCAGCGGCACCAACGCCAGCCGAGACGTCCCGATCTCCATCGTCGCCAAGGACCCGAAGGTCCTGGACAAGATCACCGACTGGAACTGGACGGACGGCCTCCAGCCCGCCCCCAAGGCCCCCGTCTGGAAAATGAGCTCCTTCCGAGACCGCTTCCTGACGGCCTACGGCTCCACCCCCCACCCCTCCAACTAACCCCGACTCCCTCGCCCCGCCGCCCCTACCCATCTCATCCCCAGGGACTCCGCCCCTTCGACCCCACAGGGGCTGGCGCCCCAGACCCGCCCACCGCCCAGAAGGGGCCACGTCCAACCACGCCCGACGGGGGGGAAGGG